>CAYUVA010000034.1:0-53284 GCA_964448115.1 uncultured bacterium
ATACAGAGTCTTATGGCGCTGGTTGTACTGATGTCTATCTTATCAAGACCGATGCTAATGGAAATATGCTCTGGCAGAAGACATTCGGAGGAAGTATGTATGATGAAGGCTATAGCGTGGCCCAGACCACGGATGGGGGATATATAATCGCTGGTTCTACATCTTCTTATGGCGCAGGTTCTGCTGATGTCTATCTAATCAAGACCGATGCGCAAGGCGACACCGGTCCCCCACCGCCGGAGAAGAAGTGATACCGTGGTATCGTGGTACCGTGATATCGTGTACAAGGTTAACTGTTTCAGCGCTGAAACAGTTAAAACATCACTCTGCCACTTTGTAAAGTTACTGGATTCCCGCCTGGGGGGGAATGACAGTGAGGGGGAAACGCTCGCGCCGCATCAAGTGCCAGGTAAACTTCGGCGGGCATCCAGCCCTTACCCATGAGGTGCATGATCAACCTATATGTCATCCCGTGCGGAGTCCAGATTTTTTAAAAATAGGGACTCCACACAGGATGACAGGGGGTATATTGTTGCGGCTACGCTGACCTAGGCTTTAGTCTCCTGCATTAAGTCTATTGGGTTTGTTCATCTTTCCTGATAGCGAAAAGAATACTCAAAATAAGTCAGAATAGAAATCCTCAAATACATGAATATTGAACACTTGACATTTAATTTTATTTAGCTAACATATATGATCGTTAGTTGTTCACCTGCTATTAAGTAATCAATGCTTTCGCTAGGAAAACAATCGCTAAATGCTAATGTCCTCCAGTCGAGCATTTAGATACTTATAGGCAAGAATTGTAAAGGAGTGCAAGATGCAAGGAAGTAAACTCTATGTCGGTAACTTGGATTACTCGGTAACCACGGACCAGTTGAGAGAATTATTCGCAAAATATGGCGAAGTTAAGAATGTAAACATTATCGAAGGAAGAGGTTTCGGTTTTGTTGAATTTAACAGTGAAGCTGATGCCGAGAAAGCCAAGGATGAATTGGATGGAAAGGAATTCAGCGGCAGACAAATGAAGGTCGATGAAGCCCGTCCTCCCAAAAACCGATCACGAAGAGACTTCGGTGGAGGCGGCGGAAGAAGGTTCTAACTTTACCTCGCCAAGATCGAAGAATATCAATTGTTTACAAAAAGCTCCCTCGAACACCTTCGAGGGAGTTTTATTTTAGATAAAAAGCAATTCCTTTAGCAATTTGCTGTGGAACCGGCTATCATTTGGCTATTGGTCAAAGGAAGGCGATGGTCTCCTGGGGGTGGATGTAACGAAACTGGAGCAAAGGAAGATACCGCTTAGCACCGGCTGGGTGCCTGCGGTTGGCTGGCTGAATTTGGGAACCGATACAATATTTAAGTATCATGGCACTTATTTACTTGAATGATGAGGTGATGATATCAAAAACCTGCATAACATCGTAAAGGCTGTATCGTTGGCGATGCATACTATGGCATTGCTAGCCAAAACGCCCGATCAACCGCACTCAGTTAAGGAGCTAGCTGATGTAATGCAAGCATCGAAAAATACGCTTTCAAAGGCATTGCAAAGGATCGGCGTATCAGTAGGAGTCCCCGGCGGTGGTCTTGGCGTTGCAGTCGGTGTGCTGGTTGGCTTATCAGTTGATGTACATGAAGGAGTGCATGTGTATGTACGAGTCGATGTATTGGTATGGGGCGGAATTATAGAGCACATAATTTTTGTGATTGCCTTAAATGGTATTTACTGCTATCCTTGTATTGAAAATAGAGGAAGCGGATTTACTATTGAAGAGCTAGTAGAGTGCCACATTGTTTAACAAGGGAAGGGTCAAATTCCCACAAAGGGATCATATTGAAAAAATGAAAACAGAAAATATAAAAAAGATCCTAGAATTATTGCATTTACCATCTGCGATCATTAGACATGAAACTGAAAACAAGTCGAAAATCGAATTCATAAATTCAAGCCTTGCAGCACTGCTTGATCTCAAGGATAAAAGTTTTCACTACAAGGGCTTATCCTTAAAAGAGCTTGAGAAATTGGTAAAAGAAAAGTCTCCTGGTTATGATTTTATCAGGCTTGCCCTCAATGAAAAATTTACTGCGTATATCTTCAATGAAAAGCAAACTCTAGATGCTGAACAACAATTCCTGATAGATCATCAATGGCGAGAGATCTTATATTACATGCCTTATGGTTTGGGACTGATCGAGGAAAAAAGCGATGGTTCCCTGGGGCTTACCCAATGCAATGATCGTGCAAAAAAGCTATTAAAGCTCGCTTCGATCAAGAGTGATGGTGTCGGCTTGGAGGATCTGTTTGACAAAGAGGAGTATCAGCAGATCCATCAGAAGGCAAGGCATACGATGAAAAGTAGGGAGGTCTCCTTTATCGCGGCTGTTAAACTAAGACAAGATGATCCACAGAAAGGGGCTACCCAGTGTTGGCTGGATATGGCTTTTTTCATCTCCGGCTCCCATCTATTCGCCATCTTCGAGGATGTAACCGAACAAAAGCTATCTGATCTTAAGCGTGTTTCCCTGGAGAAGCAACTGTTTTTATCCCAACGGCTTGAAGCCATAGGCAAGCTGGCAGGTGGCATCGCTCATGACTTCAATAACATGCTTACCTCAATAATTGGCTATTGCAGCCTGGCAAAGAGAAAATACTCTCAAGAGAAGAGCTTAAACGAGCTACTCGATAAGATCATGCACTCCGCAAATCAAGCCTCCCACCTTACCAGGCAGCTCCTGGCTTACAGCAGAAAACAGATCGTAGAACCCAGGGTGATAAATATAAACAATGTGATAAATGAGATGGCAAAGATGCTTCGTCGCATGTTGGGCGAGGATATAAAACTAGTGCTGGCATTGCAAGAAGACTTGGATAATGTGCGCATAGACCCCGCTCAACTAGAACAGGTAATAATCCAGACCCTGGTCAATGCCAGGGAAGCGATGCCTGAAGGTGGAAGCCTTACGATTGAGACCAAGAATGTTTATCTGGAGGAGGAATACTTCGAATCGCAAACCCTGATAAAGGACGGACCCTATGTGATGGTAACCATCTCAGATACCGGTATTGGTATGAGCCAAGAGGAAAGGGATAGGGCTTTCGAGCCTTTTTTTTCAACAAAAGAATCGACCATGAGTTCAGGTCTTGGGCTGGCTATGGTCTATGGCATAGTCAAGCAGAATAATGGCTATATATGGATCTATTCCGACAAAGGACAGGGAACATCGATAAAGATCTACCTCCCCTCGGTAAGCGAGGTCTCCCCGGAAATTCGAGGCATGGAAGAAAAGGTGGAAGCCTCGGAAATAGAAGGAACCGAGATTGTACTATTTGCCGAAGATCAGGAAATGGTGAGAGACATTACGGTCGAGGCGCTCGAGGAATATGGATACAAGGTCATTCAAGCCATTGATGGTCAGGATGCGCTCCAAAAGGCGACTGAATTTAAAGGTAATATCGATATGCTTGTTAGTGATGTCGTTATGCCTCGAATGAACGGGGTACAGCTTGCTGAAGCCATAAAGAAGCTCTACCCCGGTATCAAGATATTGTTTATCTCAGGTTTCACGGATGAATCGGTGATCAGACATGGAGTGGAGCGAGATAGCGTCAACTTCTTACAAAAGCCATATTCTCCTATCAAGTTAGTTAAACTGGTGCGAAAGATACTTGACCAGCAGTAGCGTCTATCGCTTATGACTTTGAAATGGCGGTGGTAATGTATCAACATGTTTAGTTACACCACTTACTTTATTTGCAACCAGCCCTTGACAATGTATTTTTTCTGACTATCTTTATGCAAAACTTTTCGAACCTGCAAGGGAAAAGGTAAGATGCATACAGACAAGATAATCGGCAGAAGTTTATCCTTTGATGATGTGCTTCTGGTGCCCCAGAAATCGGAGGTTCTTCCCAGTCAGACGGACCTTCATACCTTGTTTACAAGCAAGATCAGCCTCAACATTCCACTGGTAAGCGCCGCTATGGACACGGTAACAGAGTCCGAGATGGCTATTGCCATGGCACGAGAGGGCGGCATTGGGATCATACATAAAAATTTAAGCATAAAAAGACAGGCTGAGGAGGTCGATAAGGTAAAGCGATCCGAGTATGGCATGATCGTGAATCCTATTACCTTATCACCAAAGAACAGCATCGGGGAAGCTCTGCAATTGATGCAACACTACCGAATCTCCGGCATCCCAATAACAGTGAACCAAAAATTGGTCGGCATCCTCACCAACAGGGATCTTCGATTCGAGCAGGATATAACCCGTCCTATCAGCGAGCTGATGACCAAGGAGAATCTTATCACAGTCCCCTTGGGCACCGACCTTGAAGAAGCCAAGAAGCTGCTTAATGAACATCGCATCGAGAAGCTCCCCGTAGTCGATGATCAATTCAATCTGAAAGGTCTGATTACATTTAAGGATATCAACAAGAAGCTGAAGTTTCCTCTTGCGTGCAAGGATGAGTTCGGTCGTTTGAGGGTAGGGGCTGCTGTTGGAGTTGGCAAAGATCTTAAAGAACGAGCTAGCGCTCTTATCGATGCGCATGTTGATGTTCTGGTTGTAGATACAGCACATGGGCACTCAAAGGGAGTAATTGATGCTGTAAAAAACCTTAAGAAATGGTTCGGCGATATCGAGGTGATGGCAGGGAATGTCGCTACCAGCGAGGGAGCCAAAGCCTTGATTGATGTAGGTGCGGATGGGGTCAAGGTCGGAGTTGGACCAGGCTCAATATGTACAACGCGCATGGTCTCCGGCGCTGGAATGGCACAGCTTACTGCAATAATGCAAGCAGCAGAGGAGTGCGATGAGCACGGCATCCCCGTATGTGCAGATGGAGGCGTGAAGTACTCAGGTGATGTGGCTAAGGCGATTGGAGCCGGAGCCAATTCAGTAATGATCGGCTCGCTATTCGCCGGCACCGATGAAAGTCCCGGAGAACTGATCCTTTACCAGGGCAGGAGCTTCAAGACCTATCGAGGCATGGGGTCGATTGGCGCTATGAAGCAGGGGAGCAAGGACAGGTACTTCCAGGAGGAGGTTCAAAGCGAGGCAAAGTTCGTTCCTGAAGGGATCGAGGGTCGAGTACCATACAAAGGTCCCGTATCGCAGATGGTGTTTCAGCTTATCGGTGGCTTACGATCAGGCATGGGCTATAGCGGTGCAAAGGACATCGATGAATTTCGTCGTTGCGCCAAGTTCGTTCAGATAACCACTGCCGGTCTTCGCGAAAGCCATGTCCACGATGTTATCATCACCCGCGAAGCCCCCAACTACCGGAAAGACTACGACCTGGATTGACAATTGACCTGGCTAGGGGACTAAGGCAGCATAGCATTTTAAAAAACAATGGCTGCTATAAGAGACAAAACCATTTGTACCTTTGTGTCTTTGTGCCTTGGTGGTTAATTGACTCTCGAACCTTATGCCTAAAGCCTAATATGAACACTCGAAGCCGAAGTGGATGCCGAGCATCTCTCCCTCGAAGCCGTAAGGTAGCCTGGGAAATGGAGCTGAGACCAATACCGCACGCAATGCCGAGCGATCCAACTGCGAAATGCCCGAAGAGACCTCAACTTGGGTATCAGAAATGCTTCCATCAGCGAGGATCTTGAAGTAGATTATCACCCGGGAGACGCTCCCGGTTGGTATGCTGCCGTAAGGGGGTATCCAGTTGCGGCTTATCTTGTTCTTGATGATCTCCAGGTAGTAATAATAATCGAAATTCTCCACATCGAGCGCCAACGAGCCCCAGGACTGCCCGCCGCCAGGCGCACTGGAGCCATCATCGATGATGAAGCTGTCAGTCTCGGTCTGCCCGCTGGATTCTGGCTCATCTGTTTTCTTTGGGGGAGCCGATTTTTTCTCCTTGGTTATAGGAACCGCCACCTTGTCTTTGGCGTGTGGCTTTTGCTTAACCGGAGTGCTTTGTTCTTTGGGCTTATGTTTTGCTTTAATCGGCGTGGAAACAGGCTTGGGCGTTATTACCGCGGCTGCCTTTGCATCCTTCGAACTCGCCGGGGGCGCATCGACCAGGTTGACTCGGATAACGCTATCCAAGGGTAGGCGATTTGGCTTCAACTGAACTGGAATGGTTAGATAATAGACCAAAGCTAAGTGCAATATGAGCGATGATATCAAGGCAATCGGCGCCAGGAGGTGCTCCATGGTTAACTCTTTTTCTGTTGTTGAGTACGACATCCTCGATTTATATTTTAGCATATTTGATCAATGAACCTGAAAACGGGTATTATCTTGTTGAAAATAGTCTATTACGAAAGGAAAGGAGTTCGAGCATCAAGATGAAGGTCTTTTCCACCTCGCCATTTTTGCCCGCTTCAATCGACAGGTTGAAGGAACTATACACTTTCGAGCACTATTCCAAGCTATACCCCCCGTGTACTCATCAAGAGCTTCTGATGGAAAAGATCGTAGATATGGACGGTCTTTTGTGCCACCTTGCCAGTAAGATAGATGCGAGGCTCATAGATCATGCTAGAAACCTTCGAATCCTAAGCACCGTAGCTGTAGGCTACGATAATATCGATGTCGATGCAGCGCATCAGCAGAGACAAGGCGCGCAATGTTCGATCTGGCGGTCGATAACCTCATCGATGGTCTCAGCGGTCGCAGACCAGCCAACCTGGTAACCTAGAAGAAACAAAAGGCATAATGAGGGTAAATGATGCTTCATGGCGCTTGCTGCTACTGTTTTATGCTGTATTGCTTGTTATAAGCATCGTTTGCCCTATCACTAGGCATGGTTACGCCTTATGGCAAGTCGCCGCCTTGGATGGCAACATAACCGTCACCCCGACCAGCAGCCCCACCTCGACTCCCACGGCGGGTCCGTTTCTGGGCACCGCTTTTGCCGAGCTTTACTCATCGTTCGGCGGCAGCCCAGAAGAGGGCGTAGTCGAGTTCTACTGTTATGTCGATGAGAACATGAGCCGCATCGTAACCGAGGATGGCTATGAGCCGTGGCTGGGAGTGAATCGCGGATACAGGCTGACTGGACAGACCGGCTGGTGGCTGGTCGATTTTTCGCCATTCAAAGGCTCTGCGCCGAACCATCCCTACTGGGTGCGCTTTTTCACTCCCATTGAGCAAGCCGAGTTCGAGGGCTTGATACCAAACAACCTTGAGTATGCCGGCGAGCCGACATACCTTCACCTGACCCAGGCTCCGCTTCCGCCATCAGCTATCTCTGCTCAGCTTGCAGAGAGCGGCATCCTTCTGACCTGGGTGCCTAATATGGCGCATCAGTATTTTATCTATCGCTCAAGCACTCCGTCTGGAGCGGATAACGGGCGCTCTGACGGGTTCTATGAGCTATTGATAGGGGGACTTTATGGGGATAGCTATCTCGATGAGGATGATATGGCGCCTGGACGCACATATTATTATGTGCTCATCGCTCAGGATCATTACTTTCGCTTCAGCAGCCACAGCAAGGAGGTAAGCGCCACCTTCTGGTATCCCACGCCAACCCCGACGGTTACAGACACGCCGACCCTAACTCCAAGCGCCACCCCCAGCCTTACCCCCAGCGCCACGGCTACCTCATCTCCCACCGGCACACCGAGCCTGACGGCGACAGCATCTCCATCGAGCACCCCATCGAGCACTCCCAGCATAACGCCGACCGCAACCATGACTCCGAGCATAACGCCGACCGATACAGCCACAGCTACCCGCACCCCGACTCGAACCCGCACACCCACTATGACTCGGACTCCGACCGCGACGCCGACCAAGACCGCTACCCTGCTCCCCACTCGCACCCCCTCGGTTACGCCAACCGCTACCCTTTACCCCAGCGCCACGCCTAGTGCAACTGCAACCATTACGGCTACATCGCTCCCCACCTCAACAGCCACTGCTTCCCCGACCGCGACGCCGACCACGACCTTGACTCAAACCCCGACCATCACGCCGACCTTGACCCCGGAGCAGATCCCGCCCCCAGTAATAGACCCACTGCCTACATTTAGCGTTGGCACATGCACCACTATTGGCTGGAGCGATCCCAGCGGGCTGGCGGAGAGCTTCTGGGCGGAGTGCAGCCCGGATGACCAGTTCACCCTACGCATGATAAGCGATTGGATCTATTCGATGAACTATACATTCTGCCAGCTCGAGGACTCGATGCGCTACCATTATCGTGTGCGCTCATCGTATCATGGCAGGGCGAGTTCCTGGAGCGAGTCGGTCAGCTCCATGCAGGACTCCAAGCCCCCGCGCATAGAGGCTGCTGGGTTCTTTGACAGCGTTGTAGGCTCACAATACGGCGGAACTTTGATCATCCAGGCGATCTCTGGCGAGCCTTACATGGAGCGGATCAGGGTCTATATTGACGGTATCAATAGCGGTGCATCCCTGGGAAGGATCGGTGAGTCATTGTATATACTTATACTACAGTTTCCACCGAGTGATCCCGGTATGTTGTTTATTGAGCTTCAGACAATGGACCTGGCTGGGAACAGCGCGTTCGGCTGGCCTTATCTTTGGGTGGATGAATAGCTGATGTTTATCCCTTTTTTCATTTCAGGCGTGCTTCACGGTAACACGCCACATGAGCACACGCTTCTATATACCCTGCTCAAGCCATTTTCCAAGCCAAATAGCCGGCTACGCAGGCTATCGCTTTATATATTCGCCCGCTTTATCGAGCTGCCCATGCTGCGCCTTGCATACCATGTTTGTAAGGGTAAGCTGGCTTGGATAAACAAGATTCCCTTGGCAAACAAGCTGATAGGGAGGCTTATCGTATATTACATCGGCAACTATGGCGATACGGCAAAGCCGGTGCCTTATGAGCAGCTTTTATCGATACTTGATGACCTTGGAGGAGAGATGGCGGTAGGGAGCTGTCGCTGTCGCCTGGCAGTGCGAGCTTGCGATCATCCGCTGGAGACCGATATCGTGATCAAGATAGGCGTTAAGCCCTTCAGCAAGGCGTTCCCCGATGATTACAAGCCGGCCGGTAAGGATGAAATAATAAGGATCATCACCCACTGCCATGAGCTTCGCATGTTTCACCTCGTATTCGTGCACTGCCCGGTCAACCTGGACAACGAGTATGTTATCTGCAACTGCTGCACCTGTGGATGCATCCCCTACATGGTGCATCGGCGCTTCGGGCAGAGAAACCTCCCCTTGCTCACCTACTATCGGGTGGAGATGATTGATGGCAGGTGCGCTAAATGCTGGGATTGCCTTGAGGATATTTGTCCCTTCGATGCCAGGGTGATGGGCGATGATGGGGTGGTTGTCCAGGGGTGTATGGGCTGCGGGTTGTGCCTGTCGGTCTGCGAGAACCAGGCAATGCGCCTGGTCAAAGTAAAGCCGATCATTAAAAAAATTGATTGACTTAGATGCCTATGATGCTATAGTTGGGCGCTGGGATACAGCGAAGAAACTATAATGAAAGCTGAAGTGGAAACTAACAGATCATCTATATAGCAAATACTTGACCTGTAGGCGGACATGATACGAAAGATCTTCCCCTTCTTATCGTGGTTTGATGACTTCAACCTGGCAACCCTGCGCGCAGATTTCATAGCCGGGTTAACCATAGCGCTGGTGCTCATCCCTCAATCGATGGCTTATGCCCAGTTGGCGGGCTTGCCACCGTATTATGGATTATACGCATCTTTCTTGCCACCGATGGTCGCTTCATTGTTCGGCTCAAGCAGGCTGCTAGCCACGGGACCGGTGGCGGTGGTATCTATGATGACCGCTGCCTCGCTGGAACCATTGGCGACCGCTGGTAGCCAGCAATATATCGCTTATGCATTACTACTGGCGCTGGTGGTCGGCTTATTCCAGTTCGCGCTGGGAGCCTTCAGGCTCGGTTTCGTGGTAAATTTCCTTTCGCATCCGGTGGTAAACGGCTTCACTAATGCAGCGGCAATAATAATAGCCACCTCGCAGTTGTCCAAGCTATTCGGCGTCTATGTTGACAAGGCACCCCACCATTATGAGACCCTTATCAGGGTGATAAGGGCTGCATTTCACTATACACATATTCCTACGCTCTTGCTCGCTGTGTTAGCCATCGGGATAATGTACGGTCTGCGCAAGATAAACCCCCGCATCCCTAATGTCCTGATAGCTGTGATTATTACCACCATCATCTCCTGGGCTATCGGCTTCCAGAAAAACCAGGCTACCAGTATCGATAATCTGATGGATGCAGCCATAAGCGAACAGATCCGTAAGTTCAACCAAACACTTGAGGAAATTGATAACCTGGGAGCAGAGCGCAGTAAGCTAAATGCAGAGCTTACCAAGGTACAAAAAGAACAAGGGAAAAAATCTATCCCTGCTTTAGAGCTTCGCCATCGAATTGCGGTTATCAATCTTAAGATCAAAGAACTAAAGGATATTGAGGAAGCTCAGCGCACCAAGCTTCGCTTAATAAAGTTTGGCATGATCGAGGATGCCGGGGGCAATCCGAGATTTTATCAAAAAGATAATATACCGGATGGCTCTGTTGCCAAGGGTGGTATCTGGCGCCTGAAAATAGGTAATAAAAAGCTAAATGAAACGGAGCTTCTATTCATCGGTGGTGGAGCTGTAGTGGGAGTGATCCCTCGCGGTATCCCCAAGCTGAAGCTGCCCATGCTCGATCTATCCTTGATATTGCAACTCCTTTCCACAGCGGTTATCATTTCACTTCTCGGCTTCATGGAGGCGATCTCCATAGCCAAGGCGATAGCAGCAAAGACCCACCAGCGCCTTGATCCCAACCAGGAGTTGATCGGTCAAGGGCTGGCTAATATTATCGGTTCCCTTGGACAAAGCTATCCGGTTTCCGGCTCCTTCTCCAGGTCAGCGGTTAACCTTCAAGCCGGGGGGATCACCGGTCTATCCAATGTGTTCACCAGTTGCATCGTGGTGATCACCTTGCTTTTCTTCACCCCGCTTTTGTACCATCTTCCCCAGTCGGTCTTGGCTTCCATCATCATGATGGCGGTGATCAACCTGGTGAACATACCGAGCTTCATTCACACCTGGCGAGCACAACGAGCTGACGGCGCTATATCCATCATCACATTCGTTTGTACCCTAGGCTTTGCACCCCACCTTGACAAGGGGATCATGATCGGAGTCGTGCTGTCGCTCTGGATCTACCTATACAAGCACATGCGTCCCAAGGTGAGCCTGCTCTCCAAGACCGAGGAGGGAACCTATAAGGACCAGGATGAGTACGGCTTGAAGCAGTGCCGCCGCATAGCAGCCATCCGCTTTGCCGGCTCACTTTTCTTCGTCAATACAAGCTATCTTGAGGACAAGGTGCTGGAGGTGGTCGCCTCCATGCCAAACCTGAAGCATATACTTATTGTGGGCAATGGCATAAACCTGATCGATGCCTCCGGCGAGGAGCTTCTGTCCCTGCTGGTTGATCGGCTCAGAGACGCCGGCTACGAGGTATCATTCAGCGGGTTGAATCCATCGGTGATAAAGGCGATGAAACGAACACATCTTTACGAGAAGATCGGCGAGCATAACTTCTTCCCCAATGTGGCAACTGCCATTAGCGTCATCCACGCCGAGGCGCACCGCGACTCAAGGGAGGATGTCTGCCCGTTGCTCACGGTTGTCAAAAGGGATGAAAGTGAAGAATAATATCGGATCGATATGATTGGAGAAAACAGATGCCTATAATAATTATTACATGTAGCTCGAAAAAGATTTGCCAAGAGCTTGGAGAAGAGGTAGCTAAGGCTCTCAATTACGATCTTATAAACGATCAGGTGCTCCAAGCCGCCTCGCAAAGATACGATGTAGAGGTGGAAAAACTGCGCAAGGCATTGAATGAACTGCCCTCGCTGTTTGGCTTATCCGCTGAGACCATAAAACGATACCTGGCTTATATAAGGGCTAGCTTTGCCCAACTCATCCTCAAGGGAGACCTGGTCTATAATGGACCCGCTGGGCATCTGTTCATAGATGGCGTCTCTCATGTCATCAAGGTAAGGGTGATCGCACCGCTCGATATGTTAGCCGAGGAGCTTGCCAATGAAAGTAAAATACCCCTAGCTAAGGCAAAAAAACAGGTGCTAAAGGGAGAAAAGACATACCACAAGTGGGTCAAGCTATTTTTCCATACCGATGATACAGATTCCAGGCGCTATGATAAGGTGATCAATCTTGCCCAAACGACCGTTGCCAAAGCAACCAAGACCATAGTGGAGATGGTGAGCCAACCGAGATACCAACCGATGACCTACTCGGAGCATATCCTTAAGGATACCGAGCTAGCCTACAGAGCCATTGCCGAGCTGGTTGATCTCGACCCCGATATTCAGGTGAAGGCAAGAGAAGGCGCCCTGGAGGTCTATACCAGAGCCAAGTCAAAGCAGATCCAAGCACATAGTGAGCTGATAAAAAAGAGGCTGGAAGCGCTTGATGACATTACCAGCCTGGAGATCCATGTCAGCGAGGATCTCTTTGACCGCATGGCAGGAACCATGAGGTAGTAAGCCCAAAAGTCTTAAGCTTTGCGAACCAAGAAACAAAGTGACTAAATAGACTTTTGCATAACAAGGTTATAAAATGTTACTTGTACTCGAGAGATTTCAGATATGAGCACAGTAACCGAAGATTACCTGGAGATTATAAAAAATAGGATAGTAGAAAAATTTAGACCACTGCGTATTATACTATTTGGCTCTCATGCCCGCGGTGATGCCAGCGAAAACAGCGACTACGATCTGCTAATTGTCTTTGGGAAGATCGAGGATAAAAGGAAACTGCGCGTGGAGATAAGGAGACTTTTAGCTGATTTACCGATCTCGAAGGACATAATTGTTACTACTCCGGATGAAATTGAAGATATTGGCGATATGGTTGGTACAATCCTGAAACCTGCATTGAGTGAGGGATTAGTAATTTATGGATAAGAAATCAGCCACCGTAAAGAAATGGCTTCAATATGCAGAAGAGGATTTACTAGCAGCTGAAAAGATTATTCAATTTAACTATGCACCACCGAGACTTAGTTGTTTTCTCGCTCAACAATCGGTCGAAAAGGCTATTAAAGCTATATTGATCTATTTGCAGAAGCCCTTTCCCAAAACACACGATTTAGATCGTCTTTTAATACTGATACCAGACGATTGGTCATTTAGAAACAAATACACTGACTTATCATTCTTAACAGATTGGTCTCAGGTTGAACGATACCCAGATACAGTATTCGATGCTAGCGAAGAAGCAACTGAGATTGATGCAATAGAAGCAGTCCAACAAGCCAGAGATATATTTGAATTGGTGGTTAATGACTTTATCGCAAAAGGATTTAATTACTAACTCAAACATGGAACGCAAGAATTCGACAATTTGTTTCACCTAAAGCCTAACAAGGAGTCTTTCATGTCCGAGAAGGATGAACATCTGGAGTGCCTGCTTCTGGAGGATGAGACCGAGGTAGGCATAAAGCTCGGAGAAGCCTTAGAAAAAGCCGGCTGCAAGGTGGAGGTCTTCGATGACCCCATCTTGGCTTTAAGGCGAATCACTGAGAAGCGTTTTCATATCGTGATCACAGATATTTTTATGGAGGGCATGGATGGACTTCAGGTGCTTGAGAAGGTGATGGAGAAGCATCCACAAACCAAGGTGATCATGATTACCGGCTACGCGATGATGGAGATGGCTAGAAAGGCTATGGAAAAAGGCGCATTTGACTTCATAGAGAAGCCGTTTAAGCCAAAGGAGCTATGCCAGGGAGTAGCAAGGGCTGCTAAGGATCTAGGCATGGGCGACAAGATCAAGTGCTGAAGAATGTTATTGGCTGTTTTTTATCCCTTGCCGAGATGTTTTCATCCTTATTTTACGATCTGTCGAATTATTAAAATATGGATCAATTCTCCACTCTCATTGTATATCATATAGCTTGTCAGTTTCCTCATTTGCCCCCTGCTGGCTGCTATGCTAAAATCTTTGCGCTAGTTAAAATAACAGATAACAGACTGATTATCGGAGATGTTAATATGTACGATTTCCTGGATGATCTTCGTATAGGAAAGGTTAACTCGGGCGCCTGTTATGGCGAGTGGATTGAGCATCCCAGCGGTGGAGAACTGGTCTCTTACAACCCGACCAATGGAGAACCGGTAGCAAAGATACTTATGGCTTCAGAGGATGACTACAATACGGTGATGGAAAAGGCTCTCGAAGCCTTCGAGGAATGGCGAATGATGCCTGCGCCAAAGCGAGGTGAGATAGTCCGTCAGATCGGGCTTGAGCTGCGCAAATACAAGGAGCCGCTCGGCAAACTGGTCAGCCTGGAGATGGGCAAGATATATCAAGAAGGGCTTGGCGAAGTGCAGGAAGCGATCGATATCGCTGATTTTGCAGTTGGTCTCTCACGACAACTATATGGCTTGTCGATGCACAGCGAGCGCCCGATGCATCGCATGTACGAGCAGTGGCATCCTCTCGGAGTGGTGGGCATAATCACCGCCTTCAACTTTCCGATTGCTGTATGGGCGTGGAACTCGATGATCGCAGCAGTCTGCGGGGATACGATGCTCTGGAAGCCATCATCAAAAGCCCCGCTATGCGCAATCGCGGTACAGCATATAATGAACGATGTCTTTGAGCGCAACAGCTTGAGCGGGATCATGAGCCTGGTCATCGGCAGCGGTCGTTCGGTCGGCGAGATGATGCTTAACGATAGCCGCATCCCACTGATCTCAGCAACCGGCAGCACTCGCATGGGAAAGCGCATCGGGCAGGTGGTAGGACAGAGGCTGGGACGCACTATCCTGGAGCTGGGCGGAAACAATGCAATCATACTTGCTGAGGATGCCAACCTGGATCTCGCTTTGCGCGCAATACTGTTCGCAGCAGTGGGAACCACCGGGCAAAGATGCACCACCTTGAGGCGCTTGATAATTCAGGAGACGATTGCTGATGAGTTTATTGAGAAACTGAAGAAGGCTTACTCTCAGGTGCGCATCGGAGATCCTCTTGATCCTGATACGCTTATGGGACCTATGATTGATCAACCGGCGGTCGATGAGATGATGAGCGCGCTCGAGACCATTAAACGGCAGGGCGGAAAGATCGTGTATGGCGGCAAGCGTCTCACCGATGGTGCTTATGCCAAGGGTGCATTCGTGGAGCCTACATTGGTCGAGGCGCCGCCCGAACTCCCACTGATGCAAGAGGAAGTCTTCGCTCCCATCCTGTACATCGTGCGCTTCAAGACCCTCGACCAGGCGATTCGTATCCATAACAGCGTCCCCCAGGGGCTTTCATCAGCGATTTTCACCAATAATCTACTCTCGGCAGAGGAGTTCCTTAGCCACCGGGGAAGCGACTGCGGCATAGCCAATGTCAACATCGGCACCAGTGGCGCCGAGATCGGCGGTGCCTTCGGCGGCGAGAAGGAGACCGGCGGGGGAAGAGAGGCTGGCTCCGACTCATGGAAGGCATACATGAGACGGCAGACCTGCACCATCAACTGGAGCAGTGAACTTCCGTTGGCACAGGGGATCAAGTTCGATATAAAGTAAATGGAATGCCCTCTCCCCAGCCCTCCCCCATAGGGAGAGGGAGCGGATTTAAGGTTGCGCCCTATTCGTTGCATATCAGGTACGGCCAGGTGGGGCTTTTGCTTGTGCCTAGTATTGCCCTGAACTCGATGAGCAGCCTCGTTGAACTCCCCGGCGCATCGATAGCCGTGCTGTACCCAAAGATACTATCTTGAGGCGCAAAGTCCCCGTTCTCGCCATCATCGTTGAGCCTGATCCCCAGCTCCCTGCCATAATAGTAGGTGGCGATATAATCGGCATTTCTGAACAGGAATACAGCAACCATAGTCAGCCTCCCCCCATGCTGAGCGGTTAGCGAGGTATCCCAGTATCCAGCAGCATCAATGGAGAAGAAATAGCCAGCGGTGGGGGTTGGAGTGAAAGTAGGCTCGGCGGTATATGAAGGGTTCATGGTCGGGGTCGGCGTGTTGGTCGGTGCAGGAGTGTGGCTACCGGTTGGCGTGGGCGTATCGGTTGGCTCTGGCGTCCAGGATCCGGTCGGGGTCGGCGTTGCGCTATAATCGGGCGTATTGGTAACCGTTGGTGTTGGCGTCGGTGTCGGCGTCTCCGCGGGGAGCGCATACCCGCAGATCCCTATATCATCGATGTTCCAGCCGGTGTACTGGAAGATGCCACCCCCGGTCTTCAATCCCCAGCGCAGCTTGACGAATCCCCTGCCCGCTGCCTGTTCGGTTATATCTATACTTACCTCGTTCCAGGAATCATCGGTGATCTCGCCGGATGAGCGCCAGACCTGTACCCAGTTGCCCCCTGAGAAAACCTCGACCGTAGCCTCATCTGAGCCTTGGCAGTTGAGCCAGCGCCAGAAGATAAGCTCCACGGAGACCATGTCGGTAAAATCGAGCGCCGGCGTGGTTACATAGCTGGTCGTGTTTGGCGTATAGTTGCCGTTCAGGTTGTTACCATAAACATTGGGTCCGGTATGTCCGCCGTCCGGGTCCGGATTGCCGCTCATGAAGCCACCCCCCTGCCCCGTGGGATGACCGAAGGCGAAATCCCCGCTAACCGTCCAACCCGGATTAAAGTTAAGATTCCAATAAACCCGCGGGCACTGATAGACCGACCTGGTGATGAGCAAGGTTACCGGCACCTCGAGATGAACCCCCAAGCCAGCGGTGATGCTATAACGCAAGGTGGCTAGAGTCCCCTCAGGGGCGCTCGGATGGCAGACGATGCCGATAGGCTGCGCGTTCCCCTCTGCACCCATGGGGAGATTGGCTATGCTAATGTTGGCATCGAGCACGGTGATATATTGACTTTCACTGCTTACACGAGCGGTAGGATTCATCACATTATACAATGAGTTATTCTTGAAGCGCACGGTCAGAAGCCCCTCCTCCCCGGGATCCACCTGCCCATCATCATCTCCACTGCCCTCATCGAAGATCTTCTCCTTCACATCGAGGAAAGGACCAGCGATCTCAGCCAAATATAGGCTCGGCTCGAAGACCTCCATGATAAGCGGAATGCGAGCGCTATCCGGTGGGATGAAGGTGCTGCCGACCTCGAAGGTAACTCCGTAGGTCTTCGGCTTGGCGGTCTGCTCGCCGTACCACCAGTCGTCCGCATCGCCGTTGGTGTTATATATGACTCCCATGCGCGGGTTGCCATACTCGTAGTTATTGTCCTTGCACATCTCGGACATGAATTGCATGAAAATATCGTGATCCGGGGTATCGCTGTTGATATATCCCCAAGGGCAGAGCAGTAGCCTGCCGTAGCTATGGTAAGATAAAGCCAGCTTGAAGTCGTGAGCCAGGCACAGGTCCCTCACCGCCTGGTTCTCCGGCTCAGAGAATGCGCTGGGACCTCGATAGGTCTCGTCTCCTGTATAAGGGCTGGAACCGCTGTTGTCATAGCCCCACATGTATCCCCAGTTGCGGTTGTTATCCACTCCCCAGGTGCCATCGCCGTTGTTGCGGCAGTTCTTGCGCCAACCGGTGGAGCCGTTGGCCACCCGATTATGCCCGTCCGGGTTCATCATGGGAACGAACCAGAGCTGACGCTCGTTGACCAGAAAGGTCGCCCTCTGGTCGCTGCCGTAGTTTTCAAGCAGCCAGTTCATTATATAAAGCGGTATCTCAGGGGTGATGATCTCGCGAGCGTGATGACAGCCGACATAGAGCGCCTCCGGCTCATCTTCCTGTACATCCACATTATCCGAGACCTTCATGGCCCAAACATCCCTCCCCTCGTGGGTTGTGCCCAGGCTGACCAGCTTTGCCAGATCAGGGTAGTTGTTTGCCAGCATCTGCATCTCCAGCAGCATCTCGTTGTAGGTGTGATACTCGCCGAGATCCCCCTTCTCGTAAAGCTGCTCGGCAGCATAATATACATCCTCGTAAAGAATATAATATTCATCGAAGCCCTCGGAAACTAATATATCCAGCTCATCCTTTACGATAACTGCATCGAACCACTTGCACGGCTTGTAGCCTGCTATATCGAGCGATCCAGCCAGCGACGATTGCGTAAGCTCCCTATCCTCCAGGTTGAAGCGAACCAGCATCTTGCCGGTGAGGGCATGAGAGGAGCCGGTGAGAATCAACATCGCTATTAAAACAGTAAAACAAGACAGCCCAAGCCTGCGTGATCGAGTCTTTACCTTTATTGCACGACTAAGAATGCCCATTTTAGTTTCCTTTCAGCTACCTGGTTGCACAATACTAATAGCACCGATGAATTGAACTTTCAAAATCAAGGGATTGCAAAAAAGAAAAGAGAGATGAGAAGATTGTAACCTAGCGCTTCAGTTTTGGGGGTGTTAAGTTGGTGTATTGCTTGGAGTGGCTGTAAAAGTAATTAAGGGTGTAATTATGGGAGTGGGGCTTATGGACGGTGTAATGGTAGGGGTTTGGGTTTCAAAGTATTACTCATCAGCGCCTATATCAGAAAGAGCAGTATTGGGATTGGGACCATGCATCTATCCAACCCGATATGAGAGTGATCGTCGAAGTCAAGCACTACTCCGCCATATAGAACCGTCATTTTAGCACCTTTACCATTCTTGACTTCTGACAGTCTTCGAAAATATAATACCCTCTGTTTGATGGTACATTAACCTTCTCAAAGGAGTATCCCTAATGAACAGGAAAAGATTATCCACGGGCATTATTTTTGCTTTTATCATCATTCTCGCTGGAGCATTTCCTGGGTGTGATAAGGATGATGATGACAATGATGGCGCCCAGTGGACTTTCATGGTCTATATGGCTGCTGACAACAGTCTCTCTTACATGGGCGTTTTCGATATCCTGGAGATGGAGAAGGTCGGCTCCACGGACAAGGTGCACATCATAGTGCAGGCTGAGTTCGCTGCCGGGCAACCTGGAGTGCCTGCCGAGGGGACTCTTCGCGGGCGCATTACAAAAGGAAGTAGCACTACCGGCATCACATCCGATCTCCAATCTTTGGGCAACAAAGACATGGGAGATCCGGCTACTTTGAGCGAGTTCATCAGTTGGACAGCGGATAACTACCCTGCTGAGAAGTATGCACTCATCATCTGGGATCACGGCGGTGGCTGGAAAGAGGGGAGAAAGGGCGCTTGCGAGGACCAGACGAGCGGAACCTGGATGACCCTCCCCGAGCTTAGACAGGGAATGGAGGACTCCGGGGTGCGCCTCGATCTCATCGAGTTCGATGCCTGCCTGATGGGCATGTACGAGGTCGCCTACGAGTTTGCGGGACTCGCAGATGTTATGACCTTCTCCGAAGAGGTGGAAGCCGGCGAGGGAGATCCCTATGATTCCATACTCGCTATATTGATCGATGATCCAGGCATGTCGGCAGAGGACCTGGGGAAGCACATTGTTGAGGAATTTTACAAGTTTTATCAAGGTGGTCGCTCCAGTGCCACTAAAAGCGCTGTCAGCCTTTCCTACATGGACGATCTTCACCCCAAGATACAAGATATGGGAGCTAGGCTAAGCATCGCCCTGGAAACCTACCGCTCGCAGATCGAACAGGCACAAAGAGACACCCAGGAGTATGCCTATCCATCGAATATCGATCTCGGACACCTGGCATCATTGCTCAGGGCTTCGCCAGACTCGGGAGTAGCGAATAATGCAGCAGAGATCTATAACATGATAAATCAAGGTGAACTCATTATAGCAAATCGAGCATATAGCGGCACTGCCGATAGCGATGTGAGTAGATCTAGCGGCTTAGCCATCTGGTTCCCGGCACCAGGAGAAGCCTCCAGAAGGGAGCTGGAGGAGTACTATAACCTGAAGATCAACCAAAGCTCTACGACTTGGCTACAATTCCTGATCGATTTTTTATCCGGCTCAACGACCGAGGATGCCGTAGGTCAATGGCGTTGCCGAATCTATTGGGATACTGACTCGGATCTTGATCTGTATATAGGGGAGATAGATCCCTATAATCTTTATGCACCCTGGATGGGTCCATCCACGCCCAACGGGTTGTTCAGCGCCGATTCGGTCGATTCCGGCGTCTCCCAGGAGGCATACTATGCCAACGACTATGTCCAGGCAGGAAATTATTATATCTTGGTAAACTACTACGAACACGGAAGCACAAATTATGCCAATGTTTATTTCGAGTTCTACGATGACTACTGGGGTGGTTACGAGAAGTACGGTCCGGAATATATGAACCTGGCGTATCCGCTTGATCCTTACGGCGATCCTTATAACGACGAGTGCAGCGACTGGTGGTATGTCGGTTATGTACAGAGATCCTCTGCTGGTCAGGCGCGTTTTATCCCCTATAATGGCGAGCCGACCGGGTTTTCTGGAACTTTAAAACGAAGACAAAAGACGGCAAACTAGGCTAGCTGAAGATGCGGTTGAAATTTGGTTGTATTTTTTCTGATACCAGACTCGTCTTATATAGCGATCAAAGATACTGTTAACTTGGCAGGCATTCATGGTATGATACATCCCGATGGTTGAAAACAGGGGAAAAAACAAGAAGAAAACCTTCCTGTTCACAGGCGTACCTGGATTTATAGGTAATCGTTTGCTTGAGGAGGCTGCGCCGGATGCCGACAGGATCTACCTGCTGGTGCTTCCTGAGATGATAGGCGATGCACAGGCACTGATCCAGGAGCTTAAGCAAAAAAAGCAGCTCGAAAAGGAAAAAGTGCGGATCATCGAGGGGGATATCACCGAGCAGGATCTCGGCCTGGACGAGATCACCAAGCGAAAGGTTAGAAATGAGGTTACCCATTTCTTTCACCTCGCTGCCTTGTATCGTCTCGATGTCGATGAGCAAAATGCCCGCAGGGTTAATATCGAGGGGACAAAGGTGATCTTGGGATTCCTGGAGAGCATCGAGCAGTTGGAGCGATTCCTTTATGTATCTACATGCTATGTAAGTGGCACGAGATCTGGTCGCATATTGGAGGATGAACTGGACAAGGGGCAGGGATTCAAGAATTTCTACGAGGCGACCAAGTTCTTTGCTGAACTGGCTGTACGCAAAAAATTTGAACATATCCCGACTACCATAGTTCGTCCAGCAATAGTGATCGGAGACTCAAAGAGCGGACAAACCATCAAGTATGACGGCGCCTACTATGTCATAAAGATCCTGCACAAAGGCAGGTTTTTCATATTGCCAAAGGGGAGTTCGGCAAAGATAAATGTGGTTCCAGTGGACTTCGTGGCAAGAGCAATCCGATTCCTTGCACAGCATCCGGAAACGGTAGGTATGACCTTCCACCTGGCTGATCCTAATCCACCCAGCGCGGAGCGATTCGTTAAATTGGTGGCTAGCAAGTTGAAATCTAAGGTTCCGATTATACCGGTAAAGAAGGATCTCCTTGAAAAAATCTTGCAGATAGATCCTCTAATGAAGGCGGTCGGTTTCTCCACTGAGCTTGCCGGATACTTTTTATGCGATGCCGAGTATGATACGACTAATGCCCAGAAATACCTTAATCCAGCGCGGTTGGGATGTCCACCCCTGGAGTCTTATATCGATGCTATAATCGAGTTTTACAAGGCAAACCCACGCCTTAGAATAAAGGAGTATAAGAAACTTGAGAAAAGTGCTTGACAAGAACACGATACTGAATTATATTTGTATCGTTGTCTTAGATTGGTCGATTATGAATAAACCGAAATATTAAGCTTTAGGGAGGTTTTAAATGATGGACAAAAAGGGGTTATCCAAGCTAACAAAGGTGGCTACGGGACTCATGCTACTTGCTCTGGTCGCATTCTTCATGGTTTCTACCCAGACTTTCGCCGAAAAGGGAAAGCTCAAGGTGATGAATACCAGTGAGGATCAGGCGATAAGCGCAAAGGTATTCAACTACCTGAAGGGACTCTTCGCCCCCACTACCATGAAGAGGGATCTGGTAGCAAAAAGACCACACAATATGGTACTCAAGGCGCTTAGCGAAAAGAACCTTGAGGGTGTCAAGAGAACTAAAAACATCATCAATGAGAGCAGCTTTGGCATCACCAGCAAAACTGCCAATCACGGCGGCGCTGCCTATTCATGGACCAAGTCATACTTGGCTTCGGATCTTACTTTGACCAAGGCAACCGAGGTGGACATATCATCGCCCAAGTATCCCTGCACCCCGATAGAGCCGGATCCGGTAGATGACGAGGAAGATGTTACTTACAAGAACCTCACTCTCTATTGGAGCTGCGCGGTTACAGAGCCGGTTGTATATTCGGTGTATCTTGATACCAACGAGACCCCAGAAACCCTTTTGGCAGAGGATCTGCACGAGCCATTCTACGGTCCCATCGAACTTGAACCGGATACCGACTACTACTGGCAGGTTGTCAGCACCACCGAGTCGCTCGATGAGGCTGAGAGCGAGATCTGGCACTTCAAGACCATGGCTCGTCAAGACCCGCCCTTCATCAACCTGGCAGGATACTACATGACTCATGTAACACAGGCTGAAGGGGGCACGCTGAACCTGATCGCATGGGTAACCGATGAAAACAATGATGTGGATTATGTGGAGTTGATGTATCAGGGCGCTCCGCTAGATCCCAGGATGTACCTGGTGGATGATGGTGCCCATGGCGACTTCGATCCCGGAGATAACATCTATGGCATGGAGATACCAGTTGGACCAGGCATACCGAGTGGATTAGAAGTGCTGCTTATGCTCCAGGCTTACGATCAATTTGGACATATTACCGCGCTGTGGCCATTCCTCGAGGTCTGGGAACCGGCAACATCAAAGGCTGGATGCGAGAGATACGCTTCCTATATGAACGCTGAGATAGCCATCAAGCACGAGTTCGATTTCAAGCGCCTGATGGATGAGGCGATCTCTGGCAAGGCAGCAACCGATGCTCCAAAGATCCTCCTTGCCGGCTACATGACCACAACCCTTTATACCGATATCGGCGGCAATATCACCCTGCTGGCAGCGGTCATTGATCCCCAGGGGGATACCAGCAGCGTGGAACTATACTTCGACCACATGCCGACTGGTATTGCCCTCCTTGACAATGGCACACAGGGGGACTTCGGTCCTGGTGATAATGTCTATGGCTGGCAGTTCTTCCTGCCTGGTAACACATTCACCGAGTTCACCAGGATTCTACTGGAGATAAAAGCGATAGATAACCAAGGCAACGAAAGCACCATCTGGCCTTATTTCAAGGTTTACTAGGGTATCTAGTTACCGTAGATTGAACACTATCAGGGATCGGGTAAGGTACCACTTGCTCGATCCCTTTTTGTTTGATGTATTTTAGGATCGGAGCTAGGTTAAAATAATACTTACGAATGCGATGATAAACCATGCAAGACTTCAGTCTTAATCTCGTCGAGTTCGATGCCATAAAAGGGATTCTATCCTCTTACTGCGCTTCCAGCTTAGGAAGGGGGCATGTTGACCAACTAGCTCCGTTGGCAAATATCTCTTCGATCGTCCACTTGCATCGCTGTGCTCAGGAGATGATCTACCTGCATCAAGATGGCAATGAACCGCCAATGCAGGGATTAAAGGATCTTAATGGAATACTGGATAGAGCATCTATCGAGGGTGCAGCACTCGATGCCGAGGATTTTTCGGATCTCGAGAGCATGGTACTTGCAGGTCGCCGGCTGCGGAAGTTCATCCTCTCCCAGCAAAGGGAGCTGCCATTACTCACTGAAAGGGTGATGCCCGTTCAGGGGTTTAGTCATATTCTGCAAGAAATAAATCGTATCTTTGATGAACAATATAGAGTCAAAGATAATGCCAGTCCCCAGTTATCCAGGATAAGAAGACGCATCGAGAGCATCCAGGGCAAGATACAGGATATCCTTAATCGCTATCTCAAGGACTCCCGATATGCAAGCATGATCCAGGATGCCTTTATAACTACCAGGGATGGTCGCTATTGCCTGCCGGTCGATTCGAGCTTCAAGGGGAGGATAAAGGGCATCGTGCACCAGGTATCCGCAAGCGGCGCTACTACCTTCATCGAGCCGGAGGATATCGTGCCCTTGGGCAATGAGTTGACCGAGCTTGCCGAGGCGGAGGCTGATGAGATACACCGCATCATGGTCTCTTTGACCGATAAGGTCAGGGAAAACATTGATGATCTTAAAATTTTACAGCAAGCCTGCGCATGGCTCGACTTCAACAATGCCAAAGCGCGCTTTGCCAACGATTATATGATGAGCATCCCAAAGATGCAGGGATCGCCCGTAGTCGAGCTTAAAGGAGCACGCCATCCTTTACTGATAAAGACCAAAGGTTTCGGCGAGGTTGTGCCGATCAATGTCATTCTGGGCAGGGCTTATCGATGCCTGGTGATAACCGGACCCAACACCGGCGGTAAAACAGTGGCGCTCAAGACGGTCGGCTTGCTCTGCACAATGGCGCAAGCCGGGCTACCCATCCCAGCATCTCCGGATAGCACCCTGGGCATCTATGGCCATATCTTAGCCGATATCGGCGAAGAGCAGGATATCGTCCAATCGCTGAGCACCTTCAGCAGCCATATCGAGCGCATTCGTGAGATAACCCGCAAGGCAAAGCCCGGTGCGCTTATCCTATTGGATGAGCTTGGCGCCGGCACCGATCCCGCCGAGGGATCAGCGCTGGGGATCGCCATATTGCGTTACCTGCTTGCCAAGGGGGCGCACATAATAGCCACCACTCATCACGACTCACTAAAGGCGTTCGCTTATGCGGATGAAGACGCGGAGAACGCCAGCGTCGAGTTCGATCCCAAGACCCTGGAGCCTAAGTACAGGCTAAATATAGGTGTGCCGGGCAGGAGCAACGCCTTTATTATCGCCGAACGTCTCAGGATGCCATCTCAGATAATCCAGGATGCGAGGAGCCTAAAACAGATAGGCTCCACGGTTACCCAAGACCTGGTCGATAAGCTGCAAGAGGACGCCCAGGAGCTGGAGAGGAAGGTCGCTGAGTATCGACAACGCCTGAAGGAACAGGAAAACGCGCAGCAGGAATTGAAGGAAAGCCTTGAGCAAGCTCGCATCGAGGCGGAGAGCATAATAAACAAAGCTAACCAAGAGGCTGCATCCATCATCGCCGATGCGATCGCCGAGTACAAAAAAGCTCTAAAACAAGCATCACAGACTACATCCAGGCAACTGGAGCTAAAGATGCAAAGGCTCAAAGCGAAACACGAGGAAACCGCATCCGAGGCTAGCATGGCGAATACCCCAGCAGAAGTCCCCCAATATACAGATAGCCTCAAAGCGGGCGACTTCGCTGCCCTGAGGGGAAGCTCACAACCGGTTAAGATAGTAGAGCTTGACTATAAACAAGGCTATGCTGTGGTTTTAGCCGGGAGCTTGAAGATGAAGGTCCCTTATGAGCGCCTGGAGGCGCTGGATACAGGCAAAGCCGATGATGCGGAACAGCCTGATGCATCAAGAGATTATGAGCACGAGGGGGTGAGCCTGGATAGCGATGGTTTTTTGGAGCAATCAGGTACCAAGCTCAATATCATCGGCAGGCGAGTCGATGAGGCGATCCAACTGATCGATAGATTTCTCGATCAAGCGCTGCTCGAAGGCTATGAGAAGGTGCATATCATCCACGGCTTGGGCGCCGGCAAGCTGATGCGGGGCATACATGAGCATCTTGCCGGTCAGCCTTTTATCAAGCGTTTCTATCAAGATACCGATGTTCCCGGCGGCGGTGGGGTTACCATCGTGGTTTTGAAGTAACCATTATCTAGCACTATAATAAAAAGATCGTGTACAAGGTTTCGATAAAGACTGGCTTCTCGGCAGCGCACAGACTTCGAGGTTATAAGGGTAAATGCGAGAATATTCACGGACATAACTGGATCGTGGAGGTAACCGTTGCCTCGCAGGTGCTCGATGAACTCGGAATGGTGGTCGATTTCAAGGAGTTAAAGACCATGGCTGAATCGGTTATCAATCAACTCGACCACCGTGAAATGAATGAATTGCAGTATTTTATTCAAAACAATCCGAGTGCAGAGAATATCGCCCGTTACATATACGATAGCCTTGAAGCAGAGATACAAGACAGGCTGTCATGCAAACTTGTCGAGGTGAGCGTCTGGGAGAACGAGCATAGTAAAGCCACATACAGCAGGGAGGCTTGAGATATTGGCAGAGGACATGCTGACCGTTAATGAGATATTCTACAGCATCCAGGGCGAGGGATCATACAATGGCTACCCGTGCATCTTCATCAGGCTGACCGGCTGCAACCTGCATTGTAGCTACTGCGATACACATTATGCCAGAGAGGGCGGGGATGAACTCGCCATCAGCGAGATCTTGAAACGCATCAAGGGATATCCCTGTCGCCTAGTGGAAGTTACCGGCGGGGAGCCGATGATCCAACCACAAACTCCCACCTTGCTCAAGGCGCTCAACGATGCTGGATACAAGCTTCTCCTGGAGACCAACGGCAGCATATCACTGGAGAGCGTCCCCAACCAGGTCATCAAGGTGGTGGATCTCAAGTGCCCCTGGAGCGGGATGAATGGGCATATAAACTGGGATGTCCTGGGGCAGATGAGCGCCCACGATGTTATCAAGTTCGTGGTCTGCAACTGGGGAGACTTCGAGTGGGCATGTAATGTGATGAAAAAGCATCGATTAAACCGGCGATTCCAGGTGTACTTCTCGCCTGCCGACGGATACCTCGAACCCAAGCAGTTGGCGCAGTGGCTGCTTGAGCATGGCGAGGATGTGCCGATGCAGCTTCAAATTCACAAGATAATCTGGGGATCCCAAAGGGGGCGATAGTTTGGCAAAGGATAAGCCGAAAGCCCTGGTGCTGCTCAGCGGCGGTATGGATAGCGCGGTTACGGCTGCCTATGCGATCGACAGGGGATACGAGGTATATGCTCTCACCTTTGACTATCAACAGCGCCACCGCATCGAGATCGAGTATGCGAAGCGGATAGCACAATCACTCGGCGTGGCAAGGCATATCGTTTTCGAGCTTGATCTAAGGCAGATAGGCGGCTCCGCTCTGACCTGTGATGAAATCCCAGTATCAAGGGGCAGCGATGATGGACCGCTCGCTCACGCTCACGGCTCGGATTCGGAAAACCAGAGCCACGACCATGAAAATATAAATATCCCCATAACTTATGTGCCGGCGCGCAACACCATCTTCTTATCGATAGCTCTGGGATTTGCTGAAGTGCTAGAATGCGATGCAGTATTCATCGGTGCCAACGCCATCGACTACTCCGGCTACCCGGACTGTCGCCCGGAATACATAAGGCGCTTCCAAAGCCTGGCTGATATTGCCACCAAGGCGACTGCTCAGGATGCAAAGAAAATCAAGATAGAGGCACCCTTGCTGAATCTAAGCAAAGCACAGATCATCGGTTTGGGCATAAGCCTGGGAATAGATTTTGCAAAGACATGGAGTTGCTATGATCCTTTAAAAGATGGCACCCCATGCGGCAAATGCGATGCCTGCCTTCTAAGGGAGCGCGGATTTAATGAATATCAACGACAATTGGCAGAAAGGAAATAAACCATGCCTAATAAAGAGTCAGACAAGCGCAGCCTGCAACCGGCGATCATCGAAGACCTGGCTGCTATGGTCGATTACTCTGCCGGCTCCATTGTGAGTCGTATCCTGATGAAAAACAGTGCTGGGTCTGTAACGCTGTTTTCCTTTGATGCCGGGCAGGAGCTTAGCGAGCACGCCGCGCCCTTTGATGCGCTGGTTCAGATACTTGAAGGCAAGGGAGATATCATCATCGACAAGAAAAAGCACATCCTGCAAGCAGGCGAGATCATCCTCATGCCAGCCAATATACCTCACGCGGTCAAAGCGCCGCAGCGCTTCAAAATGCTTCTTGTGATGTTAAAGGGAGAATAGACTCAAGATAGATTGAACTATCTCAAACTGGATAGGGAGAACGTATCATCACATCTTGACAAAGCGATCGAAAAAGAAGAGCCAGAGTTTCAACCATGCATTGGTAATCCTTTTTTTCGCACTTTTTCTTCGTGTTCTTTATTATCAGGAAAATCTGCAAGATCCATTATTCGGCTTCGCCTTTGTTGACAGCAAGAACTTCGATGATACCGCTATGAGCTTCGCATCCGGTCGGCTAACCTTCGACACACCTTTCTGGAAGCCGCCTGGGTACAGCATTTTCTTAGGTTTGCTTTATTATTTTGTAGGCAGAGATTTTACTGTAATAACTATGGCGCAACATATCCTGGGTGCCTTAAGCTGCTTATTGGTATATTTTTTGGCTTTGCGCTTCATGCCTGGTTACTATGCCTTTATGGCCGGCCTTATCAGCGCCTTTTATGGTGTGTTCATATACTTTGAGGGAGAGATACTCTATCCATCTTTAAGCATTTTTTTTAATCTCGGCGGGTTAATCCTTCTCCACAAGGCAGTTTATGGCGCAAGTAAAGACATAAGGGAAGACTTTGAGGGCACAAAGAAAGGAACTTGGCTAACAGCAGGGCTTGTGTTCGGTCTGAGCGCCATAACCAGACCGAATATACTGATATTCCTCGTGCTTGTACCGCTGCTTGTTCAATTATTAGGGGTAAAGCATCGTGTATTGGTGAGTCTGCTTTTCGTGCTCGGCTGGCTGCTTCCCATAATGCCGATCACCGCGCATAATATCTACTTCGGTAAGGATACTATTCTGATTTCGTGCAATACTGGGGTAAATTTCTGGGTGGGGAACAATCACCAATCGGATGGCAAGACACCCCCATCGCCGGGGAGCCAATGGACGCGACTGGTCGCAGAGCCGTTCAAGGATGATCCCGATATGAAGCCGTCTGCGCAATCGAGATACTTCTATAACAAGACGCTCCAGGATATTGCTCAGCATCCGCTTCGCTGGGCTGGGCTTATGGCGCGGAAGCTCTATTATTTACTGCATGGATACGAGATCCCTAACAACAAGGACATTTATCGCGTGGTGGCGGACAAGTTTCCCCTCAATATTTTGATCGGAGACAGCATAATATATTATCCCTTCGGGTTGATTATGCCGCTAGGGCTGATCGGGCTTGTTATCAGCGTAAAACAGTGGCGCAGGTTCGTGCTTTTATATCTCTTTGCAGCATCTTACGCAGCAAGCATCCTCGCCTTCTTCGTCTGCGCCCGCTATCGTCTGAGCATGATCCCGGTAATTATCATCTTCGCTGTGATCGCCCTGCAGCGAACGATATCGCTGGCTCAAGGCGGTCAGTTCAAGCGCTTATTATTTAGCATAGCAGCACCTCTAATCCTGCTGGTATTGCTCAATGCGCCGCTATTGGGAGTGATTAGAGCCGATAAGATGCCGGAGCACGATATGCTGCTGTCCATGGCATATCTTGAGCGGGGCGATTATCAGAAGGCGGAGGCTGCGATAACCGAAGCGCTATCCAAGAATCCCAGCTATCCCGATGCCTACTTCTACCGCGGCAAGCTGCTAGCTAAACATGGGATGCTTACCGAGGCTGAGCAGGCATTTAAAAAGGCGATTGCCTTGTACCCCGAATTCGCCGCTGCCTACAGTGAGCTGGGGAATGTATATATGCTGATGGGGGACTATGCGCAAGCCTCCATGAACTACATCCGATCCCTTGAGCTGGTGCCGGACTCCGCTGAGACAGCCTTCAACCTCGGCATCGCCTACAGCCAGGTGGGGATGTTGCAGCAGAGCCTTAAGGCGTTCTATAATGCTTACCGGCTGAGACCAGATGACCCTCGCTATAACTCGTATCTAGGTATGGCATTCGCTAGGCTAGAAAAGACGGACCAGGCGCTTGCCTACGGGAAAAGGGCGGTGTTGCTGGACTCGCAATATGTGGAGGGGTACTTGACACTGGGAAGGATCTACCTGATGGCAAAATGGCTCAATAAAGCCATTGATGCCTTTGAAAAGGCATCATGTCTCGATCCGGATAGCTTCGAGGCGCACCAGTTTCTCGCCATGATTTACTCGAAAAAGGGAGATATCGATAAAGCAATAGCTGAGCTTGAACAAGCCCTCCAGCTTAGTTTTGAGGCATCTCTTGCGGTGAACCTGGCGATTATGCTACAACAACAGGGTAACGTTGAGGAGGCTTTGCAATGGCTTGAGAAGATACCGCTCGATGAGGTTGATCCTGCAACCGGTGAGTCAATTCAGAAGATGATGCTTCGACTGCGCACGAAAAAGGGTGGGATGGAATGAGGGATCGCATTGCTATAATAGCCTTGTTTGTCTTTATTTTGTTGGTTGCAATCTATTGTGAAAAGCAAACCAGCAACGATAATGAATATCTAATCTACTGCTTTGGCGATTCGCATGTTTCCGGAGCCGGTTCGCTTCCGGGGCTTGGATACCCGGAGATCCTCCAGAAGATCTTCAAGCGCCATTGCCCTGGGTTCAAAGTCAAGATTGTCAACTTCGGTGTGCCAGGACTGAACAGCTCATGTACGCTTCGGATGATGGAAGAAAAGATATCAAAGACCAAACCTGACCTGGTCATGGTTTTGACTGGACACGCTCCGGCAACGCTTGATAACTCTAATATCAGAGAGGCTCTTGTGGAAAAGCGAGGGCTGAAGCCAACTGAGATATCGGAGCGGATCTGGTCTGATGATGAAAGGCAGGCGCTGGTCGAGTATGATACGGAGCGGATGATTGATTTGGCGCGGTCTCAGGGATTCAAGATTATTTTTTTAACTTATCCTTTTGATATCAGTGTATTAAATGAGACGCTTTTTAAACTAAAAGTTTTCCAGGTAATAAATAGTGATTTTTTTGAGCAATATTTGAAGAAAATTCCCGATGTTGTGCTTTGTCCTGGAGGGCATCCCAATGTAATCGGTTATAGCCTTATGGCATATAATGTTTTTGTAAATCTAGCAAGGGATAACGGTCTATTTTTTGATAATAATTATTTTAAGTATATTAAATTACCTTATTTAACAGAAGATCTTAAAGATAATATTCATAAGATACTTGACTTTATATTTGATTTTGATAGTTCTATAGAAATATTAAAGCAGTTCTCAGATGACAAGAACAGGTATAGTTTACTGCATGTATTAGATGATCATCGAGACAGATCACTAGTGTTTAGAAATGGAAGGCTTTTTATGGTAAACTATGTCGATCTAAATTATAATATAATCTTTGAGCATGATCCTAAGCCATTTTCTGAAAATTTACCGGTTAATTTTGTCGATTATTTGCTTGGAAAGCCTAATGTAAAAATTAGTTATGATAATAATGATAAAAATATCAGTTTATTTGATGAGAGATGGGTGTATGTAGATGGAATGAATATATTTACTATATTATTCAAAGATAATTATTCATTGGTTGCAATGGTACATAACAGGAGCAGGTTTACTGATGAGCATTTAATATTTCTCAATATGAAACCTAATTTAGATGAGCTATTAGAAGTATTTATTGAACCTAAAAAGGTTGATAAAAATACCGTTTATTTCTATTTGACAACAGATACCCTGAAGATTAATATTAAAAATAATAAAGTGGCATCCTGGAAGATGATTCCAACAAATAAATTAGTTAAGTATGATGAGTCATTTATGAGTGATCTAAATAACTATTTTATTTCTGGACTTCATAATGAAATAATATCAGCATTTGGTGAAGCTGATTATTCCTTCAATATTTGGATAGAAAGTGAGTATCAAATTAGGTATTTCGATAATGTTTGTATATTGTTGAATGGTAATAAGGTAGAAAAAGTACTATATTATCTCAATAAATTTAATTTTGAGGAAATATTGCCAAACGATAAGCCAATAATCAATAGAAAAAAGCTCATTAAAAATTATATTAATAATAACAATCCACTTTTATGGAATTTTGATAATTTTCATTTCAATAAAGAACCTTTCATTATAAAATATAATCTATTTTGCTCTTATGGATATAGTAATTTAGATTTTTTGGACTTAATCTCTATATTAACTCAACTGCCTTATGAATTTCAAAATATGCTCTATGAGAATTATGCAATTTTTAAAATAAAAAGAAATGATGATATATATGATTATTTTGAATATAGATATAATAATAGCTTCATATCATTTAGTATTATTCAAGGCAGACTAATAATTAACTATGTGGATATTGATGGAAAAATATTTGAGAAAGAAAGTAATTGTAAGATCTATAATATATTTTATAATAAATATCTTAAACAAAAACCCTTTGAGGTTATTAAATTTATATTCGGTGAAAAATATTTAACAAAACAGCAATCAAATAAAAAATCTCAGATTACTTATTTCATTAATTTGCATCATTTACCTGATGATTTTATTAAACCAGAAATCACCGTAAAAAATAATAAAATAATTGCTGTAAACCTTAATTGCCAATAGCTTAATATGGGTAAAATGATTATCAGGACAATCGAGGAAAAGGACTACGATGGGCTAATTCCGCTATGGCAGCAAGCCGAGATACCGGTTGATATTGAAGGGCGAGAGAGAAAAGATGTTATTAGAAAGGAAGTAAGGCGAAATAGAGAACTTATGATGGTCGCTTGTGATGATGGACATATTATAGCCTCAGTAATTGGTGCCACCGATGATAGAAAGGGCTGGATAAATAGGCTAGCAGTGCATCCGGAATACCGCAGGCAGTCATTCGCTATTGATTCTGGCGCAAGCCGGTGAGGAACTCTAGATGACATTTTGGGGACTGTAGATTTATCCATAATGTGGTTGTCATTTTTTCTTGTGCCAATATAATGGTTTATGCTGATGAAAAAACGATCTGTCTTTATATCATTTACTCTTCTATGCCTGCTTATTGCAGCCTGTGCCACCTCGACTCTGTTCGTCCCTTATCCTGTAGTGCTGGAAAAGTCGCTGCGCAAGTTCGAGAGCGGTGAGATAGATGAGGCGACCAAGCGCCTGGAGAAGCTCTCCGGCGAGGAACAGAACCGCGTCCTTTACAAGCTGGAACAGGGGATGCTTTACCATATAGTCGGCGACTTCGAGTCGAGCATCGCCAGCCTGGCACAGGCGGAAAAGACAGCTATAGACTACGAGAAAAAGCCGATAATAAGCCTAACCGACACCGGCGCCAGCCTATCCACCGCCTTCACCAACGACAATGCCATACCATATCGAGGTTATGGCTATGAGCGAGTTATGCTCAATACCGTCCTTGCGCTCAACTACCTTTTCTTAGGCAAGGTGGAGGATGCCGCGGTCGAGGTGCGCCGCGCTGATTTGCAGCAGAAACGGCAGCTCGAAAGACACCGCGAGGAGATGCTTCGAGCCAAGGAGGCTAGAAAAAAGGAGAAGATCGATCCGGGCAGCGATGACAAGGTCTTGCAGCGCTACCGTGAGATGGGCGCTCACTATGAAAATGTTGCCAATAGCTTCATGAATGCCTTTACTTACTACATCTCTGGCGTTATCTACGAGCTTTATGGTCAGCCGAATGATGCCTATATCGACTACAAGAAGGCTTATGAGCTGCAACCTGATCTGAGCTTCTTAAGGCGCGATCTGCTCAGGCTATCAAGAAGGCTCGGCTTTCACCAGGAGCATCAACAGTGGCTCGATGCCTTTGGCGGAGTCGGCTTCACCGCTCCAACCGATGTCGGCGAGCTTATCGTTATATACCAGTGCGAGGATATCCCCGCCAAGAAAGAGGTGCGCATGGACTTCTTCGTCGGCAATAGCTGGGTCTCAATGGCAATGCCTATCTATGATGTCTTCTACTTCCCCGGCTATTACCTAAAGGTCGAAAGCGAGGGGAGGATGTTGGGCGAGACAGAGATAGTGGTCGATCTGTATCCGCTGGCCGTGAAGTGCCTTGAGGAACAAGCGCCCATCATCGCAGTGCGCCAGATACTCAGGCTGATCACCAAAAGCACGATGAGTGCAATAGCCAGCGAATATGATCGAAGACGACAAGGCTGCCCGGTCGCATCTATATGCACCAGCATGTATAATGTCATCTCGGAGAACGCTGACTTGAGGTCATGGCTCACCTTGCCCCACAACATCCAGATCTACCGCGGTTATCTTAAACCAGGGCAGACACAGCTCGACCTTCGGGTGTTCATTGATTCGAGGTTCATCAGCTCCAGGCGGGTTACCATCGATGTGCAAACAGGTAAGACTTCGCTGGTGAATCTGCGCTCCTGCTATGGTAAGATGTTTGTGCAGACAGTAACACTCTAAAGAGAAACGATTGTAAACAAGAAAAGCGCTAAGGAGGCTTTCGATGCGAAGGATACTGATATCGCTATTGATTATAAGCATGGCTTTTATGCTCGCCTGCTGTGCATCGACACGCAGCGAGGTCAGGTATGTTGATACCTCGGAAACGGAGATGGTTACCGTGGAGTTCGGCAGCACAGATCTACATACCATCGCAGAAGAAATGGTCGATTCGCTGCTTGCCTCGATGGTTACTGGTGATAAGAAGCCAGTGATCTTCGTTAGCAGAGTGAAAAACAAGACCACCGAGCATATCGATACCGAAGCGATCACCAACAAGATCAAGGTCAGGCTGATAAAGTCGGGCTTAGTGAAATTCACCGCTGCAAAGGACATCCGCGAGGAGGTGCTGGATCAGCTCGAATACCAGGCAGGATCCGGACTGGTAGATCCCAACACTGGTAAGGATTACGGCAAACAGATCGGAGCTGACTATATCCTGTACGGCGATATTTCCTCGATCGTGAAGGAGAGGAGGAGCATTACCGACATTTACTATGTCATCACCCTGAACCTGGTCAATATAGAAACCGGTATCATCGAGTGGGCTGAGGAGACCGAATTCAGGAAGCAAGAGACCAGGCAGAAGGTCGGTTTCTAACAGTCATTGCAGGCTCGATACTTCGATGTTCGAGCCTTTGATAATAACGCTTTAATAGCGGAGGTGTTACATGATCAAAGTGTATTCATGGTTTATAGTCGCGCTGGCAGCGGCAGCGATGATGCTTGCGGCATGCAGCGGCGATGATGACAATTCAGGAGGCGTGATCATTCCGCTCAAGATCGGAAAGACCTGGTATTACCAGGAGGTCATGGGGGAAACTGCCGCCAAGGCGCCACCATCGGATTATGTCTTTTTCCTTAGTGTACTCAGCACAAAGGAGATAAGGGAACAGACCACTTATGCTGTTTTGGCTGGCGATCCGTGGGATTACTATTATGCCGACTATTTCCGTAACAAGGATGATGGCATTCATTACTATGGATATTATGACTACTGGGATATGGAGGAATATATCTACAATGCGGAAGGGCTGCTTTGGAAGTACCCTTGCAAGGCGGGTGATACCTACCAGGGATTCTATGATGAATTCCGTGAAATCACGGTGGTCTCCACAAATGCCAAGGTTACCGTGCCAGCCGGCACTTATACCTGCGTGCAATACGAGGTTCCCTGGTACTCGAATGAGTATGGTGAATCTTGGTCTTACAAGTACTTCGCCCCCGATGTCGGCTTGGTCAAAGAGGTTGTTCACGATATCTGGGAGGGGGTCGAAGAGGTATATGGCTTGGAACTGATAAAGATTGACAACGATGGACCACCTTATAATAGCACTGTTGTCTCGCCGAGAACCGATCAGGAAAGATCAAAAAGAATAGGATTACTGGGGATCTATTATTCCAAGAGGTAATTCTACTTCTTCATCGAACTTGAATATACCCCGTGGATGCTTGAGTCTGCGGGGCTTTTCTTTTATCATCCATTGATAGCTTGGAAAAGATTGAGCAAACAAAAAAGACCATTCTTCTGTTAGCCATTCTCTTTGTTTTCATCCTTGTTTGTCTGATCTCATCTTCGAGGACCTCGCTGACTTACGATGAGATAGTCTATATCCCGCTTTCATATTTATTTCTAAGCAAGGGTGAGATTCACATCTCCACGCCGCTGGTGCTTGTGTTTCTGGGGCTTCCGCAGTATTTGGCAAATCCGAAAATAGATGATCGGACGATCGGCGCTTATCGGATAGGGGATCTTTCGGATCTGATAAACCAGGTTTACTTTGGTCATGTATATCTTGGTTTGATGGGCAATGACCGCCAGTCGCTGATTGCGCTTTCCAGGCTTGGGAATATCATCGCCGGGGTGCTTTTGATCTTAGTAGCCTATTTCTGGAGTGTACTTCTGTTTGAGGGAGGTGGTCTTCTGTCTGCCGCGCTGGCTGCCACTTGCCCTGCCATTATAGGGCTTGCATCGGTCGCTACCTCGGATATGCTGGTAACCCTTGGCATCGCTGCCACCTGTTTTTTCTATTACTTGTATCTATCCGAGCAAAGGTTCTTGTGGCTTTTTTTATGCGGCGCATCCTTTGGTTCAGCGCAACTGTGCAAGCAATCAGCATTCCTTCTGCTGCCGGTGCTGCTTCTGATGTCCGCAGGGGAGCTATTATTTGCCAGGAAAGAGGCTCTACAGGCAATCAAAAGGATGCTGTTCGCCCTAGTCGTGATCGCTTTTATGGGATGGCTTATCCTGAATACAGGCTATTTGTGGCGGGGGAGCTTCGATACGTCGTGGAGCCATCGCTTCAACAGCAATTTTATGAGGGGCTTATATGTAAAGCTGTGGCCAGGATGGCTGCCCACCCTGCTCCCCGGCGATTATCTTGAGGCGATCGACTTCAACATGGGTATCAGCGAGGATGGCTGGCCGGCGTATTATCTCGGCAAGGTGAGCAAGGATTATATCTACGGCTATTATGCCCTGTCATTGCTGGTAAAGACGCCGATCACAGCCCTTGTTGCCGCTCTGTTGGCGCTAATAATTGCTTGCAGAAATCACGAAAAATGGAGGGATTACTACCACCTGCTCATTCCGGCAATCTTTTACTTCATGTACTTTTCCTTCATCGGCAAGCGCTACCAGGGGGTGAGATATATCTTGATCTGTTACCCGGTTCTATGTATTCTGCTCGGCCTGCTTTCTCGTGTGAAGCTGTCAACGCCATTACGCAGCATGGCAGCCCTTATCTTGATCGTTGGTTACCTTGTCGAGGTTTTCAGCGCGCATCCTAATTATCTTAGCTACTACAATGCCTTAGCCGGCGGGCAGAAGGGCGGTTATAAGCTCATGGTCGATTCCAACACCGACTGGGGGCAGGGGCTGGTACAGCTCAAGGAATACATGGATAAGCACAAGATAGACTCGGTATATTTATCCTACTTTGGCATGGCTGATCCAGAATGGTACGGCATCGAGTACGAGCAGCTTCACACCTTGTCAAATCAGCCCTGGACATGGCTAAATGGCAAGGATGATCTTGGTTGCGAGCCAAGGGTGCCTGGTGTCTATGCCATAAGCGCCACCAATCTGTGGGGTGTTTTCCTTGCCGACCAGGAGTGCTATAAATGGTTATGGGGCAAGGAGCCAAATGCGGTCATCGCCGGCTCCATCCTAATCTATGGTGTGCCATGAAGCTGTAAAAAATCAACCGCGGGCTTTAGCCCGTTGCCAGAGGGCTGAAGACCGCTGTTGATGAAAGAGTAGATTGAAATGATGGTAAGAGAGAACCTTATTATATGAAAAAAATACTGTTTCTCAATCCGCCGCTTAGCTTAGAGGACCTGTACGAGGATCTCGCCGAGGGTGGTAGCGAGCTGCCGCCGCTGAACATTGCTGTACTGGCTGCGGTAGCGCGGGACCACTGCTATCAGACAACCATTGTCGATTCGCTGGCTGAGCGCCTCGACTACGATAAAACCCTTGAACGCATCCTTGACTTCGATCCCGATTATCTCGGCATAACCTCGACCACTATCTCCATCTTCTACGCAGCAGAGATGGCAAGACTTGCCAAGCAGAGCTTGCCGGGACTGAAGGTGATCCTCGGCGGAGCACATATAACCGCTGCACCACAGGAGACGATGCGACGATTCCCCCAGTTCGATATAGGCGTCATCGGCGAGGGGGAAGATACACTCATAGATCTTCTGCATACCCTGGAAACGGGCAAAAAGCCTCTACCTGATGTGGAGGGTATTATCTATCGGGATAACGGTGAGATAAGGATGACTCCCCGCCGCGCCTTCATACAGGATCTCGACCGCATACCCTATCCCGCCTGGGATCTGCTTCCCGACCTGGTCAGGTACTACCAGCCGGCGGTTGACAGCCTCTATCGCTCCCCGGCAAGCTCGCTGGTTACCTCGCGCGGGTGCCCCGGGCAGTGCGTGTTCTGCGACCGAGCCGTCTTTGGCAACCGGGTGCGGGGATACTCGGCAGGCTATGTGCTGGGGATGATCAAGAGGCTGCGCTATGAGTATGGCATAAGGGACTTGTTCATCCATGATGATAACTTCGTGGTGCTGCGTAAGAGGCTCAAGCAGATATGCAATGCCATAATCAAGGAGAAGATCGACATTACCTGGTCGTGCCTGGGGCGGCTGGATAGCCTTGATTTGAGCTTGCTACCCCTTATGAAAAAGGCTGGCTGCTGGCAGATAAACTACGGCGTGGAGAGCGGCAGCCAGAAGATACTCGACCTGATGAACAAAAAGATAAAAGTCGAGCAGGCAGCCAAGGTGATAAATGCCACCCGGCGAGCCGGCATCAGGGTCAAGGGACTCTTCATCATCGGCAGCTTCGGAGAGACCACGGAGACAATAAAGGAGACGCTTGATTTCATAAAGAAGGTCAAGATGGATGACTTCCATGCCTGCTGTTACACCCCATTCCCCGGTACCGAAGCGGACCGTATAGCCGAGCAGTACGGCACCATAGACCGCGACTGGCGCAAGATGAACATGTTCACCCCGGACAAGTTCATCCCTCATGGCATGACCAAAGAGGAGGTTGACTACTGGTACCGCAAGGCTTATCGCACATTCTACATGAGACCATGTATAATATGGTATTATTTTAAGAAGATGAGACATCCGGCAATGGCAAGGAAGATCCTGCGCGGTTTTTCAGCCTTTATGAGATTCACCTCAAACAACAAACGAAAGAGCCGGGTATCATGATATCCGAGTACCTGCGCCGCTACATGGAGGTGGCACCTGTAGCGCTATCCGTGGTCAGGGCTGCCGAGTGCGAGCTGTTCAGCCAGCAGGAGATCATCAGCCCCTCAATGGACATCGGATCCGGCGACGGACTCTTCGCATCAATAGCCTTCGAGCATAAGATAGATGTGGCTCTTGACCTGAGCCCCAGAGAACTTGAGCTTGCTAGAAACAAGGACGCATACCGGCTATATGTAACCGCAAATGCAGGAAGGATACCCTTCCTCGATGACACCTTCCAGACCGTGATCTCCAACTGCGTATTCGAGCACCTGACCAACCTCACCGATGCCTTTGCCGAGATATATCGCGTGCTCAAGCCGGGAGGAGCCTACTACTTCACCTGCCACAGCCACCTATACAGCGAATACCTCTTTTATTATCGGCTACTAGCCAAGCTGGGATTAAACGGCATCAAACAGAGCTATCTGAATGCGATAAACGGGCTGTTCAAGCACTTCAACTGCTTCCATCCCGATCGCTGGAAGCGGATGCTTGTCGATGCCGGCTTCAAGGAGATCGAATACCGATATTATCTACCCAAGCAAGTGGAAAGCCTGTTTGACCTGTTTCTGCCCCTGGCTGGAATCAGCTATGTAAGCAAAAAGCTAACCGGCAGGTGGACGCTCACCAGCAGGCGGTGGCTCCATGCTCTGATCGGCAAATGGCTGAATGCGAGGCTCAGCGATGATTACGACCTCGGCGGAGCGCTATTCTTCATCGCCCGCAAGGGAAAGACCAAGGCTTGAGAGTTGTTTAACCACAAAGACACAAGGGCACAAAGAAAGAAGTGATACCGTGCTACAGTGATAAAGCGATAGAGGAAAGGAAGATCCCCTCCCAAGCAAAGAGGAGTTTGTCTAAAAATGTCCAAAAAGTCCCAAACCCTGTTATTCCAAGCGAGTGAAGCTCTGGCAAGCGAGTCGAGGAATCTCATTAGAATCAACATGTTAAAGAGATCCCTCGATTTTTTCCCTATTTGTAAGAAATATCGGGACTCCACGCAATGACATGTTGAGGGGTTTTGAGACTGGCTCCAGAGGGCGAGGGAGTAGGTAAATGAAATCATACCCAAAGGTCGCTATTATCGAGCTTACCAATCGCTGCAACCTATCCTGCATATTCTGCCCGCATAGCAGCGATGACTTCGCAGCGACCGACATGCCCGCCGAGCTTATCAGCAAGCTGGAACCGATGCTGCCATACCTCGATGAAGTGGGAATATTCGGGCTGGGCGAGACATTCCTTGCCAAAACATGGAGGGAGTTCTTTGTAAAGATCAAATCTCATAGGGCTATGACCAGGATATTCACCAGCGGCACCATGTTGAGCGATGATGACATTGAGCTTCTGATAAAGCACGGTCTGGATAACCTCACCTTCTCCATTGATACGACCGACGCGGAGCAGTACAAGGCTTTGCGCCCTCATGGACAACTCGATACGGTTCTGAAAAACATTGACCGGTTAAATGAGCGCAAGGCTGCTCACAAGACCGACAAGCCGGCGCTCTGGCTCAATGCAGTGCTGTTCAACGGTAATTCGAGCCAGATGCCCAAGCTGGTGGAGCTTGCCAGGGACAAGGCAATGGACAGGGTCGATATCGTGGACCTGTTCGAGTATTCCCCATTCACAGCTCCATTCGGATTTCCATCAGAGAGCGATGCACATGTGGCTGAGAACATCTCTCATGCCTCAAACCTGGCATCGAGGTACGGCATTGCATTCTCTGCACCACGCAGGTTCGACTGGATTAAGAATGCAGGGAGCTGGCACAAGATGCTCAATTATTTTAGGATAATGCGATATCGTTTGATAAATAGCGCTAACCGATTGGAGCAATTCTACATCCTATTTCAAAGAATGACCCGAAGGTTTAATAATAGAATTTTATTTGAATATCGACATCGAAGAGCCTTTTGCACGGACCCATTTAGCATGGTGGTTATAACCTGCAAGGGTGAGGTGCTTCCCTGCTGCTACCCGCATGCCCCGACCATGGGAAGTCTCTCCGAGTCGAGCCTTGATGAAATCTGGCAGGGACAAGCCTTTGAGAACTTGCGCTTAAGATTACAAAGAGGAGAGCCACCAACGGTGTGCCGTCAATGTAAAAAGGATTGATATATAAATAGCAAAAATTTCAATTCTACTTCCTTCTGACCTTGCGTATTCCCTTGATCTGCTTGAGTGAATCTATGACCCTCTGGAGCTGATTGACGCCGGTAACCTGGATAGTAACATGCCCTTTAGCAGTCCTGGTATCGACCACCCTGAGCACGGTGTCTGTAATATTGATGTCCATCTGGTGTATGATATCGGAGATCTCCTTTAGCAAACCCCTTCTATCCAATGCATCTAACTCCAGGTGAACCGGAAAACGCGTCTTATCTGAGTCTATCCACTCCACATCTATTATTCGAGATGGATTATGGTACCGGGATGTGAAGTTTGGGCAATCCCTCCGATGTACGGAGATGCCATGTCCTTGGGTGATGAATCCTATTATCGGATCCCCAGCGATTGGATTACAGCACTTTGCTAAATGACTCATAACATTATAATAACCAGCCACCTTTATGTTTTCCGATGGTTTGGGGATCTTGCGATCATCTTGCGATGACTTCCTCGTCCTGGTCGGTTCTCTGGGGATGATCCCCATAAGTTCCATCTTCCTAATCACATCATTAACATTTATCTTTTTAGAACCGATTCTATTATACAGATCATCAGTATTCTCGAACTCGTTCTCGGAAACGAACTGGTTAAGCTTACCTGAGCGTGATAGTTTCTGTAGCCCTATCCTGCGTTTCCTAAGCTCCATGTTGAGCAGCTCTTTTCCGACCTTTATATTATCCTTTACCTCGATTTCGCTAAGAAACCGGCGGATCTTACTTCTAGCCTTCGGTGTTTTTACGAATCGCAGCCAATCTCTGCTGGGATACTGATTGCGATCAACGATGATCTCGACTGTATCGCCGTCTTTCAACTCATAGCTCAAGGGTACCAGTCTGCCATTTACTTTAGCTTGCTTGCAATGCAGACCGAGGTCGCTATGAATAGTGAATGCGAAATCAATCACCGTCGAGCCTTTTGGCAAGACCTTGATATCATTCTTTGGGGTCAGCACATATACATCCTTGGTTACGAACAAAGAGTGCTCCACGTTCTTTACGAACACAGTCGATTCATCATCAGGGTCGGAACTATCTTGAGCATCTTGTATCTTATCTTGTTGGAACTGGCTGACCATGTCTCTCAACCATTGAAACATTGCCGGATTGGCGATTTTCCCTCCTTCCTTATAGAGCCAATGAGCAGCGATCCCCTCCTCGGCTATTCGGTGCATCTCCTCGGTGCGGATCTGGATCTCCAGCTTAAAGTTTTCGTAGCCGATGACGGTCGTATGCAATGATTGGTATCCATTGGACTTGGGTAGGCTGATGTAATCCTTGAACCTGCCGGGAACAGGCTTCCATAGGTCATAGACCGCAGCGAGTGCGTGGTAGCAATCTTGCCTGGACCCAACAATCGCCCTTAAGCCAAGTATATCGTGAACCTGCTCGAAGTCTATCCCTTGTGCTATCATTTTATGGTAAATACTATAAAGATGCTTTGAGCGCCCGGTAACTTTTGCCTCGATGCCATACTCTTGCAGTTGTTCCTTGAGGATCTGCACTGCTTTATCGATATATTTCTGCCGATCAGCCTCGGATTCCTTCAATCTAGTTTTAAGTCTTGTAGCCTCTTCTGGATTTATGAACTTAAAAGAAAGATCCTCCAATGTATTCTTCATCCAGCCGATGCCGAGACGATTGGCAAAGGGCGCGTAGATCCTTAAGGTCTCCTCAGCGATTCGCTTTTGCTTGTGTTCCTTAACATACTTTAATGTCTGCATGTTATGGAGCCGATCGCACAATTTGATCAGGATTACGCGCACATCCCTTGCGATAGCGAGCACCAGTTTGCGGAAGTTCTCCACCTGGTATCGCTGGTAATCGGAATACTTGAATCTACCGACCTTGGTTACCCAATCGACCAGGTTGGCAATTTGTTCGCCAAAGGCATTCTTCAGATCAATGTAGTCCGCATAAGTATCCTCGATAGTATCATGTAGAAGCCCTGCGCTTAGGGTAATATCGTCCATACATAATAGAGCTAGTATCTGCGCGGTTCGGAATGGATGAACAAAAAAGGGATCACCATTGTTTCTGACCTGCTTTTCGTGGTGTTTCTTGGCATAGTCGTAGGCTCTCTTTAATAGATCGAGATCTGATTCGTCATTATACATCGCAATTAGACCAGAAAGTTCTTTAAATTCAGGGATTTCTTTCGAGGTCGGATGCAATAATACTTTATCTGCAACTGATAGCATTTTATTTAGTGTTTATCGAGGTTTTCTTGTCGAGCTTTTTGGTTCTTCTTTGCTCATTTTCGCCCATTCCTTACCTGGGCGCTTACATTATGCTTACTTCTTTAGTACTAATATAATACATGGAAAATTCCCTGTCAAGCGAATCGACTTCATTTTTTAACCTTAATTGAAATCAATGTAAAATTTAATATTTATGGATTATTGTATAAATAATATAAGCTAGATAAGAGGCTTTCCCATGTAATATCTGCTTTCAGGCACCATTTTGATGTTCAGGTAGTATTAAATAATCTCCTGGATTAAAGCCAGTTATCTTTGTTCTCTTGTAGATATTTTATTGCCTCAACCTTGTTTTTTACCAGACCGGACACCTGCGCCTCAAGAAGCTGATCTTGAATCTTCGAGATTATGGAGCCGGGTTTAACTGACATATACTTCATTATCTCCAGACCGTCCAGCAGTAAGCCATCATCCCTTATAGGAGCGATTCGAGAATAATAGTGTTTCCTCAATTTCTGGAAACATAGCCTTCTGACTGGATGCAATCGCTTTACTCCAGAATGGATAAATATACAGTAAAGCACTTGTAGAAGTCCGTTAACTCCTTCCTTATAAAGCACATAGTTCACTTCGGGGACGAGCGGGTTTCCCAAAGTGAATCCTGAATTATTGACCGCCTTTATAGTTCTTGACAAGCTTTTAAGAAAACGCACCTCGAATCGGGATAGGTGCAAGAGACGACCATAGTAACCGATACTTGTCTTAATCGAGGTGTCCTGAAGCATATCCTCGATTATGGCTGCGAACTTTAGTATAGAGTTCAAGCTCCTTAGATTGTTGGAAGTATCGCTTAGAAGATGTTCATATAGATTCCCTTCTCGCATCCGCCGTATCCAGGGTAAAGTCTTTTCCCATAGCTTGAGCCTGCTGAACATATGTGGTGCTTTTGGAAGGCTGAATATCTCCTTGAGCAAGCCATGGTTATTTATCTCTTCAATGTATCTGTGGCACTCCGGCTCTTCGAGGATCTTGAATAACTCGTCCCGGATCCTCTCTATGGCAGGCTTTTGAATGAGCTTAGCGTTTGAGCGAATCAATGATAAGGTAGCTGTAGTTATAGAGAATGACAGTGTGCAGGCGAAGCGAAATGCTCGTAACATGCGCAGCGGATCATCGATGAAGCAGCGATCATATACCGCCCTTATCTTGCGATGTCGAAGATCCTTCAATCCACCAGTGGGATCGATGATACCGGTTGGTTTGCCATCCATAAGCGCCAAAAAATCTACCGCCATCGCGTTTATAGTGAAATCTCGCAGCCTTAAGTCCTCCTCTATTGAACTTCCTCTCAAGACTGCTAGGTCAACAATCGTATCCTCCTTCTTGAAGACAACCCTTGCTATATCTTGTTTTTCATCAAGAGGAACAAATGCGCCCCGGGCAGCTTGTGCGTACTTCTCTGCCAGCTTAAGGGCAGAGACCCCCTTGACAGCAAGGTCGATGTCTAAAGGTCCTTTATGCCCTCCGAAATCGCGTACACACCCACCGACCATGTAAACCTCTATTCCCAGCGGTTTTGTCAATCCATGGAGACGACGCATCAATCGATTATAGATCATGGAATCCTTCAGTTTCTCTAATCTAGCTTCCCTCATAATCATTCAGAGATATTACATGCCTATCCTGACTTTGTCAGGATGCACATTTCATGCTCAAGGGGCGCTTGCTCAGCCCTTTACCTCAATGGCTCGCTTTTATAAAGCGTGGTAACAGACCTTCTTGAGCCAGCATTCGCGGCAATCCCTGTTTTTCTCAGGCTCGAAAGCTCCAAGACTTATACCAGAGATAACCTCATTTAGCCAATCCTCTGCGGAAGCAATCATTGAATCGTCCAAGGTCATAGCATCCAGTGAGGCGGTGTAAAGGTAATAGATACCAACTTCCTCAGGGGTGATGCCAAAGACCTTTTTATACAAGACTGCATAAAGTAGTAGCTGATTCCGATAGCGTTGGCTTCTTCGTCGTATCTTTGATTTGCTGATACGGTCGCTCTTGTAATCGTATAGGGAAACGAAACCTCCAGCATCTATCGTAACCATGTCAATATCTCCCCGTATGGTCGCAGGGTCGAAAAGCACCGAAAGAGGAAGCTCCTTTTGGACAATGGTGGCGGCTCTTACTCGTTCGATAAATGGACTGCTAATAAGGGCTTTAAGAAGTTCCAGTGCCTGGTCGCTCTCCTTGGGATCCATAAGGTAACCAGATACGATCTCTTGAGGGAGCTGGCTATCAGTCTGCCACAAATGCCAATCTTCCCGCTCCAGAAGATTATGCATGGCTGAACCAAAGTCCGTGCGAGCACCCAAGCTCTCTCCAATGCTGGATACGGAGAAAGGATCATTGCTCAAGCCATGATCTTGTTTTAGTTTATAGAGGTAGGGACAATAGCGGTAATCGAGTATATCGGTTATCGATAGGTGGAGTCGGCGGTATGTATTTTTACCATGACCAGAAATAGTTAGGACTCTATTTACGGGTGTTTGACCTATTGAAAGCTCTTTGTCAGGTTGAATATATTTTTCTTTTGCCGCTAGTTCGACCCCTTGAGGGATTTCTGAACCTGCCAATAGGTTGTCAAAGGACGCTATGATAACCTTTGAGGTATAGTCGTTCTCATCACGATAAGTTTGAACGCAAGGGGTTGTACCAGGTAGGTCCAAGAAGTTGAACAACCAGGCGCCATGGGAGGTATCGTTCCTGGCTTCCTTGGCTAGCTCTTTTTTATGTGCACCGCTTAATACCAGGTATTTCTTCGCCCGGGTCATGGCAACATACAACAGCCGTTTTTCCTCCTGGAGGGTGCGTTGTTTAGCCTCTTCTTTGGCTTGAATGTGGGTTTGCGGCTCATAGGAGCGATCCTCGATGATGTCATCGATTAGTTTCATGGTCAATCCGAAGTCTCGCGTGTAGGTAATCCTGCTCGTCCATTTTGAAGCCTGATGATCTACCTTTCTGAAGATATCCGGAATTATAGCTACGGGAAATTCCAAGCCCTTTGCTTTATGTATGGTATAAAGGCAGACCGCCTCACCCTCGGCTGCGGTCTGCGCTTCTTCAGCTCTTATCTCGCCGGCTCGCAGCTCCTTGATATAGCGTGTGAAGTCCTCCAGTTTGCTGTAGCCGGCATTCTCGAACCGAATGGCAGATTCAATCAGCTTGATCAGGTTTGAGTAACCCCGAATAGTCCACTCGCTAGCGCGAACCCGACTTGCATAATCGAATTGCTCGATGATGTGCTCGATAAGACGCCAAACGCTCTGATTTGTTATCTGGCATGAAATCTGCTCAACAAAGGAATCGAAGTGCTCCAGCCTGCTTCGTTGCTCATTATCAAGCCTGGAGCTTTTCAATAGGGATTTTATACCCTTGTAAAGAGGTTTGTTGCCATCATCATGCTTGCCAGCAGCATCAGCAAGCCAGAAGATAGCCGAATCATCCAAGCTGACCAGGCGACTCTTAAGAACCGCCATTAGTGCGAGATCATCCCTTCTATTCTCCAGGAAGCTGAGAAGATTGATTATGTCGATAACCTCCTGCCGGTTATAAAACTCGCCACCACTGATCACAAAATAGGGTATATCAGCCTCGCGAAGGGCATCCTCATATAAGCCAATCGAGGTGGTGGCTCTGAATAACAGGGCAAAGTCCTTGTAATCCAGTGCGTATTTATTGTCCCCCAACAATGCACAATCGCCATTTTTCATCGATTTTATCAGTTCAGCGATGCATCTTGCCTCCAGCTCCCTGGCATCATTTATCCCCTCTCCTTCATCGCAGCGGCTAAGAAGAACTAATACCGATGGCTCATCCATAATCGCCTGGTCGCTCGGCAGCCTAAGTGCCTCGTACCTGATATCGGTGCCCTCGAATAAGCGATCGGAGAAGCAGTTCACGAAGCCAATAATACTGGAAGTAGAGCGGAAGTTTTCCACTAGAGAGATCGGTTTTTTACCTGCATTCTCCATCTCGCTTTGCAGCTCAAGGAATACTCGCACATCAGCATTGGTAAACTCGTAGATCGATTGCTTCACATCACCTACCGCAAAGAAGTTATCCGGGCTGCGAATAAGATCGAATATCTCCCTCTGGAGGTAATTGGTGTCCTGGAATTCATCCACCATTATATATCTGTACCTGTCTTGCAGCTTCCCCCGGAGATAGTCATTATTTTTCAGGCTATCACGCAGCAGGATAAGTAGTTCGTCATAGTCCATGCGACCCTGATCCCTAAGCGCCTTACGATAAAACTCGTTGAAGTCCAGTATCGCATGCTGCAGCTTTTGTTTTATGGGGATAAATAATTCTTCGGCTAGAACCTGGGATAGCCCGTTATGAGCCTTTTCAAGATCCCCTATGTATTCCTTCAAATCTTTGCCGGTGTTTTTTCTATAAGTCTTCTTCTTGGGGGTTGGCTCCTTGAGCTGATCAAGGGTTCTTAGCATCTCCATGTCAGCCGGTTTTTTTTGAACTATCCCATTTATATACTCTGCTATTCTTGATATCTGGTTGAGCTGATGCAGTTGGTTATCGCTTGTTTTTGATCGCTTGGAGACAGCAAGTGAATATTGATCGAAGGCATGGTTGAACTCCTCAATCGCCTTAGTTTTATGCATCGAAAGCTCGATATCAGGCTGCTGGGGAAAGCTGTACCCATAGCCCCGGATATGTCTCAACCCGCTGAGGATAATATCGCGGATATAGTCTCTTCCATAGGCTATGATCAGGTTGACCAGCTTCTCATCCTTTACCTCATAGACTCCCTTTAACCAGTCCAGGTAACAGCGACTGACAAAAAGTCGTTGCTGGTCTTGATCGAGCAGGATGAATTCGGGATCGATTCCAAGGCTTATAGCATTCTCCCTGAGAACACGATTGCAAAAGGAGTGTATAGTCGAGATGTCAGCCAGTTCCAGCTCCTGGCGCAGCGATCTATCGGTCAGATCCATGAACCTATTGCTCAGCTTCCTTTTCATATTGAAGGCAGCCTTATGGGTGTAGGTTAGCGCAAGGATATTGGTCGGTCTGACCCTTCGCGATTCGACCAGGTTGACGTATCTTTCGACCAATACCGTTGTCTTGCCGGTGCCAGCCCCGGCTCTTACGCACACATCGGCATCGAGCTTGTTGATCGCCTCTTTTTGTCCCTCATTAAACTGTATTGTCATAATTGAATCAGTTCTTAATAGCCTTGGCACGAAGTCTTCACAAGATTAAAACCAACCTTAATTGAAGATACAAGAAATTAAAATAAAACTAGCAATCACATCCTGAACACGCCGTACTTCTGGTCTGGAATCGGTGTGTTTAGCGCCATGCTTATCCCCAGTGCCAGTATAGTCCTTGTGTCCAAGGGATCAATGATGCCATCATCCCAGATCCGCGCCGAGCTATAATAGGGACTTCCCTCGTGTTCGTATTTTTTATAGATAGGCTCCCTAATCGCAGCCTCCTCTTGGGCGCAAAGCTGTTTTCCCTGCGCTTCGAGCTGATCCTTCTTGACTCTGACCAGCACATCAGCAGCCTGCTCCTTGCCCATGACGCTGATGCGTGCATTGGGCCACATCCAGAGCAGCCGGGGGAAGTATCCCCGCCCGCACATTGCATAGTTCCCCGCACCGTAGCTTCCCCCTACGATGACGGTGAACTTCGGTACCTGAGCATTAGCCACCGCATGAACCATCTTGGCGCCATCGCGGGCTATCCCACCATGCTCGTATTCCCTGCCTACTATGAAGCCGGTTATATTCTGCAGGAATACCAAAGGGATCTTGCGTACAGTGCAAAGCTCGATGAAGTGCGCGCCCTTGAGAGAGCTTTCGCTGAATAAAACACCGTTGTTGCCCAGGATGCCGACCGGATAGCCCATTATGCGTGCGAAACCTGTAACCAATGTCTGACCGTAGAGCGGCTTGAACTCATGGAACTCGCTACCATCGACCAGGCGAGCGATTATCTCCCTTATATCATAAGGCTTCCTGAGATCAGTGGGGATGATGCCGTAGATCTCCTCGGGATCATAAAAGGGATCCTGGACTTCAGCCATATCCAGCTCAAATTTCTTTGGTCGGTTCAGGTTCTGGATGATATTGCGGGTGATCTGAATGGCGTGCTCATCGTTGAGGGCATAATGGTCGGAGACGCCGGAGATGCGGCAGTGGACATCGGCGCCACCAAGCTCCTCCGGGGTCACATCCTCGCCGGTGGCAGCCTTTACCAAGGGCGGCCCGCCGATGAAAATGGTGCCCTGCTCCTTCACTATGACCGTCTCGTCGCTCATGGCGGGAACATAAGCCCCTCCAGCGGTGCAGGATCCCATCACAACAGCGATCTGCGGGATATTGCGTGCCGATAGCTGTGCCTGATTATAGAAGATGCGTCCGAAGTGATCCTTGTCCGGAAAGGTGCCCGCCTGCTCAGGTAAAAAGATACCCCCAGAATCGACCAGATATACGCAGGGAAGGTTATTCTCCAGCGCTATCTGCTGAGCGCGGACATGTTTCTTGATGGTCATCGGGAAGTAGGTTCCGCCCTTGACCGTGGCATCATTGGCTACCACCAGAACCTCCTTGCCGTGCACCACTCCAACTCCGGTCACGATACCAGCACCAGGTGCCTGGTTATCGTACATGCCATAAGCAGCTAGGGTTGAGAACTCCATAAATGGAGTGTTGCGATCGAAAAGCCTCTCCAGCCTTTCCCGAACCAGCAGCTTCCCGCGCTCCTTGTGGCGCTGGCGGTGTTTTTCCGGACCGCCTAGTTTAGCCTCTTGCAGCCTTTGTTTCAGCTCCTGACGCAGATTCAGGTGGTGTCGGCGGTTCTCCTTGAATTCCCTTGAGTTGGTGTCTATCTTGCTTTCTATTCTGAACATAAACGCATCTCCTTGAAAGGCTTTAGGCTTTATTTAAGAATGAAGGAGGATCACGCAAAGGCGCAAAGGCGCAAAGTGAAAGAATCTTAAAAGGTAACACGGTATCACCCCTTCTTCGTGTCTTTGTGGTTAAAGAACTAACAAGCCTCAAGCCTGCAGTACAGCCTTGTAGCCATAGACGATGACTCCTGCCTCTCCTTCCTGCTGTACGGCGCGGAATTCGAGCTTGACCGGTTTGCCAATATCGAGATCCTCCGGCGCACAATCGGTAACCTGGCAGGTTAACCTCACCCCATTATCAAGCTTGATAATCGCAATGGCATAAGGCGCCTGGTCAACGAACTGGCTCGGCGGCACGCGGATGATCGTGTATGTCTCGATGGCTCCCTGGTCGGGAAGCGCGATGGTCTCGAACTCCCTTGCTCCGCAGCGGGCGCATATTAGCCGGGGCGGGAAGTGGACCTTGCCGCACTTAATGCACCTGCCAGCCTCGAGACGGTATCTTTGGGGGAATTCCCTTTTATATTTTGCTGATGTTGACATGGTTAGATCACCTCCAGGATGTGGATTATGCTGCTTCCGCCGGAACCGCCCATGTTCTGAGCGAGAGCGACGCGTGCATTTGAAACCTGGCGTTCGCCGGACTGTCCGCGCAGTTGCTCGGTCAGTTCCACTATTTGCGCAATGCCGGTTGCTCCGACCGGGTGTCCCTTGCTCTTCAAGCCACCGCTGGTATTGACCGGGATCTTGCCGCCCAGTTTAGTCAATCCGCTCTCAGCAGCCGTTCCGCCCCGTCCTTTTTCCACGAAACCGAGCGCCTCGATGACCATGATCTCCGCGATGGTGAAGCAGTCATGCACCTCAGCCACATCGATATCGCCAGGTCCCTTGTTTGCCATGCTATAAGCCCTTTGGGCAGCGATCTCCACAGCCCTTAACTCATAGAGGTTCTTGCGGTCGGCAAGGGCTATGCTATCGGTTGCGTGTCCGAATCCGATGACCTTTATTATCGGCTTTTTGGCCAGCTTTTTTGCCAACTCCAGGGGAACTACGATGGCAGCGGCAGCTCCGTCGGTGATCGGCGAACAATCGAGTATATTCAGCGGATCAGCGACCTTGGTCGAGTTTATCACCTGCTCGACGGTTATCTCGAAGGGATACTGCGCTCTTTTATTCATGGCGCCGTGGTAGTGGTTCTTGACCGCCACATGTGCCAATTGCTCCCTGGTTGTACCATATTTTAACATGTGCGCTCTTGCCATCAGGGCATAGAGTCCAGGGAATGTGGCGCCGTGGAAGCCCTCGTACTCGATGTCCGCAGCAGTAGAGAGCGCAAAAGTCGCTCCATCTCCGCCGATATCGGTCATCTTCTCCACGCCGAGCGCCATGACTATATCCGAGGCGCCGCTTGACACTTCGAGCACCGCTGACTTGAAGGCTGCGCCACCGGAGGCACAGGCTGACTCGACCCTGGTGGCTGCTATGTTCTTATTGCCAATGTAGTCAGCGATGAGCGATCCCAGGTGCTCCTGTCCCACGAACAGCCCGGAGGTCATGCAACCGATATACATGGAGTCGAGCTTATCTACTCCGCTATCATCTATGGCAGCCAGGGCAGCCTGCACGGCGAGCGTCCTCAGTGAGCTTTCCCACAGCTCACCGAACTTGGTAATTCCGATTCCGATTACTGCAACTTCTCTCATGGCGTCCTCCTATTCAGCCTTGCGGATCTTCTTGCGGAACTTGGCATATTCGCCGTACTGTAGATAGATTGGGTTCTTCTCTAGTAACTCTCTGGTCTTAGGCGCCAGGTCCCTCACCTTATCGATGCGCTCGCTAACCTTGAAGATGAAGCCATCGCTACCGGCACCGGAGCCGAAGGAGACCATAAGGATCATGGCGCCAGGCTTTGCTATGTCAAGGGCTGCGGTCAGCCCCATCGGCGATGAGCCTGAGTAGGTGTTTCCCAGCCAGGGGCAGAGCCAGCCAGGCTCGATCTGCTCCCTGCTAAAGCCGAGCATCTGCCCGACTCGCATGGGAAACTTGCCGTTGGGCTGGTGGAAGATGGCGTAATCGAAGTCCTGTGGCTTCATTCCCGCCTTTTCCATGATCGCCCTTGCGCAGCCGGTTACATGCTTGAAGTAAGCTGGTTCGCCAGTGAACCTGCCGGCATGTCGCGGGTAGTGCATGTATTCTCTGCGCCAGAAATCTGGCGTATCCGACATGAACGAGTGGGTGAAGAGCAGCTCGGCGACCAGGTTCTCGCTTCCGAATATGAAGGCTGCTGCGCCCGCGGATGCTGTATATTCGAGCGCATCACCGGGCGCTCCCTGCGAGGTATCTCCACCGATGGCAAGGGCGAACTTTACCTCGCCTGCCTTTACCTCGCAGGAGGCGACGAACATCGCCTCGGAGCCAGCCTTGCAGGCGAACTCGTAATCCGCGCAGTGGCAATGCGGGAAGGCTCCGATAGCCTCTCCGACCACGGTTCCGCTCGGTTTGACTGCATAAGGATGACTCTCCGACCCGACATAAATTGCGCCAATATCAGCAGGGTCGATAATAGCCCTTTTCAGCGCGTTTCTGGCTGCCTCGACCGACAAGGTTATGGTGTCCTGATCCGGTGAGGGCACTGATTTCTCGAACACGGAAAGTCCTTTCTTATAGGAGGCTGCGTCAGCGCCCCAGACCTTGGCTATCTCCTCGACCTTTATCCTGTATCGAGGTAGGTGGGCGCCGTAGCCGACAATTCCGACTGTCATGTTGCGATCTCTCCTTATATTATTCTTGAGATTAAACAGTGAACCTAAATATATTGCCTTATTTCAAGTCTGTTTTCAAATTCATTATGCATAGCGGATTGAAACCGATAACAGCTCATTTCATTCATCGATTAACTGCTCAAAATAGGCGGAAATAAAGAGTAACTGTTTAGCAACTGGAAGTGATCTTTCATTTTCCGCTTGATAAGGAATTTT
>CAYUVA010000035.1:0-52063 GCA_964448115.1 uncultured bacterium
TCGTCGCCGGTCCATAATCATTCTGCTCCCCGGCAGGGCACTCCTCGAAGCCCATTGAATAATGTCCCGGAGCATCGGCTCTTACGATCTCCGCCCTCTCGACCCCTCTAAGCCTGACCAGCCCAATGTTCTGACTAATCCCAAGAAATGGTCCGGATGGCAATCCGCAATCCTCGGTATATTGATACCACCAGTAAAAACCTGTAAGAGCATTCGGACCTGGCACATCATTACCCGATCCGTTCCAGAATCCATAAGGAATATCATAAGACCCGGCTGCATATAAAACCTGGATATGATCCGGAATCCCTTCATCAATCATCTCCGGCGGACAGAAATAAAGGGCTGGCTTAGTAAAATGATACCAAAGAAATAAGCTCTTTCCAGAGTACAATGGAAATTCAATAGGATAATCGAGCAGCTTATTGTTTACAGTTAGCCACATCAATGGCTGATTTGGATACAACGGTAATGTATTATTGATCGTTATAAACCAAGTCGGCGTGGGTGTTGGACTATATATAGGCGTTGGCGTATTAGTATATTCACTGTAGATAATATTTGCTGTCGGTATCACTGGAGTACAACAAGAGTCATTCTTTTCACTATTGCTCCATTTATCGCCTGGCGAAAATAATGCCACATCGTAGTTATCGCCATATACAGCAGCCAGTACATCTCCCTGTGGATTCACTCCCAGGCTTAAAGCATCGCAGATCTCTAAATCATTTAGGTTTAAGGTGTGTTGATAGTAATTGGGGTATGAGGGCATTACTTGATTATCAAAGATTATCTGGTAACTACAAACCGAACTTACCAATTGAATAGTTGGTATCTCCGAAGCCATTACATATATAGTAACCTCCTGTTCATAAGGATCGCCGTGATAGACCGATTTGTCAAAGAATATAATGCCAGAAGGTGTTGGCGTTGCGGTCGGCGTAGATGGCTGAATCGGCGTAGGCGTAGCGTAAGGCTCCTCTGTAGGCATCGGCGTTGGAGTAGCGCCCTCATCATAATAGACCGTGAATACCTCGTTGCTATGTGGGCTTAAATCTTCAACCTGATAGCTTATAATTACATAATAATATGATGAAAAATCGGAAACATCTTCATCAATGAATAATGCACTGTTATCCTGAAACAAAATTTCATTGTCCGAATCAGAGGAGATCAATTGATATATTCCGTTACTATTAAAATATTCTGCTCCGGATGGAATGCTACTTCGGTAAACCATAAAACTGCTCGGCAATCCTTCGATATTCCACAAAAGAGCTGCGCCAGTATAAATATTCTCGATATCTATTGGCTCAGGATAGTTCGGTTTGCCGCAACCTGATAGTATTATTGGTGGTAGGCTGGCATCACCCGCAGGCACTAGCCCGTAAATTGCGTTGCATTGTCTTGGATGAGAGATGGTAGAGATCTCCAATGTGAACTCATCACCAACCTGTACATCAGGAAAATTACCAAAGTCAACATAAAAAATGCCCTGCCCATCAACAACCTGATAACCTCTATCCGGGGCGATCTCACACTCGAAATTATCTTCGGTAATAATATTGCTCAAATCTCCGTTGATATAACAAATAAAAGATATATCTCCCTCTGCAGGGCTACTTGTACCGTCCTCTAAAGATACAATCCCAGAAATGACCCCTGGCACTTCTGTGGGGGTGTTGGTTGGCGTCGCAGTATATGTCGGTTCAGGGGTGTTAGTATTCGTAGGGGTATCGGATGGGATGGGTGAATTGGTGTTGGTAGGTGTAGGTGTCCTTGTAAAAGTTGAAGTTGGAGTCGGTGTAGGTGTGGGATCCGGCTGACACCCCTCGCAGCCGGTGAATGTGATGATGGAATATCCCATGATCCCTAAAAATGAACACAGTAGTATGACTTTCCATACTGGAGCTATCGGGTTACGGAAATATTCTTGCGGGGGGGGGGGATAATGCCCAATAATTGAAGTACCTTTGCTACAATGGCTATCAAAACCGCTCCCTACAACAAGTTTATATACATCTTGAATATAATATAATACTTTTTTACTCTGTTGTCAAGAGCTTAATGAACAAAACATTAAAAAGATCGATTGTTTTTTTCTCACCTTCTGCGTTGGTATTTGTTGACTGCATTTACATGATCTCGATAGCTGGTGCTGAATACATGCGAACCATCGTTCCTAGACACGAAAAAAAGATAATCAACCTCAGCAGGCGAGACCGCTGCTAATAAAGCCTTCATTCTAGGATTGCAGATAGGTCCCGGCGGTAAGCCCTTGTGAACATAAGTATTATAAGGATGATCCCTGTGCAGATCCCGCTTGCTTATGTTGCCCTTATAAATGCCTAGCAGTTTCATGGAGTAAATTACCGTTGGGTCGCACTGTAAGGGCATATCCTTTTTCAGCCTGTTATGATAAACCGCTGAGACTAAAGGATATTCCTCGGAGAGCATCACCTCAGACTCTACTAGCGATGCCATTGTTATCGCACTATGCAAGTCGAGGCCAACCTTATGCGCTCGCTGGTCATAATCTGCTGGAAGGCTAGAGAACAAAGCCCTTACAACGGTCATAATCACGGACCTGGCATCGGTGCCGAGCAGAAAGCTGTATGTCTCCGGCAAGATATAACCCTCGAAATCATCATGAGGGATGCCAAGCTCCTTTAGAAGCCCCTTATCTCGCAGTATTTCATCTATGCTCTCGGCGCCGGCTATGAAATCTGATTCCCTGATGATTCGGCTCACCTCGAAGATGTCGCAACCGGGTGGGAATGTTATGCTATGCAGCACCTGCTCACCCTTGGCGAGTATGTCGAGTATGCGTTGCGGGTTCATTCGCCCATGGAGCCTGTATTCTCCAGCTTTCAGCTTTTTTGCCATGCCCCGCTTTTTAGCCAGCATCTTGAATAAAGGCGCGCTATCGATCAAATCCGCTTGTGCTAAAAGGTTTGCTATCGCATCTGCATCGGCTCCAGGCTTTATGATGATCGTCTGCGGGGCAGGGCTTCCATCGTGGAATTGTTTGCCCCAGCGATCAAGATGCGACTCGAAGGCAAGCCAGCCGATGACTGCCATTACGATCATCAAGCCGGCAGCTATTGTTATGATAAGGATATACCTTGTTCTTTTAGCCATGATAAGTAGTTTTGCAAGATTAGCACCGCTGCTGCCTGGTCGATGACCTTTTTTCGTTTATTTCTTCTCATACTGCCCTCAATCAACGCTCGTTGAGCCTCCAAGGTCGATAGCCTTTCATCCCAGGGGATGACCTTGCCTGTAAAGCGCTTTGCTAGTTTTCGCGCAAACTCCTCGATTTTTTCTCCTTGATCGCCAATTTCACCGCGCAGTGTGCGTGGAAGCCCATAGATTATGGTCTCGCACTCATGCATGATGGCTAATTCTATTATGGTGTCGATATCCTTATCTATGTTTTTGCGCACAAGCGTTTGAAGCGGATTGGCGGCGATGAGCAGCGTATCCGAGACTGCTATCCCGATCCTCACATCGCCGATGTCGATTGCCATTATGCGCACGGTTTTAATAACTTAATTTACAGAACCCCTCTTTTCTTTTTCATTATCTCCTCAAATGTTTTGCGGTATAGTATATCCCATTCCCTGCTACCCTCTGGCGGTGCTTTGGATAATGATTGTATGCGTTGCCTTGCTAGTTTATCGACCTGTGCATCGAGCCTCATCTCAGCTAAAATCAACTCCTTAATGAACTTACGAATCTCGTTTTTACTAGTAAGGAACTCGACACAATCATCATTTTTAAGGTTGTTAGTGATTAGATGTGCTAGGTGGTTTATCTTTTCTGGTGATAATTTCATGATTACAAGATGAGCTTGCGTTCCTTAACCAACTGTTTTTTTACCATCTTGAACATCTCATAGTATTGGATATCGTCTCTATCGATTCGGTCAGCGAACTGTTCAAGGATCTGGTGCACCTCCTTGTCCAGGTCATCCTCTACCTTTAGATCTCTATGAACGATGTCCCTGATTAAGAGCCTAGCAGCTTCTTTATCGTTTACTTTTACCAGGCGATTCTTCTGCAGAGCCTCTATGATAAGGTCGCCCAAAAATTCGATCATGTCCTTGGTTAGACGCATCTTCTCAATTTATTCTAACTTTATTATATATCAAGAATGATATTGAATGTAAAGTTGTTAATCAACCGGGATCTAAATTTTAGGTATGATTGCGGTGTCTGGCATAAATCGCTTTAGGTTATGGCCAGTCTATCAAGGTAACCTTGTCGCGTCCACTGTCTGAGTAACAAAACAGCCTGATATTAGGCATCTTAGTCTTGTAACTTCTCGCATATATGTTATATTTATGATGCTCAAATCAATGAAGAGGTGGGTTTTATGTTGGATTATGATCTTATAGTGGTCGGCGCCGGAGCCTCAGGTTCGATTACAGCATGGACAGTTGCCAAACTCGGATATGATGTCCTGCTGGTAGATAGGCTAAAAAGTAAGGCTATAGGACATCCCTGGCAGAATGGAGTGGAAAGAGGAGCATTTAGCGCGCTGGGGATACCAGAACCGCAACCACCGGAGCTACTGACAGCCCCCAAAAGGATCAGATTCACATCGCACTCTGGCAAGTTAGTTGCCGATTTCCCCAATCCTATGTACGATTATACGCTAAATCAACAACTGCTTGACAAACGGCTCCTAGAGTATGCAATTGATGAGGGTGCCAGGTTGATGGATGAAAGCGAGGCGATTGACCTGGTTATAAAGGATAATTCGGTTAAAGGCGTGAGACTGCACAATAAAAAAGATGCAGAATTCGAGGTGCGAGCAAAGATGGTGGTAGATGCTACCGGTTTTGCAGGGGCACTACGCAAAATGACCCCCTCATCATTCGAAATACAGCATGAGATCGATGAATCCGATACCGTAAATGCAGTCGTATTCATCCACCAGGTTGACATAAATAGACTTAAGAATGCATCACAAGCTCTTAATCTTGAGCTTGATGTCTGCACCATAAGGCTTGGACATAACGGCGCCTTTTCCGCTCTTACGCTTCAAAGCGAAGGAAACATTGTTATACTTATTGGAGCTAGGAACCTTCCCGGCTATGCGGAGGCTAAGGATACCGCCGCAGAGCTTATTGAAGAGCATGATTTCATTGGGAAAAGGTTGCTTGGAGGTGGAGGTAATATTAGTATCCGCCGGCCACTTCCCAAGATGGTGGCAGACGGTTTTGCCCTGGTAGGTGAAGCTGCCTCCATGGTGGTACCGCTTATGGGGAGCGGAGTCGGCTCCGGGATGCGTGCTGGAAATATCTTAGGGAAAGTTATTGTCAGCGGGCTTATGGAAGATAATCTTAGCACCGAGAAGCTCTGGGAGTATAACAGAGAGTTCATGCGCACTCGTGGAGCAATACTAGCCTCGCAGGATGTGATCAGGCTAGCTTTGCAGAACCGAAGCCCAATGGAACAGGAGGATGTACTCGACTCCATGATGACAACGCCAAGAATTTTTCATGCCAGTATGGCTTTGAAACAAGCCAAGCCTGGGGTTAAGGAGATCCTCTACGGGTTATACGGGGCAATATCATCGCCAGTTAAAACCATGCCGTTGATCCGAGCTTCCCTCGATGCCAATCGGGCATATAATCTTTATCGCAATTTTCCTCGTTTTTATTCTCCCGCACGGTTTCACAATTGGCGGCGACTGGAAAAGAAAATCTTTGAATCTTATGAGAGTAAATAAAAAAACAGTACGAAGTGCGAGGAAAAGAAGTCTCACGCAAAGACGCAAAGAAAAAAGGACAAGAAGCTCCATCCCCCGACCCCTTCCCCAAGTTTGGGGAAGGGGAGTCTTGAATCCCCTATCCCCTCCTAGCTCCCTTTCGCTGGGAGAGGGCTGGGGTGGGGGTCTTTCTTTCCTCTATCACTTTATCATGGTAGCACGGTATCACTTCTTTCTTTGTGCCTTTGTGGTTGAATACGCCTTTATCACTTGATCAATTTATCACCCTATCACTGCCCGTGATTACTGGATTCCCGCCGGAGTTTACCCCGCACTTGATGCGGGGCGGGAATGACAGAAGGGGGTGCGGGAATGACATGGAGGAACCTGGTGGCGACAAAAATTATATATCAAGGGCAGCCCCCATCCCCACCTATTCGGGAGGTATGAAAATTATGACGCGCGAAATTGAGTTACCTTTTTAGGTAAATAATCTAAGTTAATTGCACGCACAAGCAATGAGAGGAAAAAGCGGAACCAAATCGATGGTTGTATGTTAATATGGTTGGAAGGGATGAAGAAGCCCTCACTAGGTTCTTTGAAGGAAAAAAGAATAAGGCAATCAAGCAAGAATAAAAAATGTTCTTTGCAATCAGGTGGAATAAAATCTTCACCTATGGTGTTATAAGTATCGTAACAGAAAAGTTCTTTGAAGGTTATGAAGTTTCTCCAGGGGTGGGGCAGGTCTCACCAAAAGGCCTACATATCTCCAATACACCGAACCATCCATCCCTCTCTAAAGGTTCAACGAACGAGACCAAACCTCCTATGATTTACCCCCACAATGGAAGATAACCCCATCTCTTCTCCTACAACATCAGGGGACAATCTCTCCGATTGTCCCCTGATGCTCCCACCAAAAACTAGATACCATTATGCCATGACATCGTATTATGGTTTGTATCGGTTATTGGAAGCTGTCGGTGCTACGGTACCTCCTAAGACGAAAGATAAGCCAAGCCCATCTTAATGAAATACTTGATCTCCTCCAGGTCGGCATCGAATAGCCGCCTGGTTATATACGATGGTCTCAGATAAAAACTGCGCACAAAGCGACGATGCCTCGCCTTATATACTGGATTGTCCGACTGGAAGTAGCTAACCTGGTTGTAATCAAGCACTTTCCCTTTTGAGACCAACTCCTGATATGCCTCGGTGCCTGGAAGCGGAATGAATATTGAGACCCACAGATAATCGGGGGAGATTCGCTTGGCTAGTTTCACTGTCTCCATGAAATCTAACTCGCTTTCATCAGGCAATCCGACCATGAAGAAAGCCTTGGTTCTGATCTTGGCTTTGCGAGCGAGATCGAATGTCTTTATCACCGTTTCGACCTTGCTCGATTTCTTCAGCTTATCGAGCATTCTCTGGCTACCGCTCTCCACGCCGAAGCCGATCAGCTTGCAGCCGGCAGCCTTCATCGCTTCGATTGTATCCTGCATCAAGCCGACCCTTGCATAACACGCCCAGTGAAACGGCTTTTTAAGATCTAGCAGCTCCTCGCAGAACTCGATAGTGCGCTTCTGGTCGATGGTAAAAGTATCATCGATGAACATGAAATAATTCGAGCCATACTTGCCATAGAGTTCCTCTATCTCGGCGAGGATGTTGCTTGGACTTCGAGAGCGAACCTTCCTGCCGAAGGTCTTGAACGAGTTGCAAAAGGTGCACTTAAATGGGCAGCCACGGCTGGAAAGAAGTCTAAACATAATCTTATCAAGCGGCACCGGGAAGCCGAACTCCACATCGCGGCGATAAAGGTCGAGGTCGAGAAGGGACCTATCCGGATACGGCATATCATCGAGGTTCTCAAAGCTATTTAGCGATGGATTATGCTTCACATCATCGTTTTGCCTGTAGGCTATGCCGGCAACATTCTCCAAGCCATCACCATCCATGATTTTAAGCAGGGTTGCTTCTCCCTCTCCTATCACGGCGATATCGGCATGGGGGATCTCATGGAGCGAGACTTCCTCTACCGAGGTTACATGTGGTCCGCCGATGATGACCTTAGCTCCAGAGTTCTTAGCTTTATTAGCCAACTTCCTGGTCGCCTCAACGAGGGGGGTTGATACCGTGATGCCGACAAACCTTGGATTGTACTCTTTTAGCGCTGCATCAAAGTCCTGGTCAACTATCTGATCGCAGATCTTGACCGAATAGCCTCCATTTTGTGCAGCGGTGGCAAGATACAACAACCCCATTGGCTGGTGCTTATCTCCCAGCCTCTTTTTTGCTGGAATGCGCTCCAGGTGGAGATCCCGCTTGGTCGGCCTCACCAGCAGAAGGTCAATCATCAGAAATTCCCTTTTTAATGTTCATAGCAATGGTAACAGGTGCTTGAACTGCTAGGTTTGCGCTTTATTTATAATACAAGCATCCGCTGTTGTCCATTTGGATACCGATATTGACAACAAGGTTTCCAGGCTATTATACTAGACAAGTCAAGGCGGCGTAGCCAAGTGGTAAGGCAGAGGTCTGCAAAACCTCCATTCAGCGGTTCGAATCCGCTCGCCGCCTCTTATTAGCGCTTACAATCCACAATAGCAGCATGGCAATATTCAGGGTAGCTACCAGCATACAGGTACGCGGGATGCCATAAATGGGTACGAAAAAACTCCCAGTGATAAGCGCTCCCATGAATGCGCCCAGGTGATCGAAGCCATCAATCATACCAGCGCTAACCACCGTATCTTCCGATCCACTAACATGAATTACAGCAGCCAGCGGAAATGCAGCGCCGGTCAGGCAACCAGCAATCGAGACCATTAAAAGATATGATAATACTAAAAACCAGGCAGGCAGATCAGATAAATAACCTTGACTCATGGAGACTAGAAGCCTTGTTATCGATAGCGCAAATATTGCAATCAAAGCCTCCAGTGCTATGAAAATGTGCCTGGGACCAGCGATGCTGGTCGCTAGCCGGTTTGCAATAAAACTGCCCACAGCCAATCCAAACATGAACGAGGCACCGAGCGCACCGACCATGAGATATAGCGCACCAAAAATATTCTGAAATGCAATTAAAAGAAGCAGATTCAACGACATTGCGGAAAAGCCGCCTATAAAAACAGCACCCAGTGCATTGAAGGCATTAACCGAGCCGACCCTTGGCTTTCGTAACCACTGATAGAGCAAACGAATGAGAAATATGGCTAGGATGAATGCTAAAAACACAACGAAATCTATGCTCTGAATAAATGCGAATACCTTAGCAGCAATGCTGAAGTTGCCCTTTTTTGAAGAAGAGGAAAACACATCCCAAAGCAGGAAGTTATAGCTATAGGTTATCGGACTCAGGTCTGTGTTTATCCTGGCAGGCAGTCTCTCATCCTGAAGGGTTTCCTTGAGTTTCTCCACTCGATCGGGCTGATAATCGATCATAAAGGCATAAGGATTGAATCTGTCGCTCTTTAATTTTCGCCTCTCGTATCGATCGACCAAAGTTTTGACATCATCGCTAACTGAAGATGGAGCATCGGATGCGAAAAAGAGACTCTCGCTGTTTGCACTGACCGCTATATAGTCGAATACCTCTTTTAGGGTGCGATAGACCGAGGCTGCATACCTGCCGACCAGCTCGCCGTAATAGTTGGTGGCGGTCGAGATCGAAAGACCGATAGTCCCTCCTGGCTTGAGTTTCCTTTCCACCTCTCGGAAGAACTCTCTTGTATAATATCTATTCAGCATTGCAGTCGATGGATCCGGCAGGTTTATGTATATAAGATCGAAGTTGCTTGGAGTAGATCGTAAATAGAACCTGCCATCGCCAGGTTTGATCACCAGCCTCTCTGAATTAAGCGCTTCTTTTACCTCACCTGCAAGGTAATCGATGAGAAGCTCCATAAGTCTGGGGTCTTGTTCCACATATACAATTGTTTCTATGAAGGGGAACTTGAGCATCTCGGCGATCAATCCCTCTATCCCGGCTCCGATAATAAGCACATCCTTTGGTTTCGGGTGTTGGATGAGGATGCTGTTGGCTAGCATAATATTTGCGTAAGGATCTGGGAAGCTGCTGCGCACCGTGCCGTTGGTATATAAAGTGTACTGCTCTTCATGCCTTGCCAAGACCAGGTTTTGATACCTGCTATCCGCCGATTCAAGCAATTCACCCCCTTGCTCCAGCAGCCTCCAGCGCATTTTTATGCTCCAATCCTCCAAGCCGGCAAATGCAGTAAAGGCAGCTATTATAAAAAGCAGAGCATATACCCAAAGATGCCTTAATTGATATAGCCATAAAAGCAACAATAGCAGGCTAACAAGCACTATCCAGAGAACCAGCAGGCTGGCTATCCTTCCAGCAAGCAAGTAAGTAAAGATCATCCCTCCCATAAGGCTGCCCAATGCCTCCCACATATAGACCTTGCCTACCACTTGCACACCTCTTGGATCAGAGCTTCCCAATGCTCGTATCCCCAAGGGAAAGGTGAAACCGTAAAGAAAGCTGAAGGGTATCATGACCAGGATGACCACGATAACCAGGTGATCCATAGAGGGATATTGTCCGCCGGGCAGGCTCAGAAAGGCTCTCGAAACTCGCACCGCTAACAACTGCATTACCGAGACGAGGCATACGGCTAACAGGCAATTATTGAATACGCGCAAGGGATTGCTTACTCTGGACGCAATCCGTGCTCCCGTATAGGCTCCCATGGTTATCCATAAGAACCAGGCAGCAAAGATGATGCCCAGGCTCATCTCGTTGCCATAAAAGATAGTTAGAAGCTCCCTAACCATGATGGTCTGAGAGATGATGGAGCTAAAGCCTAGGAATAAGTAAAATAAAACCAGCCGTGTGGCTTTGCTGGTCATCGAGGTCAGTCCCCCCTAGCCCTCGAAGCGCATGACGCAACAGCCGATGCACCCAGGAAAGATCTTTGCAGCAGCCAGCGCACTGCGGAAGTTACGATATGGCTCGCCATTCCATATAGCCTTCAACGAGTGCTCCCTGATATTGCCCATATTGAAGCTGAAGCATGGAAAAACATCGCCATAGGGATTGATGTGCATAACGGTCCATGCTGCGCTACATGAGAAGCGTCTTATGTCCAGGTTATTTTGGTAATGCTCTGCTATTATCTCTTTTGGTGCTGCTGGATTGAAGCGAAGCTCGCTGCGGCTCTCCTTGGCTCTTGCATAAAGCTCATCGATGACCTTGAGAAGGGCGTTTCTGTCGATCGCTTCTACATGTTTCGGCTCTTTGAGATGAATCTTAGGATCCACCGTGTACAAGCCATAAGATGATTCCTGGTTGTTTTGGATCTGAAAGGAACATATATCCATATCCAGGCTCTCGGCAAGCTCGAAGATATCCACCAGGCTCTCATAGTTATCCTTTGTAATAACTACCTTCAAATCGAGAAAGGGCAATCTTTTGCCCATAGCGGATCTAGCCTTAGATAAAAGCCTGATCGCCTCGCTAGTGCGCTCGAAGGCATCCGAAACACCCACGAAGCGATTGTGTAAATCTCGCAAACCTTCCAGTGAAACACCGATAGATACAAGCCCTTTTCTGAAGCTATCGCCGATCCCAGATGGCGCAAAGGATATCAGACTATTAGCCTTTGATGCATCGATTAGATAGGCATTGGTTACCAGATGAACCCGGCGTTTGGCACAGGCTCTATCGATTATGTTGAAGATATCCTTCCTGAGCATCGGCTCCCCCCCAGTAAGGGTGATTATGCTCCAAGGAGGGGATTGAGCGATCACGCCGAGTACCTCTTCGGTCGTTAAATGTTGCTTTTCTTTCGGCCTCGATTGCCTCCAGACAAAGCACATCCCGCAGCGCAGATTGCAGGCATGTGTCAGAACCAAGCCGATCCGAAGCGGAGGGAATGCCCACCCTTTGCCGAAGCGCTTCGGAAGGTAGCTATATAGATCGTTTATCCTTCGGTAAAAGTTAGTTATCTTCATCAGGTATCCTGCACTTATTATCACTTTGATCCAGCAGGTTCAAATTTGAGTATGGACTCAAATTCTCGGCTTGGATTTGGCAACGGAAATCTTTTGTGAGAATATACATCCTTCACCACTCAAAATGAGCCTAGATAGTCAAACCAAACAGAAAATATGATTACTTTATACCTCATAACCAGAGAAGGTACCTTATAGGTGAATTATTTAACCCCAGACCGCCAAACTCCAGAGCCTTTTCATAAAAAGGGTTATCCCCCAAACTCACATCCCAAGAGCTGCATCAACTATGTTCTTCCAGTAAAAAGCTCGAAGCACATAGTCGTTGTCCACCTCAGAATGTTCACTTTGTGCGCCGGTAACAACAAGAAGGGATGATTTTCAAGGATAGAATGATACTTCTTTCAAGAAATGCCTAGTTGGCTGCTAATTCATCGATCATTCGATTAAGTAGCGTGTTAAATAGACCAACATTTATGATCCTCGGTTCACCTATGAGAATCCATCCTGCATCATCCACTTCCAGATCGACCTGAACGCAGCCTTGCGCCAGGCATTGATAGCCAAACTCAAAAGCTGGATTCAGGTGTGCAAATCGGTGGGAAGGTTTTATCTTGAGGTGACCGCTTAACATTGGAATAGAGCCAAACGAGAAGCCGCTCCTTCCGCTTATTATCCGTTCCCAAAGCTCAATCCAGTAATCGGCGACTATCTCCCCGCAGTTGAACAAGCCTCCCTCCGGATAGTCATAATAGTTGGCTGAGCCCCATGGCATATCAGTCCTGATCTTGTTGTAAACCAAAGGCGCAGCAAGCCTTTCACCAAACGAGGCGACCTTCATCACAGCATTGCCAATGATGATCTCATTCGGGTTGAAGTGATAGCCCATACGCTGGTACACGCAGAGAAGATCCTGCACCGGTACCCACCATTCGGGGTGTGCCAGCCATCGGTCGTAATCGATGATACTTAGAAAATCGATGCCTGTATCGCAATAAGTATGCGCCGTGCTGTAGTCGCCGTTAAAGTCCTCCTCGGCGACCCTGACGATGAATAGCTGATGATATGGGGGATCATCAGCCACATGCGAAGCAGCGCCGAGCATGAAGGACACAAGGCGTGGGCAATCATCGTAGGGTCTCTTGCTCTTGTCATTGATGTAGTTAACAAAGGCATCGATGAAATCGGTGCTGTGTGATAGCTCCGCATATTCGCTGGAGATCGGGTATCCAGAGTCCGGATACACAGCGCCCACCATGTAAGCATCATCGTAATAGTTAAGGAGCTGGCGGAGTTTCATCGGTTGAAGTAGCTCCCAGGCAATGTCAGCCATGAATATATGCTGCGTCATACCTGCTGCATAAACACTTTGGGTAATTAAAAAACTCATTACAATTAACATCTTAGCCATTTGTCTCATTCTCTAGTCTCCTCTTCAAAGTTTTTCCAAAAAGCATATTCCCATAATCTATTTTTACTTTCAACTGGATCACCGGTTATCCAGTTGTTGATATAAGAATTTGTGTCGCCCCTTAGCGATTTTTCTTACTGAGCGAATATTAGCGATGACTGCCGAATGACTATCATATTTTTCAATCGAGCAATCGATAAGTTAATAAATTCGGACTCAAGTTCCGTTCCTACGAACTTTCTATGATTCTTTATGGCGGCTACGCCAGTGGTTGAACTGCCCGAGAAAGGATCAAAAATCAAATCTCCTTCCCTTGTCGATGCCAAGATGATTCTATCCAAAAGAGCAACCGGCTTTTGGGTGGGATGCTTTCCAAATTCCTTTTCCTCGCCATTTGGTGCATTGAAAGACCACACGGTCTTCATCTGTTTACCATCATTTAGTTGGCGCATCTTCTCGTAATTGAAGTAATGCTTAGACTGTCTAGATTTTGCTGCCCAGATTATCGTTTCGGTCGAATGAGTAAAATAACGACAGGACAAGTTAGGCGGTGGATTAGGTTTTTCCCAGGTAATATCATTCAGAATCTTCATTTCAAGTTGTTGCATGGCATAACCAACAGAATGAATTACATGGTGTGTCCCAGATACCCAAATAGTACCATCGGGTTTCAATAGTTTCTGACACCTCGACAACCAAGCCAAGTTGAACTCGTGGTTCAGTTCTGGTCCATTAGATTTGTCCCATTGTCCTTTGTCAACCTTAACCATTTTCCCAGCCTGGCAGGTAATGCCACCATTTGACAGAAAGTATGGCGGATCTGCAAAGATCATATCGAACTTACCTTCGGGGTATTTTTTAATAATCATATCCATAAACTCGATGCAATCGGCATGGTATAGCCACACCCCGATTCGTTCATTCTGAAATACACACTGACTTGGTGAATATTCAGAGCTTCCCATGGCTATTATTGGCAAGGTGTACTTTTTTTAAAGTTTCTTTATTTTTCATGTTGTTTCCTACATTTTATGCAAAGCGAAAAGCGGCTTCACTGTACACAAAATGTCATTAGTCTAGGCATTGGAGGTACGGCGCAAGCAGGCTCTGCAAGCCTAGCTCGTTGGTAGCCTTGAACTCGAAGAGGTACCGTTTGGCTTCAATACCTGCGCCGACCGGGATATCGACCAGCCCAAATACGCCCTCGTATTCTGGGATCGCTGGCAGGTAGGCGCCGGTCCCTATCCCTGTGTAGTAGATCTCCACGCTGGTAACCTGCGCCGGGTTGGGATCATCGGTGAGCACGTACACGGCGAGCAGCCCTCCATCAGCTTCGGTTATGCTAGTGTACATGTAACCGCATGCGAGTATCATCGGTCTCAAGCCAGCGGTTGCGGTTGGAGTCGCAGTGGCAGTGGAGCTAGGCGTAATGGTAGCAATAATCGTAGGGGTAAAGGTCGCCGTGTAGGTATTTGTGGGCATGGCTGTAGGCGTACCTGTCGGGGTAGGGGAGGAGGGTATTGTCGGAGTCGAGGTATCGGTTGCGGTCCAAGTTGGTGTCGGCGTCATTGTCGTAGTCGGCGTTGCAGTGGAGGTGTTGCTCGGCGTGTAGGTCGGCGCGCCGGAAGGCGTAGCGGTCGGCGTTGCAGTAATAAGATAAAGCTCAATCAGCTCCATCCGACCCTCATCGAGCGTATCATCCCCGAAGCCGACCTCACGCTGAATCATGCGCGCGAACCACTTGGCATCTGGCGCATAATAATAGTGCAGTGTCGTGTTCCCGTCGCGCGCATCCTCGAAGATATAATGGCTCTCGAAGCCATTGACCTCGGTTCGGTAAAGGCAGGCGATGTTTAGATCAAGCTCGAACTCGCTGTCAAAGGTTTCATAGCCGATCATAAACTGGATGTTCATATCGCCGTAGGTATGCACCGTGCTATGATCCCTCCATCTATCACCGACTCTCAAAGTAAAATTGTAGTCCCTGATCGGCGGCTGATAGTCCTCGTACTCGTTGAAGTAGATATATCCGACCTCTCCCCAGCCAGCTCCCATGTCAATCTCAAGGATGCCGTACATATTGCGGCTGCGATGCACGGTCGATAGTTGATCCGTGGTCAATAGCCAACTGCCCCGGTAGTCGCCGTCCCTGACCCGAAGATCCACTGCGAGCTTGTCGATATCAAAATCTATGTAAGTTCTTCCCAACAGGTCAAAGGTCCCGTTGATCTGAAGGTCATATACATCTACATCGGGCACATTCTCAGCAATGGGAAGAGGATGGCTGCCAAGGTTGTAATAGGTGGCTGTGGTCTGTATATCGAAGAAGCCGTCCTCGCCGATGGTAGGACCGGTTATGTAAAGGCTCTCATCGAATACCCACCAGTCGCCCTGGAACCATATCGGCGCATCGACGCCAGGCACTGTGGGAAGCGGAGTAGCGGTCGGCGTTGAGGTCGGCATCATGGTAAAGGTGCTTGTCGGCGTGGAACTTGGGGTCGGTGAAGGCGTAGCGCTCGGAAGGGATGTGTAAGTGGCGCTCGGTGTGGCTGTCGGCTGCTGGGTCGGGGTATTTGTGCTGGTTGCCGTTGGTGAGGCTGTTGGCGTGTTGGTTGGCGTTGATGTTGGGATTAATGTATCTGTGCTTGTTGGCGAGGCTGTGGGCATCGATGTGTAGGTATTGGTCGGGGATGAAGTGCTTGTGGCTGTTGGAAGCAATGTCTCGGTCGGTGTCATGGTCGGCGTGCTGGAGGGGGTGAAGGTATTTTCTCCGGTTGGCGTTGCGGTAGGAGTGTCGGTAATTGTCGGCGTTGTGGTTGGCGTTGAGGTTGGAATGGCTGTATTTGTGATGGTCGGCGTCAATGTGGCTGTGGATGTTACTGTTGCTGTCGGTGTTAGACTCGGCGTCATCGATGGCGTGTTTGTGGGAGTCATGGTTGGTACCATGGTCTCGGTTGGCGTGGCAGTGGGGGTTGAGGTTGGGACTGAGGTAGGGGTGCTTGTCGAGGTCATTGTTGGTGTAGCTGTTGGTGGATCCGGCTCCAGGTGATAACCGGTCAAATCAGCTCCCCCGCTTTCGATGATTGTCCCGCTTCCTAGACTGTAGTTATCATAGGAGATCTTTGCATTATAACGCACAGTTGGCGCATACCAAAAGGTCATGCTTCCATCAGCGCCACGATCCTGGATGACCTTGTAGGAGAAATAGCCATTAGCGCTCTCTGTTGTGGGACATGTGTAGTTGAAGGTCGCCGTCTCGTTATCATCATAGTACTCGGTGCCCTGGGTGGGGATAGTCGAATACCCGTAATAATAATAGGTGAAGGAGTGATTCCACGCATCACCTGCATCCAACGGGAAGTCATATTCGTCCAGCGGGGGATCGAACTCTTCGCTCATCGAGATGGTCATGGTGCCTGCTGGCCACCAGAAGAACCCAGTCCAGATCTCCAGGGTTCCGCTGTAGTAACGATAGCGATAGACCATGTCCAGGTAGTCCTCTGTGTACCAGATGGTCCAACTGGCAGTGCCGTTATCGATCTTGATATCGGTCAGGCTGCCTTCAAACAAAGCAGCGCCTAGCATGTTAAATACGCCATCTGTTTCTTTAAGCTCATAGACGCTATATTCATAGCCGGTCTTGCTTTGAGTCTTGTAGCCTATATAGGTGCAATCGAGGGTATATGTGCCTGTCAAATCCATGTAGCCACCCTCGCCGAGGTCCTCACCGACTATATGCAGCGACTCGTTGTAACTCCAGTAGTTATCCACCAGCCACAGGGGCTTTTGAGCCTCAGCGTGAACCTGCGAGGCAATTATTGTTACAAGAAAAACTATTACTAGCTTCAACTTCATATTCGAGATAATACTATAATCTATAAAAGAGGTCAAGTAGAAGCATCTATCCCTTATTAGGGTTTAAATCGATTTAACTATTATTATGAATGACATCTTCAGGCAACGCCGCTACCAACCTCCAGCCATAATATCGTTTCTTAAGATCATGTTGTAACTGCTTGAGATTTTAGATATCATTCTATGATACCAGTAGGTAATGAGCACTTTATACCAATAAGGAGGCTGTATATGATCGGGATCGTCTCTTACGGGGGCTATATTCCAAGGCTGCGCTTGAACCGACAGGACGCGTTCAATGCCATGGGATGGTTCGCCCCGGCTATCATCATGGTGGCGCAAGGAGAGAGATCGGTCTGCAACTGGGATGAAGATAGCCTGTCCATGGCAGTTGAGGCTTCTATGGATTGCCTCAAGGGAATGGACAAGGCGAAGATCGATGCCTGTTTCCTGGCTTCGGTAACCCTTCCTTATGCGGATCGACAGAATTCGGGCATCCTTGCCACCGCATTGAATTTAGGCAGCGAGATCGGCACATCCGACTTCACCTCAAGCGTGAAATCAGGCACTTCGGCGCTTATAGCCGGGCTGGATGCGGTTCGAAGCGGAAGCAGAAAACAGGTGCTGGTAACCGCCAGCGACAAGAGAGAGACAAAGGCAGCATACTTCTACGAGCTGTGGTTCGGCGATGGAGCAGGCTCACTACTTCTGGGAAAGGAGAATGTAATCGCAGAGTTTCTGGGAGCACACTCGGTCTCTTACGACTTCGTGGATCACTACCGCGGCTCGCTCAAGAAGTACGACTATATGTGGGAGGAGCGCTGGACACGAGATGAAGGCTACTCCAAGATTATTCCAGAGGCGGTCGGTGGCTTGCTATCCAAGACCGGCATGAAGATCGGGGATTTCGCACAGATCATCTATCCCTGCTTCTTCTCTGCTGAACACAAGAAGATCGCCAAAAAGATCGGAGCTGACAAGGACCAGGTACACGGCAACATGCACGAGGTCTGCGGCGAGACCGGCTGTGCACATCCGTTTGTGATGCTAATCGATGCCTTGCAGGATGCGAGACCTGGAGACAAGATACTCCTTTGCGGGTTCGGACAGGGCTGCGATGCCTTAGCATTCCAGGTTACGGATGCGATAAAAGACCTGCCACCTCGAATGGGGGTCAAGGGATGCCTAGAGCGGAGAAAGCAGCTCGACAACTACCAGAAGTACCTCAAGTTCAACGACCTGGTCCAGGTGGAGATGGGCATTCGCGGCGAGGCTGGCGGTCAGACCGCGATGACAACACTATGGCGTAAGCGCAAGATGATCCTCGGACTGGTAGGGAACCGCTGCAAGGTGTGCGGCACGCCGCAATTTCCACCAGCACAGATCTGCATCAATCCCCAGTGTGGTGCGGTTGACCAGCACGAGGACTACGAGTTTGCCTATCGTACCGCCAGGATTGTCATGTACACCGGCGATATGCTCGCTGTCTCCCAGGAGCCACCCGCCATTTATGGCTTGATCCAGTTCGAGGGCGGCGGGAGGATGCTCGCTGACTTCACCGATTGTACGCTCGACGAGGTCAAGGTGGGTGGCAAGGTGCGCATGTCATTCAGAAAGCGCTGGTATGACAAGGATCGAGGATATACCGGTTACTTCTGGAAAGCAGTTCCAAAGGTCAACTAATAGACGAGGAGGCGATATTATGTCCACGGGAATTAAAGATAGAGTCGCTATCATCGGAATGGGGTGCACCAAGTTCGGCGAACGCTGGGATGTCGGCTCCGAGGAGCTTATTGTCGAAGCCTTCCTGGAGTGCATTGCCGACGCCGGGATCGAGAAGCGAGACATAGATGCTGCCTGGTTTTCAACCTGTCTTGAGGAGATAAATGTCGGTAAAAGCGCCCTGCCTCTGTCAGCCACACTTCGATTACCCAACATTCCAGTAACCCGCACTGAGAACTTCTGCGCCAGCGGCACCGAGGCATTCAGGGGCGCATGCTATGCGGTCGCTTCGGGAGCCTCGAAGATTGCGCTGGCGCTCGGCGTGGAGAAGCTCAAGGATACCGGCTATGGCGGTCTGCCCAACCAAGGCTCCGGGGTCGGTTCGCTGAATTGGCTCTGGATGCCGAATATGACTGCGCCGGGGACTTTCGCCATGCTGGCGAGCAGTTACGCTGCCAAGTATGGAATAAAGGATGATGAGCTAAAGAAAGCAATGGCGCATGTCTCGGCAAAGAGCCACTATAACGGCTCTCTCAATCCAAAGGCTCATCTTCAGAAGGCGATTTCGGTTGATGCAGTACTAAGCGCGCCGATAATAGCGCATCCGCTGGGACTTTTTGACTGTTGCGGTGTCTCAGACGGGGCTGCTGCTGCCATCGTTACTACTCCCCAGATAGCAAAGGAGCTAGGCAAGAAGGAGCTGGTCTCGGTCAAGGCGCTGCAACTGGCGCTCTCCAATGGCTTGGAGGCACAATATCACACCTGGGAGGGGGATCACTTCATCACCACCAGCAAGGCTGCGGCAGCAGCATACAAGGAAGCCGGCATCGAGGATCCTCGCAAGGAGATCAGCATGATGGAGCTGCATGACTGCTTCTCTATCACCGAGTTGGTTACCTACGAGGATGTCTTCATCTCCGAGCGGGGACGGGCGGTCAAGGATATCATGGACGGCTTCTATAACCTCGATGGCAAGATCCCTTGCCAGCCGGATGGTGGCTTGAAGTGTTTCGGACACCCGATAGGCGCCAGCGGACTGCGCATGTTGTACGAGATGTACCTCCAACTGCAAGGCAGGGCGGGGAAGAGGCAGATCAAAGATCCGGTCTATGGTATGACCCATAACCTGGGTGGTATGCCCTTTATGAACATCAGCAGCATCGCTATTATCGGGCGCTACGATGCTCACTAGGTAGGCTACGAGGAAAGTGATGAAGTGGTAGAGTGATAATGTGATAATGATAATATCAAGGAGATAAAAAATGGGACTCTTTGATGATAAAGTGGTGGTCATCACCGGCGCTGGAAGGGGCTTGGGCAGGGAGTATGCCCTCGCCTTTGCCAAACAAGGCGCCAAGGTTGTGGTGAATGACCTAGGTGGAGAAAGAGATGGCAGCGGTCAGATGGTCAAGGCGGTCGCCGATGAAGTGGTCAATGAGATCAAGGCGCTCGCCGGCGATGCGGTGCCTAACTACGACTCGGTCGCCTCCATGCAGGGGGCGGAGAATATAATCAAGACAGCGGTCGATGCCTTTGGAAGGCTCGATGTGCTGGTAAACAACGCCGGCATCCTGCGCGACAAGACCATCGTCAAGATGACCGAGGAGATGTGGGATATCGTCATCGAGGTGCATCTCAAGGGAACCTTCGCCTGCTGTAAAGCTGCTGCCCTGCAGTTCCTCAGACAGGGAAGCGGGGGAAGGATCATCAATACAAGCTCGCTGGCTGGACTGAAGGGCAACTTCGGGCAGACCAACTACAGCGCGGCAAAGGCAGGCATTGCCGGCATAACCAGAACGCTCGCCCTGGAACTTGGCAGGAAGGGGATAACGGTAAACTGCATCGCCCCGCTAGCCAAGACCCGCATGACAGATGATATCGACATGATCCCGGATGAAGCAAAGCCAGAGTTGGTGGCTCCGATGGTGCTCTACCTCGCCTCGGATATGGCTTCAGGCGTGAACGGGCGCATCTTCGGGGTGCACGGCAATCACATCTTTGAGTATGTCATGGAGATGACCGATGGCGTTGATAAAAAGGACGAACCATGGACACCCCAGGAGATACACGAGCGCATTGCCGAGATCTCGATGACCGCTGCCGAGAAGGAGAAGAAGAAAAAGGCAGCCGCACCCGCTGTGGGGGAAGCCTCGCCAGAGCAGATCGCCTTTGATGTGCTTACCGCTATGAGCAGCGCATTCCTGCCAGATAAGGCGGGTAGTTGGAACGCCAACATGCACTTCGATATCGCTGATGCCGGCAAGTTCACCATGAAGGTATCTGAGGGCAAATGCACCGTAAATAAGGGCTTCACCGGCGATGCTACCTGCGTGGTCAACATGGGCTACGACACCTTCATGGGCATGGCAAAGGGCGAGATCGACGGCAACCAGGCGTTCATGCAGGGCAAGATCAAGGCAACCAACATGAAGGACATGATCAAGTATGGCTTCTCCTTTGATGCCAAGAAGGCGCAGGAAGCGGTCAAGAAGGTGCTCGCCTCAGCCAAACCTTCGGCTGGTGGCGGTCCCAAACAGCAGGTCTTGACCGCGCTAAATGCTATGATTACTGCCTTTTTGCCCGATAAAGCCGGGGACTGGAAGGCAAACCTGCACTTCGATATCGCCGATGCGGGACAGTTCACCATGAAGGTCGCTGATGGAAAGGTCTCGGTAGAAGAGGGATTTGATGGAGAACCGACCTGCGTGGTCAAGATGGGCTACGACACCTTCATGGGTATGGCAAGTGGGGAGATAGACGGCAACCAGGCGTTCATGCAGGGCAAGATCAAGGCGACCAACATGAGGGACATGATAAAATACGGCACCTCCTTTGATGCCAAGAAGTCCCTGGAGGCGGTCAAGAAAGCCCTTGCCGGCGGGGAAAAGGCAGCCGAAGAGGAGAAAAAAGAGCCAGAAAAACCCAAACCAGAGGGTCTGAATCGAGAGATGCTGGGCAGAACCTACCGGTCAGCCCCTATCCTGGTGAAGCCGGCTGATACCATAGCTTACGCGGAGGCGACAAACGATCCCAATCCTTTCTATGTAGATAAAGGCATCGAGGGCGGCATTATCGCACCGGTGATGTTCCCGGTTCGGCTGATGCTGGGCGTATTCGGTGAGATCATCCTCGACCCGGAGCTTAACCTCGACCTGATGAGACTCCTCCATGGCGAGCAGGACATGTACTTCCATGAGCCGATCTATCCTATGGATGTAATTTATCCTACTGCAACCATCAGCAAGATCGAGGATAAATCGACCGGGCAAACCATGGATATCAAGGGCGCTCTATACCGCCAGGACAGGATTGTGGCTGAGGTGATCAGCACATTGTTCATCAGGGCAAAGGATGCAAAGCGGGAGAAAAAAGAGGAAAAGCCCCAAGAAGCGCTCCCCGAGTTCATCTTCGAGGTGCCGATGCAGGTCAAGGAGAACCAGACCTACCTGTATGCCGATGCCTCAGGGGATCACAATCCGATCCATGTTGATGAATCGGTCGCCAAGGCTGCCGGCTTTAAGGGGGTTATATTGCACGGGCTTTGCTCTATGGCATTTGCCTCTCGTGCGGTGATCATGGAAGCAGGAGGCGGCGATCCAAGGCGACTAAAGCGTCTCAAGGCGCGCTTTAAGAATGTGGTCTATCCGCTTGATACCATAACCACGCAAGGGTATGTGGTAGAAAAGACCGATAATAGGCTGATACTAGGCTACCGTGCCGTGAACCAGGAAGGCAAGGAGGTCATCACCAACGGCATCGCCGAGCTAGAGGATTAAGGCTTGAGGATTATTTAATCCCACCAGAGTCGGAACAAAAAGCTTGTCCCCGCAAAGACAGGGGGCACGAAGAGGAGAAAGAGAAGCACGCAAAGACGCAAAGAACGCACGGGAGAGGGGACAAGAGAAGGGGATTCTTAAAGCCCCTATCCCACACCCTTGCTCCCTCTCCTAGCAGAGTCTGTCTCAAAATCCCCCACATGTCATTGCGAGGAGTCCCGGCAAGTCGGGACGACGAAGCAATCTTCTTTATAATCAATAAGATAGAGATTGCTTCGCTTTGCTCGCGATGACAGGGTATGGGACTTCTTGGACATTTTGAGACAAACTCCTTTGGTAGAAGGCATTTCATTGCCCAAATGAATGGTATTAGTCATTTAAATTAGATATAGGGAGAGAAAGCCTTGGCTAACCGATTTATATAGGCGTCTTTACCGAATTCAGAATCCGATTGATAATCCTCTCCGGGGTCAAACTCTGGTCATACCTTCTGTCCAGTATGAGACGATGAGATAATACAGGAACCGCCATGGTCTTTACATCATCAGGCAGACAATAATCCCTTCCCTCAATATATGCATAAGCCCTGGCTGCCTGATGCAAGAATATTGATGCTCGCGGGCTGGCGCCGAGCATCACCCCATCAATGTTCCGAGTAGCAGCAGTAATAGCGATGATATACTCCATAATGGAGGGGTCAGTCTTTACCATTCGGCTTTGTTTTTGTATCTCAAAGATCTCAGGCGGATGCATTACCGTCTCCAGCCTATCCGGATCAAGCGATTCTCCATGACTTATGAGTATCTCAAGCTCAGCCTTGCTCGCCGGGTAGCCGATGGAAACCTTCATCAAGAAGCGATCTAACTGCGATTCAGGCAGCGGAAAAGTTCCATGATACTCGATCGGGTTCTGGGTAGCTATGACCATAAATGGTCTAGGCAGCTTATATGTGAAATTATCTACCGTAACCTGGCGCTCATTCATTACCTCAAGAAGCGCGCTTTGAGTCCTTGGGGTGGCGCGGTTGATCTCATCAGCAAGCACTATGTTGGCAAATATAGGTCCCTTTACGAATTCGAATTCGGAGGTCTTTTGATTGAATACCGAGACGCCGGTAACATCGGTGGGTAAAAGATCACTGGTGAACTGGATGCGCCGAAACGATAAATCCAAGGAACGGGCTAGTGCCTTTGCCAGCGTAGTTTTTCCCACCCCAGGCACATCTTCAAGCAGCAGGTGCCCCTCGCAAATAATCGCAACCAGGCACAGCTTAATAACCTCATCCTTGCCCTTGATTATCGCTTTTGTATTGTCAAATAGGGATTTGAGCTTGCTATTCATCGTTTGAAGACTCGACCGCCCTTAGTATCTTCCCGTTATCGAATGCCTGGTTGAAGTACTTGATTATCTCGGGATCGAACTGTGAACCTGCGGCGGCGTTTATCCTCTCCTTTGCCACCTTGGGGGGTAGAGCAGGCTGATAAGGGCGGTCTGAGGTTATAGCATCATAAGTGTCGGCGATGGCGATTATTTTTCCTTCCAGTGAGATCTGCTCTCCCTTCAATCGGGAAGGATATCCGCTTCCATCGACCTTCTCGTGGTGTTGGGCAACACCCATAACAACATCTCGCATCTTTTTTATGTTGCTCAATATATCCTGTCCGATCTTGGGATGCTGGCGCATCAGGTCCATCTCGGATGGGGTCAACTCTGCCGGTTTTCCCAACACGGCGTCCCTGATGCCTATCTTTCCCACATCGTGCAGTAGCCCAGCCATGCGCAGTCGTTTAAGCCGAGATCGCGACATACCCATCTCCTCGCCGATGGCAACGCTTATTTTAGAGACCCGATCCGAGTGCCCGTGAAGATAGCGATCCTTCGCATCGATGGTAGCTGCGATAGCCTTGATGGTATCGAAGAAGGTATCCTCGATCTCCGAATAAAGCTGGGCGTTCTTTATCGAGATGGCTGCATGAGCGGCAAAGGAGTTGAAGGCTTCCAGATCTTGACTGGTAAAAACCTTGGTTGTAGAGCGACTATCAACATATAGCACACCGAGTGGCTTGCTCTTCTGGGCAAAAAAGCTGGTTGTTATGGCAGACTCGGAGATATTGTCATAATATAGTCGAGGCTCCTTCAAGGGAACGCACATAATAGTCCTAAGTTGCAGAGCCATTATGCTCTGCTGTTTCTTGAGGTTCTCGTCCTGATCAACATTGTTAGCGATCACCGCCTCCCCTTCTGAGAGTACCTTTTTTATCACCGAGCGACTGATAAGTATATCTTCCCTGCTAAGAGACTTACTGTCCTTGCTTTTACCGAGCCTGAATCTAAGTTCGCCGTCCTCATCAGCCAAGAGCAGAACCGCCCTCTCTCCCCCGGTTATGATAAGCACCTTGTCGATAACTATCTTGAGCAGGTCATCCAAAAAGATGCTTGAGCTTAACGCTTTTTGTATCTCGTAGAGCATCTGTAGGCGCTGGTTGCTCTGCGAGACTTCCTGGAAAAGACTGCTCATGTGGTGGTGCAACCAGGCATTCTCTATGGCAATGGAGGCGTTGTTTGCCAATGCTTCCAGGATGGAGAGATCCGACTCGGAGAACGGCTTGGAGATGTCAGTGCTATCAACATAGAGTAGTCCGATTATGCGGGAACGGATATCCTGTAGAAATTGTTGCTTCTCATCATCCTTCTTAAGAGCCTTCAATGCGATGCCGCTTGCTGTCAGGGGCACGCACATGATGGTCCTAAGTTGAAGATCGAGCACGGTATCGCTTTGCTTGAAGCGGCTATCCTTTGGCGCATCCAGGATCACCTGAGATTTACCTGTCCTTTGGATTTCCTTGATAATTGTAGAGCTATACTTGATCGGTCGGGGAAGATTGCTCTTGCGATAATCCCTTGCCACATGAACCTCGAATCCTGCTTCCCTTCTCTCCGAGGAATGCAAAACCGCCTTGGATATGCGTGATTCATAGTTCCTGTGCAGCAGAAGCAGCCCGCGTTTGGCGCCGGTAAAGGCTACTGCCTCATCGACTATACTGTTCAGAAGCTCATCGATCTCGAGGGTTGTATTTATCTTGCGGTTGATACTTAAAAGCAGCTTCATCTTGTGAAGCTTGGTGTCGCTTGATGGTTCCTTGCCTTCGGCATGGGATGTTGAATCTCGATCATGGAAGCTACCAGACGATTCCGCATCCAGGTCCTTAGAACCGCCCCTTATCTTCTTAAGATCTTTTAATAATCGGATCTTCTCGGTATCGCCTTTTCTTTTATCTTCCATAAATTTGAATGATCCTTTTTATGTTTTTTTTTCAACAAACCTATAAGGATAACAAGCACGGTGCTTCGGAGGGTTTATTTTATCAGCTTGGAGATCTTTCGGAACTCTTCGGTGCCAGCCCGGCGCAGCAGCAAATAAACAAGGGCTTCGGTGGTGGTTATTATCGCACCTGCCCTTGACATAAGCTGCAAGGCTGCCTCCATATCATCGCTTTTGCGCGAGGAGACAGCATCCCTAGGGACGAATACCTTGTATCCGCTGGATAGAAGATCCAAGACTGTCTGCAGGACGCATATATGCGCCTCGATGCCGGTAATGACTACCGTCTTTTTGCCAAGATCGCTGAGTTGCTTCTCGCACTCCTCGCACTTGAGGGAGCTGAAGTGAATCTTCTCAATGGTTTCGATACCGCTTAGGATATCGATGAGCTGGAAGATGGTCGGTCCTAAGCCATCAGGATATTGCTCCGTAACCAGGATAGGTATGTTTAATAGCTTGGCGACCTGGATGAGAATCTTATTGCTTCTTATTATCCGCTCCTTGTTCTCCATCGTAAGGAAGAGCTTCTCCTGGATATCTATTATCATAAGAACAAGGTCGTTCCTGTTTGGCCAGATGTCCCTAGTCGTATCCTTGCTCATCTCATTAGCCTCCCTTCCTAGCTTTTGCTTTTATCATACTAGTTACTCAAGGCAATTTATTGGCACTTTTCTGCTGTTTACTATTATAATTTACTAAATTTTTACCCTTATGGAAAGAAGAAAATGCGTCCCTTCAAGAACAGGTCTGAAGGCAGGCAAATGGAGTCCAGGGCTTCCTGGGATTGCGATCGCCCTAATTAGGGGCAAGGGCAAGCCGTGTCCCCCCTGGTTTATTACACCATTTCCTTTAAGGACCTATGCTTATATGCTCCCCCCCGCGCCTTAATAAGCTATCCTAGCCGGAGGATGTCATGGTGGGTAGTAATCTATTCTCCTACATTCAGGTAGGGCCATAGATCGCTAGGTTGTTCATCTTTCTTTGCCATGTATTGGATAAGGGTGCTGCCTGGCGCGATGCCCGGCTCCACAGGTACCTGGTACATTCCGAAAATGCCCATTGCCGGGTCGAGCACTGGAACCATTTCGCCGGTCGGGTTACCATCAAGATAGAACTCGACGCTGTCTGCTGCTACTAATTCCTCGGTGGCGGCATAGACCAACAGGCTCATATTTCCGCCCGCCTCTGCCGTAATGAAAGTTTCCATGTACCCAGCCAAGTAAATAATAACCTTCGGTGGCTTTGCTATCGGTGTGAATTCCAGCTGAGGCGTCGGGGTATTTGTGGGCGTTGCAGTTATGGTCGGTGTTGCAGTTGGTGTTGGAGTAGGCGCTGCCAATGTATGCGCTATGACATCGACCGATGGATTGCTCAGCGAACCTTTATTATCCCGTGCAGCAACCGCGATGAAATACAAGGTATCTGATGCTAATCCACTCAACTCCGCGCTTGTCTGTGTAACATCGACATACTCTCGCTGATCGATCTGTGGCTGGTCGCCATAGTAAACCCGATAGCCGACCAGGTGGCTCTCCGAGTTGGGCGACCAGTGCACCGAGACGATCTCTGTGCCTATCTCATCGATGGTCAAGCCCTCTGGATTGGAGAGATTGAGGTTCATATCCTTCAGGAACCAGACCCTGTTTGCGAACCTAAAGTAGGGATCGCTCTCGCCGACATCGCTTCTTATGCGCACGGCAGGACCGATGCCGGGAACGATCCACTGGTACTCCATGTTGGGAAGCATTGTATAAAGGTCGGTGCGGAACTGATAAAGGAGGCACGGATAATCGACTAAGCCCTTGGATTCGAGGTTAAGGCGAATCTTACCCTCGGAGAGTATCTTCTTATAGGTATTTGCCACGAAGTCGGCGCTATACTCGCCGGCAGGCTGCTGGATCTCACCGACCACGAAGTTACTCCAGCTCATGTTGTAGTCGGTTGGAAACAATAGACTCTGTTCATAACTCTCTTCATAAAGGGTAATCAGCTTCTGCGAGGGGAGATTCTCCCCAAGGATATATCCGTAAAGCGCCTGCTGTTGGGAATCATTGCCGTGAAACGAGTAGTCCCGGTCATCGTTGTCCGGGATATCGATCTTTAGGATATAGTCTGGATCATTAAATAAATATGGCAGGTAGTCTGCCTGTGGGGATTGGTCTAAGGCTACCACGGAGGTGATCTCCTCCTTGTAAAGGTAGCTTGCAGGTATGTTGCTGAAGTCCCAGAAGGTAACCTGCGAGGAGAGATTCTGTGGATTTATATAGGCGGAGACATTGATATCGGCTGCCTTTTTATCCGAGCCTTCCTGCCCATAGACCCAGTAGAACTCGATCGTATCCCCGACCTTAGGGGTGCTGGCGTCTGCTTCGAGCAGAACCGACCTCTGGTACGGATCCGGATCGTCCATAGAGACGATCACAGGAGGGCTGAATTCCTCGGCATCATCGAACACAACGCCGACCTTGTATTGATAAGCCTCCCCGCAGACGATATCCCTATCGATATAGCGGTAGCTGGTTATCGCCTCGGCATTGATCTTTACGAAATCCCCAATTCCGTCATCGTAGCGATAGACATTGTAATAAGACGCATCTTCAACCAGCTCCCATCTTAGGTCGATGACACACTGGAGATTCCAGGTTGTGTAGATACCGTTAAGCTCGGTTGATTGCTTAATGGAAGCGGTCGCATTTCCGAGCATAAGCGGCGCTAAGATAAGACATGCCATCAAAGCGATAATAGCTTGGTCGCGTTTTTTCTTCATTGTCTCTCCCCTTGTGATCATTTTAATCTTGGTTTAATAACCTCAATCACTACATAATAATTTAATACTATTTTCTTTTTTTGTCAAGCATTTTTAATACTTTCAATAGATGACAAATTGAGTTTGGCTAAATGACCTTTATAACCTATTGATTTCATGTACTTATTTGAGTATCTAGCCCCATAGACAAGTTGTTTTTCATTTTGAAAAAGGGGATACATTATACTAAGATACAAGCCGAATGATAACGATCTTACCTTTACCAGTTAGGCTTTATTATTATGACGAAAAAGGATGACGAATGGTACGAGTATCTTAATATCAGTCTTGGCGAGATATATAAGGAGGTATTCGTCCTTAGCAATCTTTCAACCGATGAGATCGAGTACCTCCAGGAGGTCATCTCCCCGGCAGAGATCATCAAAGGGGATTTTATCTATCGCAAAGGCGAACCGGCGACCAGGATGCTGATCATCTACTCCGGTTCGGTGGATGTTCTGCTCGATGAAAGAAGCGGTCCCCTGATTTCGACCTTGCGGCGCGGTGATACCATCGGCGAGCTTAGCCTGCTAAACAGATACGAATATCATGTCAATTACCGAGCCGGCGAGGATGTGCTAGCCTTCTCTTTAGAGCGTGGCGTGTTTCAGTCCCTTTATCACGAGGCGCTTAACATCTGGTCTAAGATCAGCTTCAACCTGGCTCGTTTAGCTCAAAACAAGCTGCAGGACAGCATCGAGTCCCAGGAGAGGATCTTCGCAACCATAGAGAGCTTCAAGGAGATGATAACAAATAATAAAGTCAAGAAACTGCGCATCAACGAGGTGATGCAGTTTCTAAACGGCTTAAGCTCCTATCGGGTGGAGACCGGCTTTACAAGCGCAAGGGAAAGGCAGCGATGGAAGGCTTAATGGATGGTAAGGTTCTGGTGACCGGTGGCGCCGGGCTGATCGGCTCAAACCTATGCAGGGCGCTAATAAAAAGGGGATACACGGTCAGTTGCATCGATAACCTCAGCTTCGGCAACATGTATAACCTCGAAGATCTCCTTGATAATCCAAGGTTTACCTTCATTCATGCTGATGTGCGCGATGAAGAAAAGCTATGCCGGGCGGCAGAGGATGCCTACGGGATATTTCACCTGGCAGCCCTGAAGATACCTATTTTAGAGCTAAAGCGCTGCGATGTCATAAAAGCCAACCTGCTTGGGACCTTCAGTGTCCTCGAGGTAGCAAAGGATATAGGCGCCAAGGTAATATTCGCATCCACCTCCGATGTTTACGGAAAAAGCCTTGACATGCCCTTTCGAGAAGATGGAGACCTAACCCTGGGATCCCCGACAGTTCCCCGCTGGGCTTACGCTGCCAGTAAGATGGTCGATGAGCATTTATGCATGGGATACTACCAGGACCATGGAGTACCGGTTGTTATCCTGCGTTACTTCAATGTTTACGGACCGGGTCACGACTTGTCTCCCCTGAGCGGCGGTCCCCAGGCGCTATTCATCGATGCCATCCTAAATAATCGGGGGATCACCATCTATGGAGACGGTAACCAGAGCAGGGCATTTTGCTATATCGATGATGCGGTTGAGGCTACCATCGCAAGCTATGAAGTTCCAGAGGCGGTGGGAGAGATCTTCAACATCGGCAACGACAAGGGAGTTATTAGCATCAAAGATCTGGCAAAGCTCATCTATGAGATCATCGATCCCGCTTGTATTCCTAACATCAAATACATCTCGCACCAACAAGCCTTTGGCACCTATGAGGAGGTGCTGCAAAGGAAGCCGGATCTGTCCAAAGCAAGGCAAATCCTCGGTTATGAACCTTGCATTTCCAATACAGAGGGCTTGCAGCGAACCGTAGAATGGCACAAGAGGCTGATGGGCTTGAAAAGTACAGATGGATAACTAATAATTAAATCCCTAACAAGATCGGGACATGCAATAGTAAGAATATAGAGGGCATCGATGAACAAGGAAGAGCTGATCGCCAAGCTGAAAAGTGGCGTCGATCTGAAGAACATCCAGCTTGAGAACCTGGATCTCGGGGGAATCAACCTTAAGGGGATCAAGCTCAAGAACAGCGTGCTAAAGAATATCCGCTTCGATGATGCCAACCTGCAGGAGGCGGATCTCAGGAGCGTTACCTTTACCAATTGCTCCTTCGTGCGCACCAATCTACGATCGGCGACCCTGCGCGGTTCGGTGTCCAATGGCTGTAATTTCACGCTAGCGATCTTCGATCACGGATTCTTGGAAAACACGACCTTTAGCAACTGCATCCTGGCAAAGTCTAGCTTTCAATCATGCGATCTCTCCGGCGCTAGTTTCCCCGGCAGCACCTGTGATGATGTAAACTTTAACAAGGCTAACCTGTTCGGCACTGTCCTAAAGGATGGCACTTTTGACAAGGCGAACTTCATCGGTTCCCGGTTGGAGAAAGCCGATTTTGCAAAGTCGAGGGTAAGAAACGCCATATTCACTGGAATGGATTTGCGCAAGGCTAACCTTAATTTCGCTGATTTTACCGATACCGACTTTACCGGTGCCAATCTCGAGGGGATGAATCTCATGGGATCCGTCTTCTACGGCGCCAATTTCTCCAAGGCTAAAATGCGCAGGGTAACCTTGAGAAGCGCTGACCTGGAGACCGCCAAGTTCAGGGCTTCCGACCTTAGCGAGGCAAACCTGGAGAAGGCAAAGATGAGCCATGCCTACATGATGGATGCAAAACTTATCAAGACCAATTTGACCAGTGCTAACCTTTACAAGGCTTATTTATATGGCGCTTATCTCGAGGAGGTCATCCTGGATGATACCAACCTTGAGGAGGCGGATCTGCAGGCTTCAACCCTGAAGAATATCAAGTGCAACAACACCAACCTCAAGGGGACTAACTTCGAGAAGACCAAGATGATGAAGGTCGGCTTGACCGGCGCTAGAAACCTGTTCTTGACACGCTGGCCTGAAAAAGGAGTCGAGAAGCTCAATCATCCTAAGCTGAGTGAGAGCATCCGCGAGGACTTTGCCAGGTATCTTGCTGATAGACAGGAGGGTTATCGCCAGGATACGACCGGCGCCGCGGCTAGGGAGACCCTCGAGGAGCTGAAGAATATCTATATCCGCATAGGGCTTATCATCCCTCTTGGCATGTATGCAAAGGCGCTAAACGACCTGGCAAAGTTCGTCCTCGACCTGAGAAAGACATTTGATGAGTTCGATGAACATCAGGAGATAGCTCAGCTCAATGCTTTATTTGTAGATATCAAGGAGCTATACGAGGGCATCACCGACAAGGAGCTGGTCTTCGATGAGCTGAAGGTCAGTCAAGATGACAAGCTGGAGTTCCAGACCAGCCTCGATTCCATGCAGATGCTCGACTTCATCGACCTTGTCAGCCTATTCCAGGAAGCCTATACCAGCAGCCTGTCCAAGCAGAAGGACAGCTTCGAGGTGAACCTTTCATCCCTATTCTATGCTCCGATGCAGGTATCATTGCTCGCCGAGGAGGGCATGGGGCTGGTCATGAGCGGAAATGCAAAGGGACTGGTCTCCATTGCTCTGGTGATGCTCGATGGTATGAAGATCCTGGCTGCCAATGAGGTGAGCAAGGTGGAGAAGATAATAAAGGGATTCGCCAGTCGAAGCAGCAAGTCTGAGAGCACCGCCGAGCGCATGAAACAGCTCGATGCGATGGAGAGAGAAGCCCTGAGTATGGCTAATCAGAAGCACAAGATGTTGAGATCGCTGCTTCGAAACATCCAGGATGCAAAGAAGAACTTGAAGAACAAGCCCTTGGAGCTGAAGATCGCCGATGAGAAGTTCCTTATGGATATCGATAACTTTGCGCAGCAAGCAAGTACACGGAAGCTAGCCGAGAAGTACGCTGAGCTTAAGGTGGGCAATCGCATCCGGCTATCATTGCGCGGGGTCCTCATCTTCGAGCTAATCACCGAGATCATAAATGCGCCTGCCTAGTAACCCTTGCATGACCATTGCACACAGAGACAACATCGGTTGCCTGACCGGCACAACCATTGACTGCGCTGCATGATATACTGCCTTATACCTGTATATAACGAGGAGCTTGGCATCGGGTGCCTGCTCGATGACCTTTATGGGTACCTGCAAGCCCTGGTGGATGACTTCAAGATGGTGGTGGTCAATGATGGCAGCAAAGACCGCTCTTTTGAGATCATCGAGGCATTCCCCCATAAAGAGCATCTTGTTTACCTTGAGCATAAGACGAACCTGGGGGTGGATAGCGCCTTCAAGACCGGGTTCGACTATATCCTATCCAGGGCAAAACCGGATGATATCTGCATCACTTTGGAGGGCGATGGAACCAGCGATATTAGGCTTATATATCCGATGATAGAAAAACTGAGAGGCTCTGGAACCGATGTATGCCTGGCTTCCTGTTATGCCAAGAAGGGAGCTGTGGTTGGCGACCCTCCATCTCGATATATCTTCAGCGTTGGCGCTAATATTCTCTTGAAACTGCTGTTTGATATCAAAGGAGTGCACACCTACACATCGTTTTATCGCGCCTTTTATGTGAGGGTCATCCATCAACTGATCGACCATTATGGCAACAGGTTCATGGATACCCCTGGATTCACTTGCATGGCTGATATGCTGATCAAGATGCGACATCTACCGATAACTGTAGTCGAGATCCCGCTGATACTGAAGACGACCAGGGAGACCTCGCAAAGCAAACTGAAGGTCGGAAAGACCATAGTCGGCTACTTTGTACTTTTCTATAGGAACCTGCTGCATAGGTTTTACTATGGCAAGAAGCTCAAAAAGCAGAAGAAAGGCTAGGCGACTCGAACAACAGGCTCCCAAGGTTACCTACCCCAAGTATATTCTAGGCTTGGTCATCTTCATTATCCTTCTGCAAAGCTATTTATTCATAGCCGCTCCCTTTGTCTATTGGGGCGATGATGGCGAGTTTCTCTTTGCAGCTCATTATCTGGATCTCTCTCATCCACCTGGGCATCCGCTTTATCTTCTCATCCTAAAGGGTGCTTTATACCTGCCCTTTGGAAGCATGGCGCTGCGAGGCAATTACCTGTCTGGGGTCTTGTGTGCGGCTGCCTGTCTGGTGCTATACTTTGCTTTATTCTCATTCTTTCAAAAGCATTTCAGGGGTTACGAGGCGTATATATGGTCGCCCTTAGGCGCCATTCTCTATGGTATGACCCTGTTTATCCTGCCCCAGACATATCGCAGCGAGACTTATGCGCTGAGCTACCTCATGATAACCGTGCTTTTGTGCTTGATACTATGCTTAGCAAAGGAAAATGCCACCAGGAGCCTTTGCCTCATCGGTCTAGTCTTTGGATTGGGATTCGGCAATCATACGCTATCCATGGCAGTTTTCATGCCTGGATTGTTATTTATGATCATATATTCGATTTTCAAGTATAATCTGGGCACAAGGCGGGTTTTTGTGGCTTTATTCATGGTGATCTTGGGAGCATCGGTTTATCTGTATCTGCCGATAAGAGGCTCGAAGCCGGTGTTCTTAAACTGGGGTGAGCCTACCAATCCGCGCAACCTGGTCGAGACGATCAGTGCTTCATATTACATGAATCAGGTCTTTGAGCAAAACTCAAAGGGTAGTATCTACGCCAACCTGAAACGCCTAGTTCATCCATTGACCTACTTCTCGTTGTTTCTCGCCTTATGCTCGGTGGTTTACCTGGGAAAGGATCACTGGCAAAAGCTTGTGGTGTTTGTCTCCGCGGCGCTCATCGACCTGTTGCTCGTGAGCAAGACTGCCATATTCGATATGTCTAACCCAGACATTCTCGGTTATCTTCTACCCTTTGGCGCCGTATTCGGTATGTCTGCTGCCATCGGCGGCGGGTATTTCATGTACTACTTGACCAAGGAGGTCGGCGAGGCTCTGGGCATTATTACATTTATTTTCTTCATTGGCTTTTCGCCGTACTCGATAATTGCCGATGGTCTGGGGAATATCAAAAGTGCCAACCACCGCAAGGATGCATCGGCGTTTTATTTCGCTGATATAATTCTTGAAAACCTGGCACCATCGCCGTTGGTGCTTACCCAGAGCGATATCTACTACACCCTGTTATATAGAGCCTTTGTCGAAAAGGCTAGAGATGATGCGATCCTAGTATCTCGCAATGGATTAAAGCGACATGGCTATCTCAAGAACCTGGTAGCGCGAGATCCTGAAATGAAGCCGATATTTGCCGCCCCTGACCTAAAGGCAGTGGTTAGAAACCTTGAGAAGCTATACAATAAGCCCTGGTACTGGGAGATCGGAGAGGACAGCTTCCTCATCGAGTTAGATGACTTCATACCGGGCAGCTTCCTGCTTCGATATATTAGTCATCCCCCAAAGCCGTTATACGATCAGGCACTGGCTGAATATGTGGATCTGAGCAGGTACTACGATGAGCTGATGCGAGATACCGAGGCTTACGATGATTTTCACTATCGGGAGCTATATGGCATGACCAGGTATAATTTGGGCACCTATTTCTACAAAGTCCAGGATTACAATGCAGCGGTCAGGGAGTTCTCCAATGCAGAGGATATTAACCCCGATAATCCTAGCGTATATGTGAATCTAGGCGCTGCCTATGCTGCGCTCGATCAATGCCCCAAGGTGGTGGTGTTATTGGAGCAGGGACACAGAAGGCATCCGCGCAATGAAAAGATAATCCTCAATTTAATCGCATGTTACGAAAGAATGGGGCAGGAATACCTGGTGCAGAAGTGGAGCAAGACCCTAGCGGAAGTTCAAAGTGGGAATGTTGTTAAGTGATCAGGAACATCGGAATCAGGACAATCCTATGCTTTAGAACCTTCGCGCACGCTGACTATGCTGATAATAATATATAGAGTTACCGAGCCTATGCCATAAGAGGCGACGGTGCCAATGGCTGCGCCAAGAAATCCATAACATGGGATCAAAGCCAAGTCGATGGCTATCTTGCTTGCCAGCACTAAAAAGGAACTTATCGGGATCAGGTATTGCTTACCGATGCTGATGAGCGTGGTCGATATCAAAAAATTCCAGAACAAAAATACTACCGACCAGCAGATGATGCGCAGGGCATCAGCCGCCATGAGATATTGAGCCCCGGAAACCAGCAGGATTATCCACTCCGATAGCAGATAAAGTACCACTGCTATGACCAGGCCGGCAAAACTCAATGCCAGGAATACCCGCTTGAAGATGTATCCAAGTCGCCTGGGATCAGATAAATGCATCCGCGAGAATACAGGAAATAGCGCGCCAACAAATGCCAATGGCAGTACCTGAAGGTTCATCACCAGTACATGGGGCAGGTTGAACAGCGCTACCTCGGTCGAATCCTTCAACGCCTTTAGTAAAAAAACATCTGCCTTGAAGGCTGCGTGAGTGAAAAAGGCTGCCAGGGTTAGCGGCGCAGCATCTTTAAGGATAGCTTTAGCCATGCCAATATTAAAGGACAGATCCGGCTTGCAGAATCTCTTAAGTGTAAAAATTAGTGCCAGCGTTCCCTTAAGTACCGAACCGGCTGCTATGGCGATGAACAGGGCGATGAAGCCGGCATCGGTAATAAAAACGATAATAATGGCTGCTATTATGGTTGTTCGTGAGGCTGCGGTTAGCAACGTATCGTACTCCATGCGCTGAAAGGCGTTGAATATGCCATTGAAGGTCATGAAGTGGTGCTGGAAAAGCTCGGAGAATACGGCAACGACAACGGCAATCATCATGGCGCGATCCAGTGTAAAAAATGGCGCTATTCCAAGCGCAAGCCCTATGAATACAAGCATCAATGCCCACTTGATCCAAAGGACGCTGCCAAGTATGCTCGAAGCCTTTTGTGGCTGCTGAGCCACATTGCGGATGATGATCTTATCAGTCTCAAAGTTGACCGCCGGCTGGAAGACCAGGATATAAGCCCATATCCAGGCGAAGTCGCCGTAGCGCTCCGGCGCCAGGTACCGGGTAACCAGCGCCACCTGTCCGAAGGAGAAGAGGATGTCTATAACCCGTGCAGCTAGGATTACCGCCGAGTTCTTGGCTACGATACGCCTGGTGCTGGACATTAGAGCACTATTGGTTCTTTCCTTAACTTCCTATTATTGCAAGAGTATCTTTGGAATTCGATATCCCCTTGCATCAGTCTCCAACATTAAGATAGGGGAACAAGGTGCTGCTGTTATCGCGTCTGTCGAATGCCTTTACCTCAAGTAGGATGCTGGTTTGTGGCAGCCCGGCATCAAGGTTGAGTACATATCCATAAAGCCCGTCCCCGGCTACTCCATCGCCGTTAGCGCCGGTATCGCTTAGCCAAATGCCGGTCGGTAATCCCTGGTAGCAGAGTTCCACCCGCTGAATGTCGAAGATTCCCTGTGGATCGCTTACATAAGCGAGGATCTGCAAGGTTCCGCCGCTGTCCGAGTGCAGGCTGGTGGTTGCGTAGCCGCCGAGAAACACCATGGGAGGATCGCCCTGTGGTGGCTGGGTCGGAGTGCTAGTAGGGGTACTGGTGATTGCCGGCGTATCGGTTGCTGTAGGTGTGTATGTGATAACAGATGTATCTGTCGGCGTAGGCGTGAATGTTGTGGTTGGCGTCCTTGTCGGCGTGGGTGTCGGTGTGGGAGGTTCGCCGCCGGCGCCCCCGATCCAACTGAGTATATTCACTGCCACCTTGCGCCGATAATTCTCATCGAGCTTCATGTAGTTTGCGCTGAGGAATGCAAAGGTTCCACCATTGTACATGTCTCCATCGTTGTCGCTGATGATGAGCGAGTAGTTATCGGCATCGCTCCAGCCGAAGATCCCCTGGGCGATACCTGCTTTTATAATGTCATCGGAGTCGGATTGGCTTGAGTAAACCAAGGGAATATAGCTCGGCAATTGATGGGGCACTCGCGCCAGAACATGCGTATTGTCAAAGATGTGCAGATCACCCTTGGGCGAACCTGTTGAGCTGTCCGTGCGAAGCACTACCTGCGAGAAGAGCTGGTGCTCGGTGTCGTGAGCGCTGGCAACCTCTCCGCCTTCGATAACCAGTTTGCCGCCGGAGTTGACATAAGCGATGAGTTGCTGGCGATGGGCATCTAGATCGATCGGATTCGAGTTATCGCTGCTCGACCAGATCACCAGGTCGTAGGTCTCATCGGTGAGGTTTACGCCATCTTCAGTATTTTGGACCGCGATCTCATAGCGCAGATCCTGTAGCATCTGGTACAGATCATCAAAAGAGGAGGATCCATCATTGACCAGAAGCACGCTTCCCATATCGCCCACCGTAAGGTATATAGGCTCGATGGTTGCGCTACCCATATCGCTTGTCCAATTAAGGCTGAACGCACAGATATGACCATCGGGTGTCTGCTCAGAAGCGCTTAGGGAAAAGTGCGGAGCTATGGAATGGCTGTTTTGTCCGTAGTCTGCCGGACCGAAGTTCGCTGTATCATCGGTTATAGTAATGAATTGATCGCAGGTCTGAAGCACCCCGCTTATGCCCTGTAGATCGCTGCCTTCATTATGCAGCACTATCGACAGGGTCGCCTCCTCCCCAGCCTCCATGATGCCATTGCCATTACCCTGGCTGCTGTCATTCAAGGTAAAGGAAAGTAATTCTAATTGAGGTGAATATACTGTGATCTCAAAGTCGAAGAGTCCGCTTTCCTCGCCTGATTGCCAGTTCAGCCTAAAGCTAGCCTGGTGGAGGTTCGGTGTATCGTCTGCGACAGTGAGTGCGAAGTGGGGAGGCTGTGTGCTGCCTGCCTGACCGCCTGGGATATCACCGAAGTCAGCCTCGCCATTTGTTATTGTGATATATTCGCTCTGCGTGCTCAAGGTAGCGCTCACTGCTTGGGCATCAGCGCCGGAATTGGACAGGGTAACCGATAGCTCAATCTGCTCTGAGCGATCTGCCTTGCCGTTCTCATTGCCACCGCTATCGTTTATCTCGTATCCCTCGAAGTGCAAAAACGGCACATCGCAGGGCGAGGAGTGAAACACCTTCACATCATCTATATTCCAGCCGCAGAAGGTTAAGCCGCCATCCGAGGTGCCCATGACCCATTGTAAAAAGACGGTTGGTTTATTATCGGCGATGCTTGAAATGTCGAACTCCTGGTAGAGCCACTGCGAGTCGCTCAGAGTCTCGCTGTTCTCCCAGAGCGTGGTCCAGGCAAAGCCATTGGTCGAGATCTTAAAATAAGCATGGTCATAGATGGACTCCTCGACACCCAGCCATCTCCAAAAGCCGACCCGCAAGCCTGTCTTGCCGCTGCAATCTATAGCCCGTGTAGTGAGCTTCTCCTGCCCCATGTTGTTGGGATAGTTGCCCTGAAGGTTGTAGCCATAGACATTGGTTCCGGTATAGCCGTTGTCTGGGTCAGGGTTCTGTCCCGAACCTCTTTGACCAGTCGGATCCCCGTAAGCCCACTTCATGAATCCACTGCCACCGACCACGGTCCAATCGGGATCGCTATCCATGTTAGCCTGCATTAGTACCGACTGTAGCCAGGTGGTGAAGTTGAAGTGATCCCCCTGGTTGTCATCTATCGCCTCGTTGCCGGCAAAGTCGGTGGAGCTGACCGAGAAGTAATACTTGGTGCAACCATCTAAATTGGGGATGGTGATACTGTGATCGGTGGTAAGGAATCCGCTCTGGACGCTATGACCGAGTTGGTGAGTGGTGCCATAGTAAACCTTGGAGTTGCTTGGCTCATCGGTTGTCCAGGTAATTGTCGCCTTGTTGTAGCTTACAGCGCTGACATTTACATTGGATATTATTGGCTGCTGGGCATCGAGGTAAGCATAGGCGAACTTGTGGACATTTATTCCGCCCCTGCCATCATCCTCGTCCAGGTAATCGGCGGTCAGCTTATCGCCATGGGCAGCCTGAAGTATGCCATCCCCTGGCTGCACGCTGGTATCGGCGATCTGAATATTGCCCACGAGGGTTGCGGTGCCGAAGCCGGTCTCATGACAGGTAACCGTCTCGTTGTCTCCAGCATCGCTAGTTACCGTGATATCGACCGTATCTATCTGCCCCGGATACTGGTTCAGGTCGCGGTCGATAACCGTGATAGCCATCGAGCTTCCCGGCGCGTAGATACTTTTGTCCATCGATATGATTCCATCCTTGCTCAATCCACCGCCCAGCGCCACGGAGGGATCTCCGAACAGGTTAAGCTGATAATAGCACCACCGATTAGCGCCGTAGTTAAGGAACGGTATGGTATCCTCCTTGGAGTCCTGGTTAGCCCATCCAAGTTCAAGAATATCCTCGCCGAAGATGGCATCGAAGAACTGGCGATCGAAGTACTGCGAGGAGCCATTGGTGCTGCTGTGATTGCCCCATCCATACCTCGAATTTGTAACCGCCGCAAAGGCGCCATTGTCGTTTACGCAGGTGATGTGTTCCGAGGCGCAATCCACATTCTCGGTGGAGCCGTAGTCATCTCGGTTGTCAAAAGAGCCGCAGTAGCAGCCCTGGCTGTAGAAAAAGAAGTACTTGGTGTTATTCAGGGTATCTATGTCAGAGTTGTACATCCTTGCCATGTAATCGACATAAGAATGCCCCAGATGGTTGTAAACATGGGTATTGCTTTGATTAATTATGCCTTTAAGGGTCGATGCGCTCCATTCACCTGGCATATCGCGATCGTAAAGCGTCTGTACATTCCACTCGGCGGGGAAACCGACGGTGGTATATCCGTGATTACTTGAACCGTTCTTCACCTCGTCCTTGTAGTCGCCACCGTAAGTGGGGTCATCCCAGAGCAATTCGCCGAGCATATACGCTCTCTTCAGATATGAATCATCTCCAGGAAGCGTCTCGTACCATATGGTCTTGGCAACGATATTGTGTATCTCTGCGAGGCTATCTGTGCAGAATCGCCCCACTGCCACCTCGGAGTATAGATCGACCTCGCCGCCGCCGATGCCGTCGTTCGGTTCAGCCCATCGGCTGTCATTATCGTAGTTGAAGCTGCCATCAAGGTTGGCATAGTACATATCGGCTGGAATATTGGAGTCAGACTCGCCATAATCGGTCGAGGAATAGAAGCCACGATCCGGCACTATGACATCGCCGCTCTCTCCGCCGACATCGCTATGATCGCTATCTCCTACCAGCAGCACGAACTCGGTATCCCAGTTTGTATAAGCATCGATGATGAAGTTACGGATCTTGGCTTGATTGTCTAAGCCTGGATAGTTGGCGTAGATCTCCTCTACTGTCTTTATGGTGGTGGAGTAGCCGCGTTGGGTCTTGTGTTGGGCAAAGTCCTGGAGAGAGTTCTGGCTTGTATCCGAGGCGAATGACTGGTTGGTTATAATCACGAATCGATATGTGTCTTTCGCATCGCATAGGATCCCGCCTTTGGGGGGCTGGGGAACATAAGAGTCAATAAGCTGCGGATTATCGACCATCCTTTGCACCCACTGGCGATCCCTTTGGTTGTTTCGGCATATAACGGTCGCTTCATCAGCCTTGCTGCCCTTTTTAAGTTCCAGGATAACCTGGAGATGTTCGTAGTAGTAAAGCTCGCCTGAATTCGGGACATATAAAGTAGGACTGAGTGTAAAGACCACAATGGAGTATCCACGGCAGTATTGCATGGAGACATCTCCGATAATCTGCCTGGGATAAGGGAGATTAGATGTATATATTCGGGGGTTCGGCTCGGTGAATCGCCATTGGTCCGGCTTGCTCAGCGGAACCTGTACCTGGCCAGGAGCTAGCATGACATGGCGGGCAACGAGCTGCTTCTGCCCCGGCTCGACCCTTATGGCATGTAGATAATATCCCTGGGGTATGAGTACCTTGCCAGCCCTTAAGGGCATTGTTGGCATGCCTGGCTTACCGAAGATCTCGCAGCCTTCGATGTATGCTACCTGGAACTCAGCAGTCTTGCCATCCTGAAGTGGATAGGTCTTTGTCTTTATTATAGGATTAGCAAAATCGTACTGCACGACCAGGCTCGTATTATCAGCGATCGCTCCACCGGGGAAAAACAAGCCTACCAGGATGAAAAAAAGCATAGTGATTCTAATTATCGACATAAATATTCCTTTCCAGTTAAAGGTTAATCAACTTCAAGGTAGATTGACGATTTGAGGGAGCTTGTCTGCTACGGTTCTCAATAACTTTGTATATGAGCGCTTTCATCTTGGATGAATTACCATCTTTTAGTTTAGCACAGATTAATCCTTTTGACCATTGAATTGGATAAAAAACTTGTATCTCAGACAAATCAACTAATAAAGTAGAGACAAATGGCTACATCACCTATAATCTTAATAGACCATGGAAGCGCTGAGTGTTTTGTTAATAAAGCCTTACCAGCCGACCGTTCACTGCTCGGTTGCGCCACCGTTAGGCATCCTTTCCTTAGCAGCCTACCTGAGAGAATATGCTGAGTTTCCCGTTCATGTCAGGCTGTTGGACATGAGAGTCCACAAAGGGGGATCATCGGCTATGACCGCGATGCTCAATGAATTTCAACCCGATATCGTAGGTATAAGCTGCCTTACCTATGAGCATAGAGCGATGCTGGATATAGCCGCTCTAGTCAAAGCTCGTTGCCCCGAGTTACTCCTAGTAGTCGGAGGCGCCCATGCAACCGTGTATTATAACGAGCTAATCAACCTCAGCGATATCGATGCTGTAGTAATCGGTGAAGGTGAAGGCTCATTTTTAGAGCTATGTAGTCGCTATTTTAATAAAGAGCCTATAGAAGATATAAAGGGCGTGGTAACCAAGGGCAACCTTGTGCCCGGCGCTGCGCAGTATTCACCTGTAATAGAGAATCTTGATGAGCTGCCCATGCCCGCCTATGACCTTGTCGACCTTGAGGCTTATGCCAGGCTTCCCAATATGAATACACTGCTCAAGAAGCCACCCTACTCGGTGTTGCAGACCTCGCGTGGATGTCCCTACCGGTGCATCTATTGCCACAACATATTCGGCAGAAGATATCGCCGAAGAAGCGATGATGCGATCATAGAAGAGATGAGGACGCTTAAAAATCGCTACCGCATTCGGGAGATCCAGTTGATTGATGACCTGTTTCCGATGGATCTAGCTAAAAGCAAGCGCTTGATGGAGAGCATAATAAATACTAACCTCGGTTTATTTTTATCGTTTCCCAACGGATTGCGCGCTGACAGGCTTGATGTCGAACTATTAGAGCTTATAATCAGAGCAGGTACCTATTCAGCAGCCTTCGCTATCGAGTCTGTGTCAACCAGGATTCAGAAGCTAACCCGCAAACATCTCGATGTCGATAAAGCAAAACAAGCCATTGAACAGGCTGATAGGCTTGGTATCATCTGCAAGGGCTTCTTCATGTTCGGCATTCCAGGTGAGACTGATGAAGAAAGGCAAGCGACCATCGATTATGCGGTCGATTCACCGTTATTGCTGGCTGGTATGTATATCTTAAACGCCCACAAAGGAAGCGAGGTCTATGATATGATCCACAAGCAGCGGGGCTTTGAGCCAAAGATTAACTTCCAGCAGCAGGATTATTACAAGGCAAAAGCCTATCATCCCAATGGTCAGCTTTTACAGCAGGTGCGAAGGGGCATCTATAGGTTCTATACCAAGCCCTCAAGGATCGCTCGCCTCGCTCGACGCATTCCCAAGAGGGCATACCTATTAAGAGCATTCAAGGGTTTCCTGGAATTGACAGGAGGCTACCGGTTATGAGCAAAGCTCGCAGGATATCCGCTTATATCGGATTGGTTGTATTGTTCGCCATCGCCATGTTTAATAGGATTCCATATCTCTCCAAGTACCTTTATCACTGGGACTGCTGCATCTACGAGTATGGCTGCAAGGATTACAATGTAGCGCTTCATCAACCTCATCCCCCAGGATATTTTCTTTATATTGCGCTGGCAAAGCTATTGCAGCCCTTTTTGTACTTCGAGCACCAGTGCTTGCTGTACCTGGGAGTGATCTTCTGTGGATTCTCGGTGATAGGGTTGTTTTTCCTGTTTTGGGAGATGGAATCCTTGATATTCGGGTATCTGGGAGCTGTTTTGCTGATCACATCTCCGTTGGTCTGGTTCAACTCAGAGGTTGCATTTCCGTATATCGTGGAGCTGCCGTTCATCCTTTGGTTCTTGCATACAAGTCATCGTATGCTCCGGGGCAGATCGATAAATCCCTGGCTGCTGGGGGCAAGCCTTGGGTTAGCTGCTGGAGTGCGACAGACCGCCATATTATTCATGGCGCCGATGCTGGTTTACACGTTGATCAAGTTGGATAATAGGCGTAGGCTACGAGCTATTGCTTCGCTGGTGGCAGTATGCCTGGCTTGGTTTATCCCAATGGTTGCTTTATCTGGAGGTTTCTTGGATTACCTTTACTCACTTGGCGAGCAAAGCGATTTCGTGTGGAGCAGCACATCGCTTTTCTTTGCCGGCTGGAGGGGAATAACCGAGAATATGGCTATTTTGCTTCAATCATTCTATGGTGTGTCTGGATACTTGGTTATCCTGTCGTGCATCGAGCTTGCCATAATGCTCTTTAAGCGCAGCAAATACAGGGATACCCTTAGATTCATTGGGCTATGGGTCAGCTTGCCGCTGTTTTGGTTTCTGTTCGTCCATATCAACAAGCCCGGTTACCTGCTCATCGTCGCCCCAGCGGTACTATATCTTGGTATGCGTTTTATTCTTCGCGTAGCCAGGATCTTCTCCGATGATCGCATCTTTTGCGGTGCTTTTATGACCATAGCGGTCTTATTTACCTCGTACTTGAATGTAGATAGCTTCCTGAACTCCAGGTCCATGCTGAGCCGCTACGAGATAAATAAGGCGAATGCAACGGTGAGGCGCTTCTGCGACATGGTGTTGGAGCGCTACAGCGAGGATGAGACAATAATACTGGGCAGGGGATCTTATGGTTTGAGCTGGATGCATGCAAGGGCATATCTACCGGCATATAGATCCATGCCACTTACACCACAGGTTACGAGAAAGGGCAAGATATACAAGTATGCTCAGGGCGGAAAGGTATATTACCAGGACAAGTTCAGGATACCTGAGGGGATCAAGCATGCCGTGCTTCTCACCCCTGCAAAGCAGCCGCTAAGGACCTTCGAGGAGTACTTCGACCCGGCTACCATAGCCCCCCGCAAGGGCTTGTATGTCATAGATGATCCTATTAATGCCTTAAGAAAGATACCTTGATACCTCATGCGTGTTTTACATATAAACTCCAAGGGTTACGGAGGCGGAGGAGCTATCCAAGCTCTGCAGCTTGCTCATGCATTGAAGGAGAGGGGGATTGAGGTTTGGTTTGCCAGTAAGCCGAACCAGGGCTGGGAAGAGATAACCGGGAAGCTTGGCTTGGAGTTCGTCCCTCTACCGCTAAGAGGGCATCTTGACCTGACCTCGGTTCGATTGCTCAACCGAACTCTACGCTTGAATAAAGTAGATATCCTGCACATACAAAAGGGAGTGGAGCACAGCATCGGCTTGGCGGTTGCGTACTTGAATCCCAAGGTCGGATTTATAGCCACTCGAGGGGTTACCTTTGCCTTGGATTATTTCAATAAGTGGAAGTTCAAGGTAGGAAGACTCGATGCCATAATCGCCAATGCGAGACATGTAAAGGATGTACTGGTCGCCAGCGGTGTGCCCCCGGACAAGATAAGGATCATCTACGGCGGTGTTGATCTAAGCCGCTTCGATAGGCGATTATGCGATGCTAGGCAGGTTCGTTTGGAGCTTGGCATACCCTCGGATGCCTATCTTATCGGATACATAGCCCAATTAAGGCGCTGGAAGGATCACGAGACATTGCTTCGGGCAGTTGCCAGCCTGAATGAAGCCAGGCTCAAGCCCTACATTGCATTCATCGGCGCTGATAACGAGGGTTTGAGCGAGGAGCTTAGCGGTAAAGCAACTAGATTTGGCATTGAAAAGCAAAGGCTGCTCATGACCGGCTATCGACCGGATGTGCCCCGAATGATCTCAGCGCTTGACCTTAGCGTCAACTGCTCCTATGAAGGGGAGGGGATTACCGGCGCCCTAAGAGAGTCCTTGGCAATGGGGTGCCCGGTGGTGGCGACCGATATCGGCGGCAACCGCGAGCTTATCGAGCACCGGGTTAGCGGATTGCTGGTGCCAGCAAGGGATGTCTGCGCTCTGGCTGAGGCGATCAAGTGGATGATGGAAAATAAGGATGCCGCCGCCATGACCGCCAAAGCTGGCATGATGAGGGTTAGACAGCTTTTCTCCGTAGATGCACAGGTTTCCAAGGTCATGGCGCTCTACCAGGAGATTCTAATTTCGAGACAAGGGTGCGTACAGGGGAAAAATAATATATGATCATAGTCATAGTATGAAAGGGGATAGGAAATGAGATTACGATATGGTCTCATACCAGGCATCCTGGTTATACTGCTCCTTGCCTATCAAGCCTCGTGGGGCAAGAGCCAGGCAAAGGACGAAAAAACAGGGGAATGTTCGTACCTGGAGGCTACCATCAATGGAGTGCCCTATCGATTCCCCAAGGGCGATGCGCTGCTTACAGTTGTGCCCAAGGTGGCTAGTTTGGGCGGATTCACCATCTACGAGGTAAAGGCTGCTGCTGGCTATGACAAGCGCGATTTCGCAAAAGAGCCTACTAGGTTATACAAAAATACTAAGCATCCACGCTTTCATCTTGTTTTCAGCATCACCAGCAACGATACCCTACCTAGAGATATTCAAATAAGGGGCTTCAACGACCGGCTAAGCTTCGTACCCCAAGGGGAAACCGAACCATACCAGGCTTTTATCCAAGGTTACGAGGATGCGAAGGGATTTATCAGGGTAGAGCGGATCGATTCCACCACTATTCGAGGGAGCTTCCACGGCTTGCTGGTGCAGACAAAAAAGGACAAGCTGAACAAGGTTAAGGTCGAGGATGGGAAGTTTTGCTTCAGGCTCAAGTAGCGATTAAAACCTAAAAAGAGAACCACCGATGAAGAAGCTTGAAGTCTGGTTCGATGGAGCAAGTCGCGGCAACCCGGGTGCTGCCGGAGCCGGCGTGGTCATTAAGGATGACCAGGGAAGAATAGTGAGGGAGATCTATAAATATTTAGGAAAAAAGACCAATAACATTGCCGAATATTCTGGTCTGTACATCGGGCTTCTTGAGGCGAGCCGATTGGGAGCCACACACCTTGATATCTACTCCGACTCGCAATTAGTCATCTCTCAAATGAAGGGAGCCTGGAAGGTGCGTAATCCTAAGATAGGGGACGCTTACGCAGCTTGCCGGGGGCTTGTCCATCGCTTTGAGCAGGTCAGCTTCCACCATGTACCCAGAGCAGAAAACAGCCGCGCGGATCGACTCGCAAACATGGCGCTGGATAAACATTACAGCGAACAAGAAAAGGGCTAGTAAATTATGGGCAAGGATCAAGGCATAGAGGTAATCCTCACCGTCTCGGAGCTTGTATCCCGCATCAAGGGAACACTGGAGGAGAATATGGGTAACCTCTGGGTGCAAGGTGAGATCTCGAACCTGGTCAAGGCATCATCCGGGCACTGCTACATGGTACTCAAGGATTCCAGCGCGCAGCTCCGGGCGGTGATGTGGCGCTATATTGCTAAAAGTCTTTCCTTTGAGCCAAAGGATGGCGATGAGGTTCTCGCTTACGGGCAGGTAACCGTCTATCAGCCGCGCGGGGAGCTACAGATGGTCATCTCCAGGATGATGCCAAGGGGTATCGGTGAGCTTCAGCTTGCATTTCAGGCTCTCAAGGAAAAGCTCCAGAAGGAGGGCTTATTTGCTGCCGAACATAAGAAGCCGCTGCCCGCTATGCCCAAGAAAATAGGCATTGTAACCTCGCCGACCGGCGCTGCTATTCGGGATATGATACGCAATCTAACCAACCGCTTCCCTAATATCCAGGTCCTCATCTATCCGGTCATGGTGCAGGGAGAAGGGGCTGCCCAGCAGATTGCCGCTGCCATAGAGCATCTAAATAAGAGAAACGATATAGACCTGATCATCGTCGGTCGCGGTGGTGGCTCCATCGAGGATCTATGGGCTTTCAACGAGGAAGCGGTGGCACGGGCTATCTTTGCCTCACAGATACCAATAATCTCGGCGGTAGGGCACGAGACCGATTTCACCATCGCCGACTTTGTGGCTGATGTGCGGGCTGCCACCCCCACCGAGGCTGCCGTGCTGGCAGTGCCTGATAAAAGGGATAAACTGGAGGCGCTCAGATCACTAAGACTCCGCTTGATCAACCATGTACAGAATAGATTGCAGCTATACTCGGAGACCTTGGGTAAGAGATTGACCAGGAACCTTATTTCAGCGGTTACTCGGCTAATCAACCAGGGCATCCAAGGGATAGATAACCTCGATTATCGGCTCCGCTCGTTGATCGTCTCCGACATCAAGTTGAAACGCAATCTGCTATACAGCAGAAGCACGCAGATAGCTGATTTCCATCCCGCTCAAGTGATATCGAGCCAGCACGAGCAGGTATCCAGGCTAACCAATCGCATGGTAAATCTCAGCACCTGGCGGCTGCATAAGCTCAAGATGCTCATCGGCGCTCAACTGAAGCCGAACCTCAGGCAACTGGGACAGAAGGCGATCCTGGAGATGAAGGGCAGGGTATCGCTTGCCGATAACAAACTTCGCTACCTGACCAGATCGCTACTAAAGGAGCGACTTACTAAGAACAGGCAGTTATTAAGGTATTTATACAGTCTCGCACCCTCGAAGTACTTTTCACAAAGGCGCAAGGGGATCAGGGAGCTTGAAAATCGTCTCAAGCGAACAACGAGGGGTTATTTGGCTAACAAGCAGGAGCTAATCCGCTCTAAAGCACAGTTGATATATAATCTTGGACCGGGAGTATTATTTGCCAAGGGGTATGCAATACTGAGACGAAAGGGGGAGACGACACCGATTACCGATCCTGAAAGCCTACAGCTCGAGGATACAGTGGAAGCGCTGGTTAACAAGGGGTATGTGGAGGCGACCGTTACTGGCAAAAAGCGCGTGAGGTTGTTTCTTGAACCTCCTAAAAAGGAGTGAATCTGGACGGTGGAAGCATAAAGGTTGTTGTTCTCGGCATCGGTCCCCTACCGATCGAGAATGTCAACAAGAACCTCGGTCCGGGCAGACGCTCGTGGCAATTCGCCAAGGGATTGGCTGAAGCTGGCTGCGAGGTCCTGCTTATCTGCTGCCGACATGTTGCCCACGGGGACGAGCTGGATGAAAGCAGGTTTGGGGATGCTGTCGAGTATGGTCAGAAACTTACTGTGCGCAACCTCTCGCAACCGGACTTTGAGCGTCCTGATATACTTGCCGAGCTGATCAGGTCTTTCGAGCCAGCCTGCCTGATCGGAGCCACCATTTACCCGTCTTATATCGCTGCTCGAATGGACTTGGGGCTTGGATTGTGGGCTGATGCCTTCGGGCACACTATGGCTGAAGCGCAGACCAAGAGCTTTGTTTATCGGGATAACTCATACCTGCACACCTACTGGCAATATCAGAGAACGATATTGGACAAGGCGCATCGCTTTTCGGCAGTCTCAACCAGACAGAAGTATGCGCTTATCGGCGAGCTTGGATGCAGAGGGAGGCTCAGCGGTGAGACCATCGGGCAAGACCTGGTTCATACCATCCCCTGCGCGGTCATGCCCACCTGTGAGGTGCAGTCCAGTGAGAAAATCTTGCGCGGGAAGCTGGTCGCGGATGACGACTTTATTGTGCTCTTCAGCGGTGGCTACAATACATGGACTGATACAGAGACTCTCTTCAGGGCTATCGAGTCAGCCATGGCTTCAAATGACAAGATCCGCTTCGTTTCTACCGGTGGCGGGCTAAAAGGGCACGATGAGCTGACCTACTTGCGATTTTGTGAACGAGTGAAAGGCTCCAGGCACGCCTCCAACTACAAGCTCCTCGGTTGGGTGCCTGCTGAGCATATCCCGCTGATCCACAGGGAAGCAGATATTGCAATAAACATCGACCGCTATAGCTACGAGGGGCTGCTGGGGAGCAGGAATCGCATCGTTGACTGGATGGGAGCACACCTTCCGCTGGTAACAACATTGTTATGCGAGCTATCGGGGATCATAGGTCGTAATGGGCTTGGTTTCGTGTTCAAGCCGGGGGACTGGCAGGGATTGTCCGATATAATCCTTCAGCTTGCTAGCGGGATGTACGACCTGGAGGATATCGCGGAAAAATCGTATCTTTTTGCGATGGAGAATTACTCGATAGGTGCCACGACCAAGCCACTTGTCGATTGGGTGCGAGAACAGGGCATAAATGGACCAGGCAAACCGCGGTTTATAAGCATCGTTGACCTCGATGAGTCGCCTCCCAAGCGGAGCCGCCGACATATTTTAGAGAGCCTCAAGGCGCAGTATCGCTTAAAAGGTTTAAGGGGTGTGCTTTCTCTTTGCGCCGGCAAGCTCGGCGATGCAATAAAGAATCGAAGGAGCGCTCGTTGAGCTCGAACAGGATCCTTTTTTGCTTGATAGTCCTGTTGGCAACTGCCTTGAGGGTCTATCAACTCGGCGATTACGGGCTTTGGTACGATGAGGCTGCCTCGGTCTATGAGACCAGATTTCTTTCTGCTCCCGGCAAGTTCTTCTTCTCCTCGCCGCCGTTTTATCACCTGTTTCTTTATTTATGGATGCAGGTATCCAAGGGCGAGGTATGGCTGCGAGCCTTGAGTGTCCTGTTCGGTCTCGGCATTATCATGGCGGTCTATCATCTTTGCTGCATTACTTTTGATAAAAAGACTGCGCTGATTGCCAGCTACCTTTGCTCCATATCGCCGATGTTGATCTTCTATGCCCGCGAGGTGCGGATGTACTCGCTGTTTGCATTTCTGGTTTGCCTGTCATGGATCTTGTGGTCAAGGGTTATTAAGCTGGAAGGCTGGCAATATGCAATCGGTCTAACCTTGATCGATGTAGCCATCATCTACACCCACTATTTCGGTTTCTTCGTTATAGCAGCGCAAGGTTTTGCCATCATGCTGCTGGTCGCTGTGGATGCAACCAGTGATAACAGGCTGTTTATCGATACTAGGAGGCTAATCACCAGTGGATTGACCGCGTTGGGATTGATATTGCTTTTATACCTGCCCTGGCTGGGGCACAGCCTGTCATCGGCGAGCAGGGTAACCCAGAGGGCGAACTCGTGGATACCCAAGATAACTATCAAGCGGCTATTCTATTTCAGCAAGAACCTGCTCGCAGGGTACAATGCGCCTCGGCTATGCTACTGGCTTATATTCATCATCTTCGTGATGCTTATTATATACGGTTGCATACGAATGTTTCGCACTGACAGGCGTGGGTTATATTTGCTTTGTTGGGGGCTGCTCCCATTAGCGTTGACCATTATTGTATCCATTATCTTTGCAAATTCGATATTGCTTGAGAGATTCCATATTTTCATTCTTCCAGCATTTTTCATTATTGCCACCGTCGGTCTAACCAGGCTCGGACGCAGGGAGATCATAATTATTCTATCGGTGATAACCATTTTACAGTCCACCTCTATTCATAACCTGTATTGTAACCGATTTCCCAAGGAGCAAGCCAGGCATCATCCTGGGGTTCACGCCCGCAAGCGGACGGCAAGGGCAGCCAGGCTCGTAAAAGACGCCCTAAATCGGAGCGATGTTATCATCCATACCTGCAACAGCACCTATTTGCCGTTCATATACTACTTCGAGGATCGCTTCGGGATCGAAGATATTGAGCAGTTTACAGGGGATCTAAACGGCGTTTATCTTGCCGAGTTCACGGGTCGATTCCCGGGCATTGATGAAAAGGAGGTGGGCATAGCCCGCTTTTATCCGCGAGATATAAGAGCTTTTGCCTCTGATGCGCTGAGGGTCTGGCTTATCCATTCCGGCTGGGAGATCGCTGATGGTCAGTTCCACTGGGAGCAGGGGAAAATCTTGCGTGATTACCTTGATGCAACCATGCACCAATTGTACAGCCAATCCGTGGAGGGGATAGATATCTATTTGTTCGAGCCAAATCGACATCACTAGCATTATGGACTTTTTTGCTAATATCTAAATGTATTCAAAAATAGTTAATTGTTGAAATCGCTTCCTCCTTTGGCAAGTCAAGCAAACTTCGAGGATAAGTCATAGTCATAAGAAGCGGTTAAGAAGTCGATTTTTCTTTGCAAACTGTGCTGCTTTTGGTGTATCCTTTCTGTCGTTTAAGTAGATTGCAAGCTCAATCTAAAAAGGGGGTTACTGTTATGCTATACAAGTTGAATGCCTTTGCCATCATAGCGTTACTGTTTTTCTTTGCTCAGCTTCAAGCTGAAACCACGGTATGTTATGACATCTGCGAGGATAAACAGCTAAAGGTAAAGCCCCAACAGGTAAAGCTTACCCCAAAAGAACAGCGTGAGCTTTATGAGGGACAGATTATAGCCAAGCTGCTAGATCCGGTCGATGAGAGCGATCCCTTCAAGAAGGGCTG
>CAYUVA010000036.1:0-35953 GCA_964448115.1 uncultured bacterium
TGAAGACCTCAAAGGCGGGATTATCGTGGAATGGCAGCAAGTGTTTACCGAGTTTGTGCGCTGCGGTGGCTATCTTGACCAGGGCATTATCCTTGTGTGGTATTGAGCCGTGCCCGGATTTACCTTTTGCCGTGATCTTGAGCCAACAGAATCCCTTGTGAGCCACCGCTATGGTATAGACTCTGCCCTTGCCGACCGGGATGGAGAATCCTCCGCCCTCGTTTATTGCCACGCCTGCTCTTAGCTTATCTGCGTGTTTATCCACCATGTAACCGGCACCGTACTTGCCACCGGTCTCCTCATCGGCAAAGGCTGCGAATATGATATCGCGCTTCAGCTTCAAGCCTTGATCCTTGATCATCGAAAGGACGGTCATGATCATGGCGATCATTTGCTTCATATCGAGCGCTCCCCTGCCGTAGATATAGCCGTCCTTTATCTGTCCGGAGAATGGGGGTACGCTCCAGCGATCCGCCTCGGCGGGGACGACATCGATATGCCCGGAGAGGAGCAATGGAGCAGCATCTTGGTCGGCTTTTAAGCGAGCGACATAATTCCCCCTGGTTCGGGTAGATTTGATTACCTCGCCTGCAATACCCTGCTCGGCGAGCTTTGCCTCGATGTACTCCGCGCAGGCTAGTTCCTTGCCCGGCGGGTTGCTGGTATCGAAGCGGATAAGCTCCTGCAGGTAGGTTACCGCTCGTTGCTGATATTTTAACAATTCATCGTTTTCCATAATCAAGCTCCCTGGTTGGTTTTACATTGCAGGTCGTTATTATGACTTATTTGGTCTAACTTTGACAGAGGCAATTAACAGTCCAAGGCAGCCGATCGCAAGCGCTACCAATGATAGCAGTACTGATGGTTGATCAGGCTTGAAAAGCCCGACACCGAGCACGATCAGAGCAGCGGCGATTATCCCCGCGATCGCCTCGCCGGCGATGAACCCGGAGGCTATAAGGACACCTTTGCTCTTTGCCTCATCTCGCTGGGCAGCGAGCCTATGAACGGCAAACGCTACCAGTCCGCCGATGGCTATGGGCGACGAAAGGCTCAAGGGAAGGTAGATTCCGACCGCTATGGGCATTACATGGAGGCGGAAGTTAGACTGTTTGAGTCGCAGTAACTCATCGCCAAGATGCAGCGCCAGTGCGATCCCTATGCCGATGAGCACCATTTTCACTGGCAGATCCCCCTCGCCGAAGATAGCCTGGGTCATGCCAGCAAACAGGCTGGCTTGCGGCGCCTTGAGCGCAGTCGGCGTGCCATCTCCGATACCGTAGGCATGATGCAACAAAGTTAGTATGGGAGCGATGACAACCGCCGGTATGGCTGCACCGATCACCTCAGCCCATTGCTGGGAGCGCGGCGTCGCCTGCACCAGGTGCCCGGTCTTCAGATCCTGCGATATATCCCCCGCGGTGCAAGCAGCGCAGCAGACCAAGCCGGCAACCCCGAGCGTGGCAAGCATCCCCTCCACTCCGCGCATCCCGGCAAGATAAAGGATGCCAGCGGTGAACAGCAGAGCGCAGATGGTCATGCCGGAAACCGGGCTGTTGGAGCTTCCCACAAGACCGACGATGTAGCTTGCCACCGCGGCGAAGAAAAAGGCTGCTACTACCATTATCAGGGTCGATAGCGCTCCGATGGATAGCGATGATGTGAAGCCGACATTTAGAACAAGTGAAAATATCGCCACCACTGCCAGCATAATCAACAGTACTCGCGGGCTTATCGACCGGTTGATGCGAGCCAGGTAGATGCGGTGCTCCTCGCCGAACCTGCTGGGTGGTAGGGCAAGAACAGGCTCGTCCTCTTCGACTCGGCTGCTTCCCCTGTATCTGCTGAGCAGCTCCCCCAAGCCCTTGGCGATCCCCTTGCGCACCTTGAGTATAGATACTATCCCTCCGATCAGCATGGCGCCGACCCCCATGTAGCGGATCTGGCTACTCCAGGTATCCCATGCGCGAGCCAGCGGATCGACATCCCTTATTGGTGAGAGAGCCTCAAAAATAGGGATGCCGATGAGCCAGCCGATGCAACCGCCCATGAAAACGAGCAGGGCGATGTTGAAGCCGACTATGTACCCTACGCCAAGAAGCGCCAGCGAGATATCGGTGCCGATGTAAAACAGGCTCTTTTGCACCCTGAAGGCGTGCTCGAGGGTCCCCTTGAGCAATCCGAAGCTGGTGATCAGGAACTTGATCGCCATGCCGGCAATGGAAGCGAACAGGATGTAGAATAATCCCACCCCTCTTTCTTCGCCGGTCTTGAGCACCTCTGCGCAGGCGACCCCCTCCGGGTAGATAAGGTCGCGATCCTCGACTATGAGCGCCCTGCGCAGCGGAATCATGAACAGAACGCCGAGCAATCCGCCAAATACAGCGATCAATGTAGTGGGGATGAACTTGAACTCCTGCCAGGCGCCGACCAGCACCAGTGCCGGCACGGTGAATATGATCCCAGCGGCGAGCGACTCCCCGGTGGAGGCTATGGTCTGGACTATGTTGTTCTCCAGGATTGTGCCCCTGCGCAGCACTCCCCGCAGGATGCCCATGGAGATCACCGCTGCCGGGATGCTGGCGCTGATCGTCATGCCAGCGTACAAGCCGAGATAGGTATTGGCTGCGGTCATTACCAGAGCCAGCATTATGCCGAGTATTATGGCAACTGGGGTAAACTCGCTGACCGGCGGAGCAATCCTTTTATTCTTCGAGCGCAAAGCCTTATCTTAGTAATCCAGATCCAGGTTGATATTCCCCTTTGTATCCATAGAGAACATCTTCTTGTAGTGCACGGTGAAAAGGTGCATCTCCTTGTCTGGATTGCCCCATATCTTCTTTATGTTGGCGATGAATACGGTATGGTCTCCCGTCTCGACCTGCTGGACCACGTCGCACTCGAAGGCTACGGTTGAATCAGCCAGAATCGGCGGTTTTACATGCTCGGAGTCCTTGAGTGCAAAGCCAGTCGCCTTGACCTTGTCGGTTTCCCTTCCAGAGACCTTGCCGCAGAGCCAGGCGCCCTTTGCCATCTCCTCGGAGGGGAAATTGAGCGTGAACTGGGGCAGGTGCTTCAGGCACTGATATGAGTACCGGGCGTGTCCTACCGAGATCATCAGCATCTGTGGATCCCAAGATACGATTGACCACCACGCAATCCCGATAATGTTCGGCTTGCCGCTTTTATCGAGCGATACCGCCAGCGTGTAAGGATACGGTGAACAACTTGTAATGGCTTGGTCCCAGTTGAATTCTCTCATCGAGTTACCTCCTTAGTTATTGTATCATATATCTACTTAAGATAGCCTTCCACAGATTTCGATGTCAAGGTTCACCTGATAATTGCCCAACCATCTTATCGAAGCGATAGCATGATAATTGTGGTATATTTAGACTATGAGCCAGGCGCAGGATCTCGATGGAATAGCGAAGGACACGCTGATCAAGGATAGCACCATCCTGTTCATCGCCACCATGTCGGCGAATGTCTCTTATTATATCTTTCATATATTCATGAGCCGGGAGCTTGGTCCGAATGGCTATGGGATATTAAACGCCTTGCTTACCCTTCTGCTGGTTATTGGCATCCCGTTAAATACCACCCAGACGATCATCGCCAAGTATGTCTCCATGTTCTATGCCCGCAGCGAGTATCGCAAGATAACCTACCTAATTAAGGCTTTTGCCTTCAGATTCTTGATCCTAGGCATCATTGGATTTTTCATCTTCAGTCTTGCATCCGGTTGGATATCCTCCTTTTTCCATATCGGTTCTCTGGTGCCAGTAATTTTGTTGGGGGTAACATTGTTCATCTCTTTATATTTGCCGCTTGGGCTCGGTGTCCTGCAGGGATTGGGTAGGTTCTATAGCTTCGGTATGGGCATTTTTCTTCAGGCTTTTTTACGCCTTTTGTTCGGAGTAACCCTTGCCCTGATGAGCCTTGGCGTCAATGGTGCAATGAGCGGTGTGGCATTGGCAGCGCTGGTTACATTGATCGTCATATTCTCATTCTTCATCCGTTCAAGTCATGGCTACTCCATGCATGCTTATCCACAGAAGCGAGGCAGAGAACACAAGGAGGCGATCGGGCTGCACCTTCAACAAAAAGATATCCAGGACTTCTTCGGTGCTGCGCTGATTACTTTGGTATGCTTTGGGATAATTACCAATATAGACATCCTGGTAGTCAAGCACTTTTTCAGTGGCATTCAAGCCGGGTATTACTCGGCGGCATCGATGGTGGGGCGAGGTCTTATCTTTCTTTGTACCGCTATCTCAATGGCAATGTTTCCTAAGATATCCGCTTGCGTATCGCTGAAGCAGAAACCTCATGGTTTGCTATTAAAGAGCCTGGCATTGGCTGTTCTTTCCCTGGCGGCTGGCATCGCGATATGCTGGCATTTCCCGGACAAGATAGCTTTAATCTTCGGGGAGAACTTCCTACCAGCAGTTCCCTATTTCAGGGCTTTTCCCATTGCAGTATCTCCGGTTGCTATTGCCTTCGTGCTGATAAATTACATAATGGCAAACAAATTCAAAGGATATCTTTATGTAATTCTATTAGGCGCTATTTTACATATCTCCCTATTGTCATTGTTCCATCAGACCCTGATGCAGGTGATAACTATCGTCGGTATTACCGGCACGGCGGTTTTGCTTGGATACCTGTTGTATTTATGGTGGGTAACTAGGCGAGGTGCTAGGGATGATTTGTAGCCAGAAGATAAAGATTCTGCATCTTGATAATGCTTATCAAGCTCTCTGGTAGGCTTTTGAGAGAACCTTTTGCTCTTTGGGTGGGAAAACGGGGAGGATCTCCTTGAACAGTGTGATGTTTATCTTGTTGATATTATCCATCACGAACTCCCTTCCTCGCATGGCATCGACCCGGATAGCCTCCTTTAAGGCTCGCCCGGTCGCCTTGCGTACATTCGCCTCCTTGTCTCCCAGAAGGATCTTGGCGATGGAGTAGCAAAATGTCGGGTCTGGCTCCGATTGTCTCAAGAATGGCAGGGTTGAAATTATGGCAAGTCTCCGGTGCCAGGGGTCTTCTGCATCTGCCAGCTCCTCAAGCCGGAAGTGGCGCTGGGGATGGGCGACGACATTCTTACCGACTACCTCGATGCCAAGAATATCGCAACCCTCAGAATCGACCAGGTACATGATCCAACGCTCCAGGACATTCCAGGAGAGCTTTTCGATCATATTGGGGAACATGCCCAGAATATAGATCCCAGTTATCCGATGCTCCCTTACCAGGCTTGTCCATAGCTTATCGACCAACTGCAATGTGAACTGCTCATCAAGGCGATGTCGATTTATGCGCACGAACTCGGTGGCTATCTCCTTTAGCTTTCGCTGCTTTATCCCATAGAAGGTTAATGGTGATGGGATCTCTTCCTTGAGAGCCTGCGCATAGCCCTCATCGATGAACTTGATCAGGTTTGCGTCGATGAGTCCGACCGCTTTTTCAACACTTGGATTCAAGGTTTTCCTGACCTATCTATACACGGTATATCATCCAGGCAGTTCACCAGAATTTGACAGACTTTAGCACCAGTATTTTAATCCTTCTTTTTTGAAAATACTTTGACTGCGTCTTGGCTCTGGCAGGCAAATGAATTTATGGTTATTCCTTGTCTTTTGGAGCCTTTTCCTGGAGCTGCTCGATCAGCCTCTCCATCTCGGTCTTGACCGTTGTGGCTTGAAGCTCTGCCTTGCCGTTGGATCTTTTGATCACATCCTCCAGCACCACGATGCTCTGCTTGAGATTCTGCACCTCGGCATTATACGCACCACCGCCGATCTTTGTCTCTAAAATGGTGATGTCTTTTTCGATGTTATCGAGCCTTTTTTCGATCTCTACCACCTTCTCGGTAAAGTAATCGAAGTTCTCGCTGACCGCGGGAAGGTACTTAAGGATGTAAATAAAGCACACCAGCGATAGGATAAGGGCTACTCCGGCAACGGTGGTTATCCATCTTCCGCCCTTCTTGTATTGATAGTACTGTCCCTCGTGCTCGTATTCCATGGTTTTTGATTTCTCATCGAACGATGGCTTCTTGATCCCCTCTGGATCCTGGGTCTTGGCTTCTTCCCGTGTGGTTTCTTTTTTGTCTTTCTCGGTCATTCTATTAACCTCCTGAGGTTTTTCTTTCCTGGATATCCAGTGCAGGTTTCCAGGTACTTTCAACAATCGATCAACATTGTATAGAAAGCAGTTCGATTTTTAAATGATTTAAATGCTCCTATGGTTCTATTCCCATATATTAAGATAGGGATACATGCCGGACTGTGCGCCGTCGGTTTGGAATGCCCTTAATTCTAGAATTGCTCTTAATGGCGATATTCCCGCCTCAATGGGAGCGTATAATCCATAAACGCAATCTCCAGGCGCCCAGTCTCCTGAAGAGCCATTATCGAGCAGAAGCACACCGGTACCCTGACCGCCGAAGTATATCTCCAGCGAGCTGATATCATCACAACCACCGCCTATGGAATCTAGCGGAATGGCCAGCATGTTGAAGACGCCCCCCTCTGGCGTAGTTACCAACGTATCCCAGTATCCACCGGCTAGTATAAAGGGAACTGACTGCTTGCTCGTTCCCTCATATCCAGTTCCATTTAGAACCTCGGAGTAGTTGACTAGCCAATCGTATCTTGCAGTGTCAAGCACCTCGAATGCCTGATAGGAGGCGCTGGGTCCATAGATATCGAAGTAGGGCCAGGTGTAGGAATTACCGTAGCTATCCTCAGCGGTCATCTCCACCAGGTAATCACCTGCCGGAGTCCCCGGAGGCAGCCCGGTGAATGAGACCATGTACAGGTTATCCCCGGCAGCGATATCTCCCATAGTGCCATCATCGTAAAGGAATATACCTGTACCCATGCCGCCGACAGTCAGCTCGACATGCTCCACCTCCGGTCGGCAAAGCGCTGCCAAGGTGATGCTGCCACCGGCGCTTTGAGAGATGTAGCTGGTCAGGTATCCGCCGAGCATGATCAAAGGCTTTGGCTGATAGTTGTTATCGAAGCTCACCGCATCGCTGACCGCCTGATTCTGTGCCGTATCCTTGGAGTAAACCGTGTATTGGTAGCTCTTGAACGGGCTGAGGTTGTACAGGTAAGCGGTGTGATTGAGATCCACCTCCATATCTGCCATGAATAGGTCGTCGATGTTATCATAAAGACTCACATACCCGTGGCTCAACTGATCGGTCGTCCATTCCAACCTGGCCAGATAAGGGGACAGATGGGTCATTGCCTGGTAGGTGATGCCAGGCTCGGTAATATCCGGCTCGATCTGGGTGGAAACCGAGTAAACCACGGTCTGTCGCTCCTGGCGGTTCAGGTTCCTGGCAACTATCTGGTAGTAATAATCGGTGCCAATGTCGAGGTCGGTCAGGGAGACGAAGTGCTTGTATGAGTAGCCGAAATCGTGCTTCATAAACTCCATATTGGAAGTCTTGCCGTAGTAAACACACGCTGTAGTCAATTGATCAGTGGTAAACTGGATGGTAACCGTGCGGTTGCTAGCATCGACCCTGATCTTGTTCACATCGATATTGGGAGCTGCCTTGCTATTAGTAGAGCTTGTGGTAAAGGTATCCAACGGCAGGCTGCTTCCGGTACCGGCAACCTTTGAGGAGGCGACATTGCCCGAAACATCAACCGACTCTATCCAGTACTGGTAGGTGGTGCCCGGTTCCAACTGGGTCAGTGTAACTGCATGTTCGGTGCGCAAGCCTAAGATGGCGAACTGGTGAACCGCCTCGGAGCCTTGCTTGGCTAGGTAAACCGTGGATGAGGAAGGCTCATCGGTCTGCCAGTAAACCAGGCAGCTATCGCTATCCAGTTGCATTATCTCAGCAGCGGCAATGATCACTGGCGCGGAGACATCCGGCGCGCTCAACGCCTTGAAGTAAAGCGGTTCGTTGAACTCAAGCGGATTGCCATCATAATCGGTGCCACCGATGGAGACCTGGTAAGTGCTTCCAGGAGTAAGCGAGCCGACCGCGGTGATATGCCGTTTGCTCAGGGAACTGTCCGTAATGCCAAAGGCTTCCTTGCCCGATGATATGCCGGATACGCTCGCATTGGTAACCCGGTCGGTGTACCAATAGAAGTAGGCTGTATCTTCTGTCTGAGCGATCACAAGTGGACCCACCAAGGGCAATGGTCGCGAGTTCTTGGGCGCTGATAGGGTCTTGAAGTAGATCCGCTGCGCACTGGTATTCCTGCTATCCGAGTCGGTTACGGTTACATCGAGATAATACCTGGTATCTGGAGCCAGGTCGCCTAAGGTGATCAGCATATCGCAATCGTACATGGTGGTAGTATGCACTTCTTTGTCGCTGGCGCTTTCTGTGCCATAAGTCAGCGTTGCCAAGGTCGGCTCATCGGTAACCAGATAGACAAGCGCCTTGTTTGGTCCCACATCGACTATCTTGGGTCCCTCGATGATGGCGGGTGCAAAGTCCCTGTTTTGATAAGTAGTGAAGGAACGGCTAGCGCTGGTAACCGACTGGGAAAGCTCATCAGTACCTCCTACTGTATAACTGTATGTCATTCCCGGAGTTAGGCTTCCCTCGATTGCCAGGTGATGATCGCAAACGAGTTCCTCATCCGACACGGTCTCCTTGGTGCCCTTTGCTGATTGATATTCGACAATGCTAGTAGTCGGGCGATCCGTTCTCCACCTGAAGACGGCGGTGGTCTTATCGTAGATCACTATTGGTCCATCAATAATCATAGGCGGTCCTAACAGCGGTCCTGGAGTCGGCGTGGCTGATCCTGTCGGTGTATGGGTCGGATGCCCTGAAGGGGTAACTGTTGGCGTCATGGTGGGGGTGCTCGTTGGACTCATGTATTCTGTGGGCGTAGGAGTCTTTGTCGGCGTATATGATGGCGTTGCGGTCGGTATCTGGGTGGGAGTATGAGTCGGGCTGGGAGGATTGGTCGCCGTGTTTGTCGGCGTGCGGGTCGGCGTGGCGGTCGGGGTATCTGTTGCCTGAGCCAGGGCATAGACCTTGTAGTCGCGAGAACCGAAGTAAACCACCCGCTGGGCGCCAAGCGCAGGGGAGCTGCGTATCCTTGCCGAGGCAGCGAAGCTCCACAGCAGGCTGCCGTCGCTATTCAGGCAATACATGATGCCGTTGTCAGCCCCGAAATAAACCCTTGCTTGCGAATCGACCGAGGGGGATGAATAGATATCCGCACCGGCGTCGAAGCTCCACTGATATATACCGGTGGAGCCGAGCTTATATAGATTGTCATCCAAGGAAGCAAAGTAAACCGATCCATCCGGCGCCAGTGCTACCGATGTCTTGACCTCGCCGTAAGTAGGATAGCTCCAATATAACGAGCCATCAGAGTTCAAGGCATAGACATTGTTGTCATCAGAGCCGAAGAAGATTTTCCCCTGCTTATTTGCTGTTATAGCGCTTGCAACCGGTCCCCCGGTTGGGTAGCTCCAAGCCAGGCTGCCATCGCTGTTTAAGCAATAAACCTTGTTGTCATCGGATCCGAACAGGATGTAGCTGCCGGATATGCACGGGGCGCCGCGCACCGCTCCCCCAGTTGTGTAGCTCCATTGCAAGCCCTTGGCGCTGTCGATGCAGTAGAGACGGTTGGCTTCGCTTCCGACATAAGCCCTGCCGTTGCTGGCGACCACCGGCGCAGTGGTGATGGAGGATTGCAGGTCATAGGAATAAACCAGGCTTCCTGCCTTATCGACTACATACAGCTTATTATCCGAGGATCCGAACCAAACATTGCCATCATCAGCCAGGGCGGGTGCGCCGATGATATCGCCCCCGGTAGGATAGCTCCAGCGCATGGTACCATCAACATTTAGCGCATACAGCTTATCATCATTGGAGCCGACATAAAGCCCCTTGAAGCGATCAGCGATAGCCACTGAGCTATCCACCCAGTAGCTGGTGGAGAAACTCCATCCCAAGGTCATTATCTCCACGCCCTCATAGGGGCTGGTGCCGCGATGAGCGCGATCCCTTTGCAGGTAAGGCCATTGTGTCTCGCCGGGATAATGATACCCCATGTCAACCGTCCCTCTATCCAACACACCGTCTTTGCGGGTTGCATAGTCGTAAACAAAGGTCGCAGAGGATGCCTGCCTCCCTGCATCGACGCACATACTGGTTACGGGATCGCCTGCCTCCCAGTTCATAAGGTAAAAGCTCCCCAAGGGACCGGCTACATATAAGGGATCGACCATGATATTCCCGTTTATGCCGGTCTGATCGGGCAAAGCACCACCATAATTGGAAGGCACATTGTTGGACATGTTGTTATGATAGACCTCCGGCAGGCTAGAGGAGTTCTGTGCATAAAATGCTCCCATGCCGCTGTTATTGGAGGCTATATTGTTCTCCAAGAGCGAGGTTGAGGGGTCGCCTACATAGATAGCGCTTCCCTTTGGAGCATTGTTTGAATCAAAGGTGTTGTTGCGCACGGTTACATCGCTGCCATCGGCTATATTCAGTCCCCCCCCTCCGAAGGATGCCTGATTGTTGGTGATCAGGTTGTTCTCGATGATAAAGAAGCCATCCCTGATATCTATGCCGCTGCCAGAGACTCCACCGGTGTTGTTGGTAATGAAGCAGTTTCTTATGACCCCATCAGCATGGTTTATCTCGATACCCTTGGTGCCATTGGTTACCTTGAGGCTATCGATGTTGACATTGTTCAAGTTCTGAATGACTATGGTCGGCCCGATGGAGCTTCCCTGTACCTCGGAGATATTATTAAACGGATCTTTCACCCATGAGCGTCCATCATAAGCCCCCTCGATGGTGATATTAGACTTGAAGATGAAGAGGCGCTCGCTATACAAGCCGCCAGCAACATGAATGCGGTCATAAGGATTAGCTACCCCCAGGGCAGAAGATATGAGACGATAAGGATGATCCGCAGAGCCGTCCTCGTAGCCGGTATTGCTGTCATCGACATACCATATAGTAAAGACAGGAGTGGGAGTCGAGGTCGGCGTGTTGGTAACCGTCGGGGTCGATGTCGGCGTAGGCGAGACATAATCGGTCGGGGTTGCCGTTGCCGTAGGCGGAATAACATAGCAGTTGATCTCCTGGCTGTAAAAGCTCTCCTTGCCAGAGCTATCATAGGTTGTGGCTGCGATATAGTAGATATGACCACCGGGTACATCCTCCCAAAGATAGCCGCTAACATTGCCCACATCTATCGGCGAGCCTTGACCGTCATAAGGATGACCGCTCTGGTCAGTATCGAAGTAGATCTTGAATCCAGCAATATCGGGAGCGATCGGCACATCCCAGCGCATGGTTATATCATCGCCGATTGGATTGGCGTAGAAGTTGACCGGCTCCGGGGGCATGGCATCTACCGCCGCGGTGTCGAGATAGGGATCATAAGTAACAGTTCCCTTAGCGGGATTATCAACGCTGTGATAAATAGCATCCTCTATTTGGGCTGGATCCGCCGTGCCCCACCAGTTGAAGGTAGCGGTGAGATCGCTTGTGGAGTTGTTGTAGAACTGAGCGTATTGATTGCCCAAGATATTGTTGTTGGCAAAATTACCCAGTGAATTTCCCTCGAATACTATCCCCCCAACGATCCCCTGGTTGTAAACGATGTTGTTAAGCTCGATATTCAAACCATCGCCGGTAATGAATAATCCAGAGCCTCCCGCGGTGATAGTTGTATTGTGAGCGATGTAGTTGCCGATTAGGCTTCCCTTCTCAAGGTAAAGACCTCCACCTCGTGAATGTGCTGAGTTATGGCATATATAGTTATCGAAAATGGAGGGATTGGAGGGGCTGACAGCCGAGATTCCGCCACCACTGCCGCCAATGTAGTTATACAAAATATAGTTATTCTCGATATTTGGCGCTCCGTGATTGGCTACTATGATCCCGGAGTTGTCGTTGTTGACAATCAGGTTTTCTTGAATGTTAGGCTGAGCAAAGTTGGAGACCAGTACCCCCGCACCATGGCAATTATCCATCAGGTTATCCCGGATCAACGGCATCGCATAGTTTCCCTCCACCTGGATGCCATTGCCTGTGCTGGTAAGATCGATAAATAGATTTGACAACACCTGCGGTGAGGCGTTGTTTATATAAATTCCCGCATAGACATGATAGCCAGAGAAAAGATTTTCTTTGATCTTGGGCAACGAGGAGCCTTCGATGTAGATTCCGCCACCGCTGCCGTCTCCCTGACCATTATCGTAGAACTGGCAGCCATATATATAAGGGCTGGCATTTAAGATCTTTACCCCAGGTCCACCATACTGGATTATGCAATGCTGCAAAGTACAGCCGCTTTGATACTCGCCCTGGGGGTCGAATATGGCATCCTGGCTCAGGTCATTGAAGATTACGCCATCCCATGCCGATGGTTCGTAGTTGATGTTGGCAGTGAAGGTGATCGGCTGTCCTTCGCTGCCGATAGCCTTCAGGATCCCGTTTACCTCCAGTTGGGTGGCGGTCAAGAACTTGACGATGACGCCAGGTTCTATTTCAACGGTTACCCCGGCTGCTATCGTGGAATCGCAGGTTATGACATAGGGAGAATATGACTCCAACCAGGTCATATTACTCTCGATGGTACCACAGATGGGATAATATCCCCGGGATATAGATGGATTCAATGCCATGATAAACAGCATCAAACCGACTATAATGCTCGTGTATTTATTCCTGGTATTCATCCTACAACCTCCTGTAAAAGTTCGTTCATAGGCTGACATTATTACTGGGATCGAAAAATTCTCTCAATGTTATGTTATTCTATTTTAATAAATATTTATTGTCAAAGAAAAGCAGTTAACCATCAGGCAATCTACTTCCCCTTGAACTCAGCCTTTCTTTTTTCGAGGAAGGCGCTGACTCCCTCCTTCATATCCTCGGTGGAGAAAAGCAGCCCGAAGAGCTTGGATTCCAGCCTGGTGCCCTCGATCAGGGTGATCTCGGCGCCGTGATTGACCGCCTCGATGGCAAACCGCAAGGCTATAGGTCCGTTTTTCAGGAAGCTCCTCGCCATATCAAACGCTGCCTCGATAAGCTCCTCCAGCACAACGACCTTATTAACCAATCCTATCCGATAAGCCTCCTGGGCATCAATGGGATCTCCGGACAATATCATCTGAAGGGCGCGTCCTTTACCGACCAGGCGCATAAGCCGTTGGGTGCCTCCATAGCCAGGTATAAGCCCCAGCTTGACTTCAGGGACTCCAATCTTGGCATTCTGCGAGGCGATCCTGACATGAGCAGCCAATGCCAGCTCGCAGCCACCACCCAAGGCGTAGCCGTTTACCGCAGCGATGACCGGGAAGGGGAGATTCTCGATAAGCCCGAACAGCTCCTGACCTCGACGAGAAGCCTTGGCTGCATCATCCGGACTCATCTTTGTAAACTGGCTGATATCAGCTCCGGCGACGAAGGATTTCTCCCCGGCGCCAGTGATGATCAATGCCTTGACTTTATCCTCGTTGATCAACTGATAAAGCAGGCACTCCATCTCGGAGAAGGTCTTATCATCTAGCGCATTTAGCACCTTGGGTCGGTTGATAGTCAGAACGCCTATATCATCCTTGATCTCGAACAAAATATTCTCAAAATCCATAACAAACCTCCGCTTCTATTTTATTTACTCTTCTTTTTAGGCTGGTTGAAGTCGATAGTATCGACGATAGCAGCGATGGCAGCATCTACCGGGCTCTGGGCGAAGTTCCTGGTCATTCTGGCAGAGCTTCCGCGCACGATGAGCACGGTCTCGCCAGCGCCAGCGCCTACAGTGTCGATCGCCACCACATATCCACCCTCCGGCTTGCCGTCAGGGTCGATAAGTTGCACGATCAGCATCTTGCATCCGTCCAGCTTGCTGTCCTTGCGGGTTGCAACTACGGTTCCGATGACCTTGCCCAGGTTCATATCTTGTCATATCTCCCTTGTATGTTTTATCAAAGCAGGTTGGCAGCCAGCTCGGCGAGCTTGGATCGCTCACCTTTGAAAAGCATTACATGACCGCTGATCTCCTGTCCCTTGAAGCGCTCAACAAGGTAGCTCAATCCGTTGCTTGCCGAGTCGAGGAACGGGTTATCGATCTGGTAGGGGTCTCCGGTGAGCACGATCTTTGCATCATCTCCAGCGCGGGAGATTATGGTCTTGATCTCATGCGGGTTGAGATTCTGCGCCTCATCTACGATTATGTACTGCCGCGGGATGCTCCTTCCCCTGATATATGTTAAAGGCTCGATCTGCACCAGTCCCTGTCTAATGAGCTGATAGTAGTCCGCCGATTGTTTCCTGTCTTTTTTCTTATGTTGAAAGATGAGATCGAGATTATCAAAGATAGGCTGCATCCAGGGTGCTAATTTCTCGGTTACATCCCCCGGCAGATAGCCGATATCCCTACCTAGCGGAAAGATGGGGCGGCTGACCAGCAGGCGCTCGTAGATCCCATCATCGACTGTTTTTGCCAGCCCAGCAGCGATGGCGAGCAATGTCTTGCCCGTCCCAGCCTTGCCCACCAGGGTTACCAGGTTTACCCCATCATCAAGCAAAAGATCGAAGCAGAAGCTCTGCTCGGTATTTCTAGGACTTATGCCCCAGACCTGATGCGGGATATCAAGCGGCAACAGCATACCCTTATCATGATGAAATCTAGCCAGTGCGGATGCCAAGCCATCATCACCCTTCAATATGGCAAATTGATTAGGATAAAAATTCTCCTTATCCAGTTTTATAGCGCCATCATTATAGAATTGTTGTACCTGCTTTGAATTTACCTGAACCTCTGAGAAGCCACGATACAGGTGCTCGATCTCCACCTTCTTGGACTCGTAGTCCATCGGCTTTATTCCCAACGCATCCGCCTTTATGCGCAGATTAGCGTCCTTTGTAACCAGGATGACCGGAACCTCGGCTTGTTTTTTCATCAAGCTCAAAGCGGTAACCAGCAGACGGTTATCGACCTTATCTCTGGCAAATGTAGGGGGAAGCTCGATTCTATCCCCGGAGCCGAGATCGACCATGCAAACGCCGCCTTTATCGTTGACCTCGACGCCTTGAGAAAGATTCCCCTTGCGCCTGAACTTGTCGAGCAGCCTTATCGCATGGCGGGCATTGCGCCCCAAGCCGTTTAGATCTCGCTTGAAGGTATCTATCTCCTCGACTACCGAGATGGGGATAACCACGATATTATCAGCGAACTTGCAGAAGGCTTCTGGATCCAGCAACAGGACATTTGTATCTAAGATGAAGTACTTTTTCATACTCATAGTCCGCATTATACTCCTATCGGTGATTATGTTCAAAAGGCTATTGCCTATCAGCTCATCCTAAAATGTAGTATGGTAACCGGTGCAGAATTTAATGGCTAGAGTATATAAAAAATATTTTACATTTTATAAGTTTTATTTTCCAATTTGATAATTTAGTTTTCCTTTCTGTCATTCATGGCTCTTTTTTCCAGGATCTCCTTAGCCAACTCCCTTATTGCAGGCTCTTCATCCTCGGCTAGCCGTTCAAGGCAATCGAGTATGAATTCTCCCTCGTATCCATCGAGGATGGCTAATGCTTGCAGTCGCTGCTCTGGATACGGGCTGTATGCCGCCACTAGCGCATCGGCAAGCTGCGCATCCTCGACCATCTTGCGAACCGCCAGGTTAGCTTTCAGGCAAACGAGCACATCATCATCGTGCGAAGCGATCAGCACTGCCTTTAATCCTCGCGCATCGCCGATCTCCCCAAGGGCTGTCGTTGCCGCTCCCCGCACCGCTGGACTGTGATGCCCTAGCTTGCTTATTATATCCGGTATCGCTGATGGATCTTTGGCTTTGCCTAAGCCTTCAAGCACAGCGCTTAACAGGTTGGGATCGGTGCTTGATAGTTGCTCCTTGAGCACCGAAATGCCAGGTCCTTCCGCTAAGGCGAGTGCATTGGCAATATTCCTCTGTGCGCTAGGGGATGCCTGGGGTAGCCTTGATGCCAGGTATGCCAGCTCCTCGGCGCCGAAGTTCGCCAATGCCATAGCAGCGTTAGCCTCCACATAGTCATTCTCCCCCGGCACCTGTGCCTTGAGGTATGGTAGCGCCCTGGCATCGCCGATCTTGCCTAGGCATAATGCACAACGACCGGCGATCAAGGGATTCGGATTGGAGAGGTTATCGATTAGCGAATTCACCGCTGCCTTATCAAATAAAACAAGCGCTCCGGCTGCCTCCCTCCAGATGCTATACTTTGGGTCGCCAAGGCTGTTTATCAAAGCCGGGATCGCCCTGGTATCGTGCATTCTACCTAAAGTGCGCAGGATGGCTATCTTGACCGAAACGGTCTGGTTGGGAAGCTGCTCAAGCAACTTTTTTACTACTCGATCCCCACCGATATCTCCTAGTTTCTTTATGGCCATGATCCTGGCATTCTCACTCTCGTGCTCCAGGTATGAAAACAGCCTGTCCAGCTCGCCTTTGTCGTTATCATCCCCCTTGCATCCCAAGATACAAAAAGATATCGAGATTAAAAGGGTCAAGGAAAGATGAACAAGGGATCTCATTATTTTGCCAACATTAGTTATTTCAACATTATAGGCATCCCCATGACCGGCCAGATGAACCTAACGAAGATACCGATCACGATCATCAATATGATACTAGCCGGGATACCATAGAGGAAGAACTCCCCGGAGGTGAACTGCTTGCTCTCGTAGGCAATGGCATTTGGGGCAGCGCCAACCAGGAGTAGAAATGGCATCCCAGCAGCGACCAATGCGGAGAACAGGATGACCTCTGGAGCGACATTCAAGTATGGGGCGATCACCAGCGCCACCGGTAACGAGATCGCTATCGCTGCCACATTCATGATGAAATTGGTCATGATTAATACAAAGAAGGTGATTGCCATGATAAAAACGAAGGCAGGTGATTTCTCGAACATGGCGAGCCAGTGCACAGCCAGCCATTTCGCTGCCCCAGTCTGCCAGAGACAAAAGCCGATGCTCATCGCTCCCCCGAACAGCAAGATTATGTTCCAGGAGACATCCTCGAGGTCCTTTATATCGAGTATTCTAAACAAGAAGAAACAGACCGTGGTTATGAGGATGACAGCGCTTTTATCGAAAGGCTTAAGTGCGGGAATAAAGGAGCGCAGGCTTAAAAATAGTATGGCTCCGAAAACAAGTATGGCAGTAACTATCTCCTTTAAGGTGATGGGACCCAATCGCTCGTAGAGCATCTTGGAGCGCTCCCGCAAGCCAGGTATCCGTTTCTTCTCCGGCTTGAATATGAACCAAAAGAAAAGATAAAGGATGATTAACATAGCTATGCCAACCGGGAACATGTAATAGGACAACTCGAAAAACGAGACCTCGCGCCCGCTTATATCCCTGAAGAAGCCGATAGCCACAGCACCCCTGGCAGCGCCGAGCAATGTAACGATGCTTCCAGCCCCAGCGATGAAAGCCATGCCGATGAAAAGCCCCTTGCCAAAGCGGGTCGGTTTTTCATCATCGCTATACATGGAGTAGATAGCCATAAGCAAAGGGAATATGGTCGCAGCCACCGCGGTATGCGCCATGATAAAGGTCATAAAAAAGGTGATGCTGAAGCAGCCCAGGTAGATCATGCTCGTCCGCTCACCCACTATGACCAGCATCTTGTATGCCATGCGCTTGGTTATGCCCGTCTTGGTGAAGACCAAGCCAATAACAAGGGAGCCAAAGATAAACCATACCGAGGGATCCATGAAATCGGTGAAGGCGGTGCGTGTATCACGGATCAGAAAGGTCGATTGAACAACGCCGATGGTGATGGCTGTTATGCCGATGGGGACAACCTCGAAGACCCACCAGACAGCGGCGAGAAAAAACAGCGCTAAAGCAGACTTGCCCTGGTCGGTCAAGGGGAATACCTTTCCCATAGGATCCACCGCATCGGGCAAGGGAGGCGAGAGATATATCAGGAAAAACAGGAACAATCCAACAAGTATAAAGAATAATCTCCGTCCGTTCTCCTTGGGCTTCATTCTTTGGAGCAGGCTTTTTTTGGTCTTCTGTTCATCTTCATTCTTGGCTTCCAGCTCATATTCAGCCATCTACAACTCCTTTTTTAGAATGGATATTCGATTCGAGTTCTATTGTTTCTCATTCTTCAAGTACAATCGAGGATAGGGTATGCAAAAGCTCCACCGAACGAAGCACTCCGATAATCTTATTATCTTTCACCACCGGCAGGAGGCTTACATTGTAATCGACCATCTCGTAGATTGCCTTGCCGATGTGATCATCATGGTTGATAACCGCTTTATTCTCAGATAATCTTCTATCGGGATCATGATCTCGGAGACAAGCACTATCTTCACCATATCCATCTCCTTTGAATGTAATAAAGTTCACCAGCCCATCTTTTTTATTATGTCATCGATTGTATCTTCCATCCTCTTGGTCATAAGCAGCATCTTTTGCTTCCTTGCTTCCTGTATCTTCTCCATTATTTTCTTAAGGTCAGCCGGTTTCTCCAAGAAGTCCATGGCGCCGAGCTTGATAGCCTCGACCCCCTTTTGCACGGTCGCGTGTCCAGTGAGCAGGATAACCTGTAGCTCCTCGTTCATCTCATGTATATGCTTAAGCGTCTCTATGCCATCCATCTGGGGCATGACCATGTCGAGCAGTACCGCATCGTAGTTATGCTCCTTCACCTTTTTAATAGCCTCCAAGCCATTGGGCACGGTATCAACCACCAGCCCCCTGGCTCGTAGCCTTTCTGCCAGGAGCCTGGTGAACTCCTCCTCGTCATCGACCAGGAGCACCCTGATATCATCGCTCATTTGATTTTCACTCCTTTAATCTATGTTTCTTTCCCCTCGTCATCATATATTCCAGGCATTACTGAAGGGATATTTATATAAAATGCGTCCTTTACATCAGATTCTTTACCCAGGGTTATTTTAGCTCCCAGTCGTTCGGCGAGTATGCTAAGCTGCCCCATCCTTTGGTTAAGATCTCCATTCTTATCTATCGGATCCGACCTTATTATTACGGTAACTCCTTGATCGGAATCGTAGAAGTCAATTGTAACCCCCCCGCTTGCCTGCGAGGCGCCTATGGCTATTTCCAGGCATCCATAGATCATCTGCATCAGCTTGAACGGGTTATGATGCACGGTTACCAGTATATCAGGCAACTCGGCGCTCAGCTCAACCTTGCGCATGGATGCCAGGCGACGGCAAAGTTCGGTTATATCGCTCAATAGATCGTTTATTTTCACTGTTTTAGCCGGCTCATCAACGCTGTGAGCGAAGCGGTTCAGTCTTTTTATCAGCTCCTCCCCGCGCTTGATATGCACTGATATTCCATCCGATATCCTCTCCAGCTTATCCAAGGGAAGAGGTTTGCCTTGTTGAGCCATATAGACAACATCGTTTAATAGACCGCCAAATTCATTGATAATGGCAAGAACATTGTTTATCTCATGCGATAAACTCGCGGTTATCAGCCCGAAGAAGCGCAGTCCATCCGCCTTGAGGAACCCGTGTTCATCCTGCTTCATTGCAATTCTCCGTTTCTTTACCAATCGCCTGCTTCATTTTCTCCATCAGGTCTTCTATGTCTATAGGTTTGACCAGGTAGTCATAAGCACCCGCCTTCAAGCCCTCCTCTGCATCCTTTGCCGAGCCGTAACCGGTTAGCAATAGAACTGGCAGGTTCGGTTTTATATCTTTTATCTTCCCCATGCACTCTATGCCCCCGAGTCCGGGCATCTTGACATCGACAACGACAACGGAAAAATCCTCATTCTTAATAAGCTCCAGTGCTTGTTCCCCGCTAGTGGCGTACTTGGCATCTATTCCCCTGAGATGCAATCGCTCAACCACGGTATCGACCAGTTCTACCTCGTCATCGACCAGCAGCACCCGCATCTTATCCTTTTCCATTACTGTCTCCCATTTTTTAAGATCTTTTACTGTTGCGATGTCGCAACAGTTGATCCGCATTCTTTGGTTCCATTATAAAATCCTAAAGATTGTATTGACTTGTCGGAAACGTAACCTTGAACGATGTTCCCTTGCCCACCTTGCTTGTAACCTCGATATCGCCGCCCAGCTTTTTTACTATACCATAGGTGATAGACAACCCCAAGCCGGTTCCATAGCCCTTCTTTGTTGTAAAGAAAGGCTCGAAGATATATTTCAGGTTCTCCTTTGGTATGCCCTCACCGTCATCGGCAATAGTAACAGCAACCGACTTATCGCCGCTTTTCTCGATGGTAATATCTATGTTTCCGCCATCTTTTATCGCCTCGAAGGCATTGTTCAGGATATTCAGGAACACCTGTTGAAGCTGCCCGCGGTCGCTAACTATGGCTGTTACCTCCTTTTGTACATGGAAGCGGATGTTTATATTGCGGTACTCTGCCTCCTTGCCCAAGAATCCGAGCACTTCCTTTAGTAATGCCTCCAGGTCGATAGGTCCCAGTTGGACATCCATGTGCTTGGCAAAGCCGAGGAGCCGGTGGGTTATGGCACGACAGCGCTCGACCGAATTCAAGATCGATGCGATGCTCTGCTCGAATTTCTGCTTGTGGGGCAAGTCTTCGGACAGGTTGACCAGGTCTTTCATCAGACCAGCCTTCTCGTTGATCACTGCCAGCGGATTATTGATCTCATGCGCCACCCCGGCGCCGAGCCTCCCAATTGCAGCCAGCTTGTTGGTATATTCTATGTTATGAAGCACCTTCTGCCTTCGTAGATCCGCCTCGCGAATGCGCAGAACCAGGTAGTAAGAGGTGCCTAGTATAAGGATAAGAATTATGATCACGCTACCGATGAAAAAGCCGATAAGCCATGAGCGCAGCCGGAACCAGTTACGCATCATAGCCTGTGGCTCCTTGATCACTATGAAGATAAAGGGGGAATCCTCGATATATCCGTATCCTAGTAAATACCTGTTGCCTTCATTAGTGGTATGTCCCATGATCTCCGGCTTCGTCGAGTACGAGGGAAGCAGCCAGGGATAGCGATCCAGCTCCTTGCCAAACATTTTCGACGGGGTCTGAAGGATCCCCTCCCGATTTATTAAAAATGCATCATCAGAGGATTTGAGATCAAGGCTGCGGATATGTTTTTTGAATACATCGATATCGAGGGTAGCTCGTAAAATATAATAGTCATCCCCTCCGAGATCCTTCTTCACCGCAATGACAAAGTGGGGAAAGTTGCGGTAGCCCATGAAGACATCGCTGACATAGACTCCCCGCAGGCTGACCGCATAGAACCATTCCTGACCCTTATAATTCTTGCCTAGCAGGTCATAAGGTCCCACATAAGAGCGCTGGGTGCCTTTGCTGTCGATAACCCCCAGGTCCACGAAGTCGCTGTAGATGTTCTTCAGATTGCGCATGGTGGCGGCAAGCCGGGCTTGATCGGTAAGCTTCTCGAACGAGCCTTCGCTTACGATCAGCCTCAAGGCGGACAGATGCTGCTCAAGAAAGTACTCCAGTGTGCGCTTGGTGTTGGAGACCATGAGGTTCACCGGGTAGATCATCTCGTCCTTGAAGACTCTTTGGTACTGGTAGTAGTTGGTCAGGGTCATGAAAAGCAAAGGGAGTATGGTAATGGTGGCGGTTATAAGCGCGGTGTATTTCCAGAGTCGCCTATATCTCGGTTTAAGCCCCTCGCTGGATTCATCGTCTTCCTTTGGCTGTTTATCGCCCATTAGGCGACGAAAGAAAGCTCGCAGCAGTTCCATTTACTCAGCACCATCTAATCTGTCATTTGGTTCAGCAGTTATGCAAGTAATTCGTCAATGGCTTTTGGGAGAATGCAGTTCTTGAGAACTAAAGAGGATGATCGATAAACCAGATAATAAATCCTATTTATTCATTTCTTTGCCAGTACCATCTACTTCATCGCCTCGATCCTTCTTCGCCTTGTCGTATGCAGCCTTTAGGGTCTGGGTGAGTATATCGATATTTACCGGCTTTTGCAGGTAGGCAAATGCTCCCAGCTCCTTCGCAGCCCTCTCGTCCCGGTCGGTTCCGTGTCCGGTGAGTATTATAACCTCGACCTTGGGGTGTTCCCTCTTTATGCGACGAAGCACATCTATGCCATCGATGCCGGGCATCCTCAAATCGAGCACCATGACTTCAGGTTCTTCCTGGTCAACATAGTCGAGCGCCTCCTCGCCGTTGTAGGCGATCTGGGGAGCCATATCACGCATCTGCAGGCGCTCGGAGAGGGTTTGCACGAACTCCTTCTCATCGTCAACCAGCAGTATCTTGGAGGGAAGCTCGAAGAGGTCGGTGCGATACACGCTCGGATACTGGTAGTCTGCTCCTACCTTGGACTGGGCATCTTTTACTCCCTTAACCTTTTTTACCATTTCTTCCAGCGACCTTTTGTAGTGTTCAAGTCTTACTACCGTCTTGTTTATCTCGATGGTTACATTACCCTCATTGCTGTAGATCTTCAATCCCTTGAGATCCTCACCCTCTTTGAGCAGTTGAAGCTCAACTAGCGAGGAGATCTTGAAATCCTCCACTGCTTTAAGCGAACGCGAGGTAAAAGATACCGCCTTGATCTGTGCATTCTCGGCTATAAGCTCGACCGCTTCTTCAAGGCTGGTCTTGTGCATGGGGATCTTGATATCATAAAGCCGTTTATCCCAGGGGGTAAGCTCGAAGAGGTACTGGGTCCATTGGCTCATCTTGCCATCCTCATGCTTTATGATCTTTGCCGCTTCCTTCTGGTTCATCCCCTTTGCTGCCATAGCTTGCTTTATGCGATATTTCTTCTCTGCGATCAGACAAACCTTCAATACATGCGTAATCGAGGCGGGAATCAGGTGGACAGCATATCCCTGGTAAACAAGGTTGTCATTTTTAAGCGCATCGGCGAGCATAATCTTGATGTAGGCTAGATTGCGCTCGTATTCATGGGTGAGCTTATTGAAGAACGAGGGTCCATCGTGCATGGAGCGGATAAGCCTATCGGCTGGAATGCCGAATGTATCCTTAGAGCCTTCTAATATTCGATCATCGATAAACCGATATCCCAGCTTCTCTGCAACCAGGTTGCTTACTTCTTCTCCCCCGCAAAAAATGGCGGGGAATATGGCTATAATAGACATACAGACAATATATCGAAGATATTCGCAGCAAGTCAAGAAAAGATGCCCAATGAAATTATGGTTGTCCTATTTTCCTCGCAGAAGATAATATAAGCAGGTCTCATAATAACTAGAAAAGAAACCGCTAAGATGAAAATGACTGGGAAATTTCCATTGATCCGGTTGCTTTAATTTATCCCCCTGGCTCAAAGGGGGACCATGGCAAATCAACTATCGACCTATGGCTTCGGCTCCCTCAGCGCAGCCATGGGAGACTTAGGTGCTAGCTTCATCGATGATATGAGCGCAACGCACTACGATCCATCAAGCATGGGGGTACAATTCTAGGGGGGATTGATTCTTGCTGACCTTCAGATGAGCGATGTTGAGCTACAAATAGCTCCTGGGATCCCTATTTTGCTTGAAAGTCTTGCTTGAAACAGGTAAGTTTTTTCTATCTATTGACAGTTGATTGAGTTTGACTATAATGAACTGAACTTTTGTAGCGAATTACGAATGAATGTTCACAGTGCAGACGACATAGCTCGATTGTTAAGGAGGACATGAATGAAGCAGCTTAGAGTCATAGGCATAACAGTCCTTATGATAGCTCTCATGCAGGTAACGGCTTATGCCAACGGTTTTTTCTTCAACGATCTCGGCACCAGGTCAATGGCGATGTCAAACGCCGTTGTCTGTAGGATCGACGATGCCACTTCCATTTTCCATAATCCGGCTGGACTTGCCGGGGTCTCTGGTTGGAGCATAACCTTGAACCCGATATTAAGGCTCAGCGACCAGTACTTCACCAGGCTAAAGACACCTGATGACATAGGCGCTCCACCGCCGGAAAAGAACTTCGAGAATGAAAACATGTTCGGTTTCTTCGCGGTTGCTACAAACCTGGGAATCGATAACCTGGGCATCGGAGTGGCAGCCTATAATCCGTTCGATGTGGACCAAAGATGGGAAGAGGAGACCTACGAGGGATATGTTCCACAGTACATGGCAATAAAAAAATACTTAAATGTCTATGCCATAGCACCCTCCATAGCCTATAACATCGCTGATATAGTCTCCATTGGCGTTACCGCAGAGATGCTCTCGGCTAACTTTTATAGCCTGGAGTGGTATGCTGATCCGGAAGTGGAGGAGGAGTATCAGAAGCCAGAGGTATCGGAGCTTTCCGGCAGCGGCTTCAACTTCAGGGTTGGAACAAAGATAAAAGCCGGCGAGAAGATAATGCTTGGGCTTTCCTACTCTCCTATGGTGGAATTCACCCTTGAGGATGGCGATGAAAAGATGGATAATTTCGCACTACCTGCTGTAGGAAAGGTCGGCTTGTATTACAAGCTAAATGACAAAAGCAACCTGGAGTTCGATATTCGATACATCCAGTGGTCAGACCTGGAATGGCTCGAATACGATGGCGAAGCCTGGAACGACGAGTTTGCCCTTCAGATCGGCGGCGAGTTTGAGATCAAAGAGGATACTTACGGCAGGATTGGTTATTCATTCGAGACCGCTGCTGTCGATGATGATTATATAAGACCGTGGATACTGGATAACCAAAGACATTCATTGGCATTCGGCGCATCATTCAAGCTGAGCGAGAAATTTATATTTGAGTGGGCATTCACACATTACTTCATAAGCGAAAGGGACCTAAGAGGTACAAGCGAGATCGCTCATGCGGATAATTATCCTCCAAACGGCAAGTACGAATATGAGGAGGATAATGTTTCCATCGGCTTGACCATAGTGCTCTAGCAAGCCAGTAGATCTTATAGCACATACATGGCATGATGCTACCACCCAGTGGGAGGAGGTTCGTCCCCTAATATTCGCTCAATGCACCGACAGGTAGGGGAAGGGGTCGCTGCGAGCACCCAGGCTGCTCTTCGCCGAGATCTCCAGCGTAAAAGTCGCTGGCTGCCCAATCGCTCCCGGCGCCAGGAAAATTACATAACCATAGACTCCATCCCCGGCTGCAAGATCTTTATGCATGCCGTCATCGTAAAGCTGTATTCCTGTGGGCTGACCTGCATAAAACAGTTCAACGGAGTGAATCGATCCCCCTTCGATGGTTGACATCGCTAAGATAGTCAAGGTACCCCCATCGGTGCTGCTAAGCCTCGTGTCCCAATAGCCCCCCAGAAGGACGATTGGCTTTATTGGTGTTGGGGTTGGTGAATGCGTTAAGGTAGCGGTAGGCGTTTCAGTTGGCGTACTGCTGAAATAAGGAGTGTCGCTCGGTGTGGGGCTGGCGGTTATGGTGCTGGTCGGGGTCCTACTTGGTATAGGCGTCTTGCTGGGCGTGGAAGTGGGGCTATCGGTCGCGGTAGGCGTCTGTGTAGGCGTGGAGCTAGGCGAAGGAGTCGGTGTTAAGGTCGGCGTTGGCTCCACTCCATGATCACGAATAAAGTAGATCTCGGTATTGCCGTGCCGAGAGTCCTCCCAGACCACATAGACACCATTGGCATCGGCTGCCACTATCGGATGATCGCAATCATATCCAACCGCAACCAGCGGTATTTCAGTCATCCATGTCTGTCCGTTATTAGTGCTGCGAACATAGTAAATATCATCGGTTCCGCTACGGTTATCTACCCAGACAATGTGTACCCCGCCGCCATAAGCAGCTATATCGCACCACTTTGCATCGCCATCCCCGAAGCTGACCTGACGGGGCGTGCTGAAGGAGACGCCCTGGTCATTGCTCCTGGTGTAGAACATATCGCTCCCTGATGAATCACCCTGATCCCAGGCAACATGAACCGTGTCCTCCGTGGCGCAGATCGCCACCAGCTCGGCATAAGTGCTCGCCTGGGAGAGCTGTATCTCCGACTTCCAAGTATTCCCCCCATCAAGGCTTCTGCGAAACATGATCTGAGAGCTGCCGCTGCGATTGTCCGAGTAGGCAACGAAAAGCCCATTGGTGTTTGCCGCGATATCAGCTAGGATAGCGGAATAACCGCCATTATCTACCGATAGCTCCCTAGCGCTGCTCCAGTTCTCTCCTCCATCTCTAGTATGCTTGTAGAAAACATCGAACTCGAAGTAGCCGGTCACCTGTGTATAGGTGATGTGTATCTCTCCTTTGTGCGCCACCAAAGCCGTATCTCCTGCATCCGCATTATCGTTCACGCAGAATCCCATCGCATCCCAGATCATGCCGCCATCGTAACTGGCATAATGATAGGCGGATGCATAGTAATATGCAGATGCATCATCAAAGGTGGTATGGTAGGCGCCATTGAGCACCGCTATGACCGGACAGCCGGAGTAAAGATTATCATTGGCGGTAACCCTGACTTCTGGGATCCAGCTCGTGCCATGATCGGTGCTCTTCTGGAAGAAGATCTCGGTTCTGCGCAGCCTTGCATCATCATACACCACCAGCAGCTCGCCATCATGCGCCAGGATGACCGGGTTGCCCGAGGCAGCCTCGGTGAAGGTCATCTGGCGAGGATGTCCAAACTCGCAATAAGCTAAACAGGAGAGTAATATAACCGATCCCAATGCGATCGCAACTAGTAGCAAGGAGTATAGTGGACGATACATGCCTGATCCCCTTTCGTTTATTCACCGCAATTAAGATAAGGCCACAGATCAGAGCCGACATCGTAGGTATTTATCGCCAAGACCTCCAGGAGATATTGTCCCGACGGTGCTCCGGCGCCAACCGGGATGATAAGTGAATAAAGATCTCCATTCGGTGTGAGAAAGACGCCGGTCGAGGTGCCGAATATGAGGATCTCCACTGACTTGATATTCTGATCCGGTGAATAGATTGACAGGTTCAGGTGCCCTCCGCTCTCGTCTATGTAGGTATCGAAGTATCCACCTACATGGATAGATGGCTTCTCACGAGAGCTGACCGTGATCGACTTATAGACCGGCGTCTCGACAAAGCCGGCGAAGTCCCATGCCCTGCTTGCCACCGTGTAGATCCCGTATTCGGGTATGCTCCAGTAATAGCTCCATCCCTTTGTTCGAGTGGCATTGTTCCAGGTCGTCCCGCCATCGGTGGTAACCTTGACCTCTTGCACCCCAGAGCCGTCATCTAAAGCCTGGATCTGCATGGTAAACTGCATGTCATATAATATCTGTCCATCGGTCAGGTTGGTGATGATCGACTCAGGCGGGTTGCCATCCACGATCACCTCCAGCCAATCCAGCTCCTCTTCGATGTTCCCTCCCAGGTCAGTGGCACGGCTAGACACCGTATAGTGTCCATCAGCAACAGGATTCCAGGTATAGCTCCAGTTGCTGTCGGCAACCTTGGAGTGTTCCGCCTGGTACCAGGTTCTTCCATTATCATCGGAGAAGTGCACGAGATGGACACCGGAGCCTTCATCACCAGCAGAGAAGCTCAACGGTATCGGCGATTGAGTTAAGATAGCCCCCGGCAGCAGGTTGTCTATGTTCGACCATGGCGGCAGGTTATCGACCGTAACCGCTATGCCTTGTCCAATAGCCTCCCGATTACTATCATTATCTAATGCTCTTGATATCAAGGTATATGAGCCTGTTTCAGGAAGCTCCCATTCGTAATACCAATTATGCTTGCCGTTGGCGACCTCCCATGTCATACCTGCATCAGTGGAGATCTCCACTCTATCAATGCCGCTGCCGCTATTATCTAAGGCGGTTCCGCGGATGGTGTAATTCTCCCCGCTAAGCACGGCACCAGGTAGGGGATCATTGATCGCTGAGCTGGGAGCATCAGGATTATCCGCACTGGTGAATGTATAAGATCCACTAAAGGAGTTGGGGAAGGCTGCCAGGTCAGCAGCGCTGACCTCAACGGTAATTACATCATAAGACGAGAAGTTGTAAATGGGGTCAATAGTGCAATGGTATCCCTTATCGACCTCAAATATCGTAAGGTTCTCGCTGTGCTCGGTGTCAGAGTATGTTATGCCATCAACGGTGATGCCAATGCTCGGCTGGTTTACCCCGGCTCCGCAGTCAAGTATTTCAAGCTGAATATCATTATCTGGAGGGACATCACTGGCTCCTGGCGCTGGCACCTGGTTGTCCATATAGGGCGGAAAGGTATCCGGCACGCCGACTGCGGTGGATAGAGCCATGAAGTCGCCGTCCTGGGTCCCCACCAGGGCATCCATCCTTCCATCATCATCGAGATCTGGAATCGGAGCGACCGAGAAGACGCGGCTATTCACCAGCCTGCGGGTGATGATAGAGCCATCCGATGTATCGAGCACATAGGCATAAAGATCGAATGACCCGATGAGGAGATCCTTGACGCAGTTGCCGTTTACATCCTCGAGCAGAGCCATGGTCCAGACATCTCCGCCGTTTGTAGTACCGGTCTCGGTGGTCCATATCTCGCTTCCATCGTAGCCGCTGATGCAGACCACCTCATTATCCCAACTGCCGAAGCAGACATCCTCGAAGCCATCTCCATCGACATCGGGTACGGTAACGCAGACCATGCAGATAGTATGGTACTGGATGCGCCATATCACCTCGCCGCTGCTCCCCTCCAGGCAGACCATGCCGTGGAACTCGGAGCTGTCGCCCCATAGAGCAGCCACCACATCATCGTAGCCAGAGCCGTTCACATCCTTTATATTATCGAGCCACATGCTGTCCGCGTCAGCATCGTAAATCCAAATAGCCTCGCTGACCTCGCCACTGGATGCGCCGCTGATGCAATAAATACGAAGATCGTAGTGATTCCCCGCCGAGCCGGCTACAACATCTGAGATCCCATCCTCATCGACATCCGGAATGGGAATGACCGGCCAGATTCCATCAGCTACACGGTATCTCCAGATCATCTCCCCATCGCCCCGGGCGGCGCCACTAAAGCAAAATACGCTCTTGAAGCCGGTGTGATCGCTATTCCCACCCCCGCCGACCAGGATATCCATAACCCCATCGCCATTCACATCCTCAATGGGGGAGATCTGATGCAGCCAAGAGGAGGTCGGCTCGTCGTAGCCGTGCCAGACAAAGATCTCGTTGCCGCTGTATCCATCGAAGGCATAGACGCTGCGCCCAGCGCCCTGGGTACCCCCCACATTAGCCATCAGAATATCATAAGAGCCATTTTCATTGAGATCCGGTATGATCGACAGATTGAAATTATCATTTGGTATGCAGTTCTCATGCCACCAAAGCGGTGTCGGGTTTCCGCTGCTTGCGCCACTAATCATGAACATACCCTTATCGAACAGGTATCCCATGGCGCCGACCGCATCCCACTTGCCATCGCCGTCTATATCGGGGATAGACGCTATAGCCTCCCAGCTATCTTCACGAGTATAATTCCATAACTGGGTCATGGTCGGAAATGTGGAGTTAACCTGCTGGGGATAATAATCAGTCGGTGCATATTTATGCTGGTGAATTAGCCTCATTAATTTCGAGTCCTCTTGTGCATCGACTACATGCATCATCGCAAGCACTACAATACAAGCTAAGAACGCCTTTTTTCTGTCCATATTACTTCTCCTTTCCAACCAAATAGTCTTGTATAATTTTATCAGAATATCAAATTGACTCAATGTTAACCCTTAAGGCTGTAAGCAAGACGGTGCACACCTGCTCATAGCCTTGATGGGAAGAATATAGTTGTAAAACATAGCCAACAGCGCATGCAACCTGTTTACTTTGCGTTTCGACCTCAGGTCATTATAATGATTTTCATGACTCGAAAACAAAATGAAGATGAGGCAATTGATCTTCGCAAGCTGCTAGTCGATTACCTCCAATACTATAAGATGCTTGGCTTAGATGGATTGTATATCGATGCGGTCAAGCCGAAGGAGGCAAAGAAAGATAGGGCATTAGCTGACAAGCCTACAGAGACGCCGCCAGCACCATCGCTCAAGCCCCCTTCACCGCCAAAGCCTCCCAATGAGCCAAGACAGAAAGGACAGACGATTTCATCTGATGCACCTAAGCAGCTAACCACCCTGGAGAAGAAGATAATCCTCATGCGCCAGTTGGAGGATGAGATAAGGCAATGCCAGAGGTGTCCCTTGTTCAAGAGAAGGAAACATACAGTCCTCGGCGAGGGCGACCTCGATGCAGAGCTTATGTTCATCGGTGAGGCTCCCGGCGAAAAGGAGGATGAACAGGGAAAACCTTTCGTTGGAGCGGCTGGCGAGCTGCTAACCAAGATGATTGAAGCAATGCAGCTTAGCCGTGAGCAGGTTTATATCGGCAATATAGTCAAATGCAGACCCCCTGGCAATCGAAATCCGCTGCCTGGGGAAGCAAGACAGTGTCTTCCATACATCGAGGAGCAAATCAGGATTGTAAGCCCCAAGGTTATAGTAGCTCTTGGCGCCATTGCTGCCAGATACCTGCTTTCTTCAGAGCGTAGAATCTCCGATCTCAGGGGCAAATTCCACCAGTATGCTCTAGGAATAAAGGTGATGCCAACCTTCCATCCCGCTCGGTTATTTCATAATCCAGGGGAAAAGATCCTGGTCTGGAGCGACCTGAAAATGGTTATGCAGGAACTTGGCATCCCGATACCGGATAGGAAAAAACAATGATAACCGAGCCATACTACGCACACCTGGCTTATGCGCCATCACAGCTCGATTATACGGTAACAGCCAAGGCGCTTCCCATCATTTGCGGGATAAGGAAGCTAGGGGGCAAGGCGGTGATCCTGCCGTTTGGATCCGCTTCGGTAGCAGTCATGCAAGGCTTCATCGATCTGGCTCGTTGTGTGCAGATGTGCGAGCTGGAACTTATTGTCAAAACCAGCACTCATAGTGTAGTCGATATGTTGGATAGGCTGGGGGATAAAAAGCTGAGCATTGTATTTACGCTGCATAGCATGAATCCCGACCTGCATGATTATGCGACCTATAAGGGCTCTTATGATGGAATTTTAGGGGCGATCAGGCTGCTGCACCACGGACGAATCAAATCGTGGATCGAGCTTATAGTGCGAGATAACGAGGTTGATAAGCTCAAGGAGGCTGCTGCACTGGCGCAAAAAGAAGCGATCCCGATCATGGCATTACCGCAGCCGCGCTTTGCTACAAAAGGGGGGCTGAGCAGAGATGGAATATTGATGATGCTCGAATATTTGAGTGCTGGGAAACCATTTTTCATTCCAGAAGCCCTGCTTCGATTTTGCCTACATGGCGGGAATGACCCCAAGTCCCCTCGCTGCTATACCACAAACGCCATTGTGGCTGCCGATATAGAGGGGAGACTTTATCACCCGTGTCGATATTATCGAGCAGAAGCCTTCCAGCTAGATAAACCGTTGGAGAAGGTCTATATGAGCAAGCCATACAAAAGGTTGCTCAATAAGGGGGCTGCATACCCAGTCTGCCTAGGGTGCACAGCTTATGATTACATGATGGCATCCTTCAAGTACAATAGCGATGGCTATACCAGGCTGCATAAAAAAGATCTGCACCGCTGGAAAGAGACACTCGATGCCCTATAGTAATAAGGTCATGGAGCAGATCTCTTCTTTGCGTCTTTGGGTGATCAAATCTTTCTTAAATTTATTTTTGACAAAGCTCCTATTCCATCGGGAGTATCGCGGAAACTCATCCTCAGATCTTTAGGAGCTTTTTCTCGAAGTTCGCTACCTTTGGTGGTTTCTTTCCCTTGCCTGGGATCAATTCATGACCCTCTTGCTTGAGCTTTTTCGCTTGTGAGGAAGCTCCCCCAGGGTACTTTTCATTGAGGGATCCGTCTCCCTTAATAGTACGCCAGTAGGGAGTAATATCTTTGGTACCCTCGGCGTTTTTTTCCTCTGCAGCTTCGGCAGCGATGCGCAGAAAGATCCCTGTGCATAGTGGGCAGGTATTGTCTGCTCCAAAACGAGCTGCTAGGTTACCTCGTATCTGATTAACAGTGATCAGCTCGCCGGGTCGAGGTTTTCGCATAAGCTCATCCACATCCAACGGAGTAGGTATGAGCAAGGTCTTACCGGGATTTCTTTTATCTTCGACAACCTTTCGTTCCTGCTTTTTATGGAGCTTATCACTCCATGGTGTGCGAGTTTTCATTAGAACTCCGAATAGTGAAAGTTGTTAACTCAGGGAACCAGCATGATGGCAGCAACTATGCAGAATACCATGGCAAACAAGGCAAAGCCCTCGATGATACCCGGAGCTGCTGCGCACTTGCCGAACAGGCTCGGATTCTTGGCGGTTGCTTTTATGCCGGTAGCACAAGCCTTGCCTTGTATTACTGCATCTATCATGATTGCCGTCCCACCGATCAGCCCCAGGGCGAAAGTGGTTATGCCGCCATGAACCTTGGTGATCAGTATGAACATCAGCACGATCCCATAGATGGACTGCGATGAGGGGAATGCAGAAAGCGCTACCAGCTTGCCATGGGCACTCGGGTCGGTTCTCTCGTTCTCCATTGCCCCGTGCGAGGCTCTGCCGGCGATTCCGCAGCCCAAGGCACTGCCGATAGCTGATAATCCGACCGCGAAGGCTGGTCCCAGGTATCCTAAAAAATTGAAGAATTCTTCCATATTCTTATACTCCTTGATTTCTTTAAGGCATTACTTTTGATCCGCCTGGATAATAGAGGCTTTACGGAAGGGGTTGTAAATTCTTCCTCCCCCCTCGAAGCCCCAGTGATAGCTCTCTATGAAGTTCAAACGCAATCCGTGTATAACTCCGCCCATTATGCAAAGCACGACATTTATCGTATGTCCGAACACGAGGATCAGCGGACAGGATATCGCAGATAGCCATAGTGGCGCTGCATCGTAGATCATACCAGCAAGCATATTGAAGGTTTTCGCCATATATACACCTGCCATTGCCAGCGCGAACAGCCGCAGATACGATAATATATCAGAAAATAGCTGGATTGCTCCCTGTAAGGCTGAGATGCTTTTCAACAATCTTGTTAGAAAACCGCCTGGTTGCTCGATGCCACTAACTACCATCACAAAAGCCATACCGAGCGCTAAGCCGATAAAACCGTACTCATTAAGCTCAATGGTGAACATCATCCCCCCTGCCAGGACCATTATCCACCCCAAGGGAGCGACTTTTCTTTCCGATAGGGCGGTCTTGATATTCATCCAGGCGATATTTACCGCCCCCGCCCATAAGGAGACCATCATCGCGAAGCGCAGGTATTTGAATTCCTCGTAGCTCGGAATCGCCAACGGGGCTATCTTGTAGATGATCGAGTCGCTCGGTGGCGTCCAGCCGAAGTAGGTGGCGGTAAGGATGCCGTAGATCATCGTCGATAGAGATAACACTGTGCATAGAAGCAGGAACCTCTGCGCTCCTTGACTGGCATCCTTATGTTTATGTTTCAGATATAATGACAATAACAATAACAAGAATCCATAACCGCCATCGGCAATGATCATGCCGAAGAATACGGTAAAGAACCAAAAGACGGTGGAACTTGTATCGAAGTCTTGATAATTCGGTGTATCGTAGATGTCGATCAGCGATTTTCCTATCTTGCCCACCGTTTTATTATGCTTTATCAGCGTCGGCGGATTGTCTTTGGGGCTTGGATCTTTTGCCAGCAGCGCTAGTCCATTCTCATTGCAGAAGGATTCCAGTCTTGGAAGCTCATCAGCCGGGATCCAACCGGTTACGCTGAATACCTCACCATGCGTGGTCAGGGCGATGATCGCCTTCTTATAGGCAAGGATATCCTCGTGATATACGATAGCTTTTTCAATCTCCGGCAGCAGCGAGGACATATTGTCCAGCTCCTCCTCGAACATCTCCTGGACTTTTACAAGAGTCGCCTCCTCTGCCCTAAGCTCATGGAGGCTCTGTTCGGGGAGCTTGATATCGTTGAAGGGGAGTTCTACATCGGAGGTAGCAGCCACCGCGAAGATGACATTGCTACCCGTGCGCCGGATAGTGAATATTTCTACCTGGGTAGGGAACTCGTATTCATCAAAGGCTTTCTGATGAGCAGAATATATTTTTATAAAAATTCCCCCGTCTTGCAGCTTTTTTATAGGTTCAATATCAAAGTCCCCTAGAGGCTGCAAGCGTGTTATCTCCTTGCGCAGTTTCTCTAATGATTCTCGCACATCCTCCCTTTTTCGCTGAATACGATCGAACCTCTCTATGAGCTTATGGTGCTCCAGGCTAGGGTATGATTTACGCGGTTTCCTGCCGGATAAAGCTTTGTACATCTCCTTAAGCGCTCTGATATGTTCAGGGGTGGTGCCGAACAAGCTATCCTCGTACGGTTGATCGCTCACCAGGTGCACGACGGCAAGCTCCTGTAGCCGCTCCAATAGCTGGTTTCGATGAGAATTCAAGCCAACCAGGTGTACCTTTTTCATTTTACTGATCATGATGAGATTCAGGTAACGGTGCTTGGTTGTCGTTTTGCGATTATCTTTCGTTTAGCGATCTTTGCCCTGGCGACCTGGTTTCTCTCCTGGTCGCCGAGGTATATCTTGATGATTCGTATATTTTCCTCGCAGCGTGGAATCATAACCTTCTCGAACAGGTTGACCCTTTGGGTCGTTTTTCTAAGCTCCTTTTGCAGCATTTCCAGGGCTTCTCTCGTAACCTGTTCTTCGGCGGTTAGTCGCATGAGCCGGCGCAGTTCTTCGATTGCCGATTCGAGCCATACTGGAGTGGCTATAAGGGAATATTCTTCCTCTACAAAAGAGACATCATGTAGCACAGGGATGCGGACGCCGGCGATATTGACCTTATCCCGAACGATTTCCTTGAGGCTGATTAGTCGCCTCCATCTCTTAGGGCTATACTCAGAGAGTAAAAGGCTCCATTTATAGGCTTGATCCTTAAACCTTTCCAAGCGTCGTTTCAGCTCGGCGAGCTGTGCCTGCTTGGTTCGCACCTCGACCTGGAGTTGCTGCTTTTTTAATTGTAGCGTAGGCAGAAATCGCTGGAATTTCTTCAGCTCCCTTTGCTGCTTTTGAAGCTCGTTTTTGGTCAGCCTTATCTTCTTGTCTGCCATCTGAGGCTTCAGCCTCCCTGTCGTGTTTCTACTTCCTCTGTTTGTGTATCATCTTCCCTAGGCTTCTCTTTCCAGTACTTGTTGACCAGTCGCGGATTTATGCCTGTCTCGCGCCTCTCGAAGCAATCAAAGAGAATCTCCCAGCAGGCGTCAAGCGCTCTTTCGAGCGGCATATCGACCTCGAGGTTCATGATACGCTCCTCGAATAACCTGCCGAACTTAAGATATTTTTTATCGATCTCGCTCATCTCGAAGCCCATGGATTGTGCCTCCAGCGTATCCCTGTACTTGGCGTAAAGCTGGATCATGCCATCCATTATGGATCGGTGATCGTCCCTTGTTTTTTCGTTGACCAGTTGCTTAAGGCGCGAAAGGGATCCGAATGGCTCGATCCTGCCGTTGCGTAAATAGAACTGTCCCTCGGTTATGTAGCCGGTATTATCCGGCACCGGGTGAGTTACATCATCGCCGGGCATGGTTGTTACGGCAAGGATTGTGATACTGCCGCTGCCTTCGATATCGACCGCCTTTTCATAGCGAGCAGCTAGCTGACTGTACAGGTCCCCCGGATAGCCACGGTTGGATGGCACCTGCTCCATTGTAATGGCGATCTCTTTCAGGGCATCGCACCAATTGGTCATGTCTGTCAAAAGCACCAGCACATCCTTACCCGAGACAGCGAACTTCTCGGCAACTGCAAGCGCTATGTCCGGAGTAAGAAGGCACTCCACGGTAGGGTCATCAGCGGTGTGGATATACATGATGGATCTGCTCAAGGCGCCGCTTTTTTCCAATGTGTCCCTGAAGAATAGGTACTCATCATAGGTCAATCCCATGCCGCCCAGGATGATGATATCACTCTTAGCTTGCATGGCAACCCGCGCCAAGAGCTGATTGTA
>CAYUVA010000036.1:35963-49493 GCA_964448115.1 uncultured bacterium
CTGAAAATAGGAAGCTTCTGCGAGACCACCAGGCTGTTGAAGACATCGATCATCGGGATGCCAGTATGTACCATCCTTCTTGGAATGATCCGCTTAGCCGGATTGAACGAAGGTCCGGCTATCTCTATATTCTCTCCCGGCGGACTTGGTTTGCCGTCTCTTGGCTCTCCACCGCCGGTAAAGATGCGTCCCAGCAGGTTCTCGCTAAAGGGGATCTCCATCCTTCGACCTAGGAACTCCACCTCGTCGTTGGTGCTTATCCCCTTGGTGCCATTGAAGACCTGGAGCGAGACCCGGTCTCCATCGAGCCTGATGACCTGAGCCAGTGATGGATTTTGTCCTCGAATCAAAGCCAGTTCATTGTAGGAAATACCCTTGGCGCGTACAGTAATTACATTTCCAGCGATATTATCTATCCTGTTATATTTCTTTCTCATTTTGCCAATGAACCTATCATGTTGATAATCTTTTCCTTGATTTGCTTGAAGTCGTCGGATTCGAAAGGCGTATAGTTCCATTCCAGAAAGAGTTCCTGGAAGCTCATTAGTTTGTCGAAAGCCTGGTCTTTATCCTCAAAATCGAACTTTGCATCCAGGAATCTCAAGATGACATCATAGACCTGAACCTGCCGTTGTTTGGGGCAGGAGGCATCTACATCGTGAAAGGCGTTCTGCTGCAGATAAACTCTATCGAGTATCTCGGACTTGAGGTAGAGAATGTATTCATCTGTGCTTATTCCTTCGCGCCCGATCACGGTCATCATCTGCGCCACCTCGTTGCCTTTTCTAAGGATCATCTTTCCCTTATCGACCTTTTGCTCATCAATGATCCCTTTTGATTTGCTCCAGCTATCCAGCGGGTCGATAGCCGGGTATCTCCTGGCGTCGGAGCGAGCCCTGGACAGCCCGTGAAAGGCTTTTACCACCTTCAGCGTCCCTTGTGTAACCGGCTCGTTGAAGTTTCCGCCAGCCGGGCTTACCGTTCCACCGATGGTCAGTGAGCCTATTGAGCCGTCAACATTTATCACCCTTCCGGCTCTTTCATAGAACTCTGCTATGCGGGACTCCAGGTATGCGGGGAAAGCCTCCTCGCCGGGGATCTCTTCCAGCCTGCCGCTCATCTCCCTGAGCGCCTGCGCCCAGCGTGAGGTTGAATCAGCTAAAAGAAGCACATCCAAGCCCATGGCTCGATAATACTCGCCGATGGATGCCGCGGTATAGACCGATGCGTCCCTTGCCGCCACCGGCATCGAGCTTGTATTGCATATAATGATCGTGCGCTCCATGAGCGATTTCCCTGTGCGCGGATCCTCCAGCACAGGGAACTCGCGCAGGGTCTCCACCACCTCGCCGGCTCGTTCTCCGCAGGCGGCGATGATAACTATATCGATGTCTGCGTGTCGGCTGGTGATCTGCTGCAGAACGGTCTTGCCAGCGCCGAAGGGACCCGGTATGCAGTAGGTTCCACCCTTTACTATGGGAAAAAAGGTATCGATTATCCGCTGGGTTGTGATCAGGTTCTCGGTTGGCGCCAGCCTTTCCTTGTAAACCTTGTTGGAGATCTTTACCGGCCAGTGCTGCATCATGGTTAACTCTTTCTGGTTGCCGGAGCCATCAATTATCCTGGCGATGACCTCCTCTACAGTGTACTCGCCCTGGTTTGCAATCCATTCGAGCTTGTATTGTCCCTTGAGCAGAAAAGGAGCCTTGATCTTATGGGTAAAATAGTTCTCCTTGGTGGCTCCCAGTGTGCTACCGGCTTGTATGATTTCTCCTGCCTTGGCTGTGGGGGTGAACTTCCACTTGGCGCTTTTATCCAAGCCGGGCATATAAAGCCCTCGTTTCAGGAAATATCCTGCCTTTTCAGCAAGTTCGGGCAGGGGATTCTGAAGTCCATCATATATCATGGATAAAAGTCCAGGACCAAGCTCAACCGATAGCAGCTCGTCGGTGAACTCGACAGCATCACCGACTCGCAGCCCCCTGGTATCCTCGAAGACCTGTAGGTCGGCGATATCCCCCTGTACTCGTATGACCTCGGACTTTAGTCTTGTCCCTCCGATGATCGCATAAGCAACCTCGTTCTGTCGCACATTGCCGGTAAATTTTACCGAGATCATGTTTCCGTTTATCGCAACGATGTAGTTGTGGTTATTCCCCACCGTATCCTCCCACGATTGCCTGTAGGTATTGTTGTCCTTTATCCGCATCCAGCGCTCTTGAGGTTTCATTTATCATAAGCTGCAATACATAAGCATCGATGTGATTTATATCGAAATGAGAATGCTGGGCAAGCCTTTGTAGCATCTCGAATTTTCTGCTATCTATCTCCAATGCGAGATCTAGCAATCGATAATTCTCGAAGATCCCCTTAATCTCGTAAGCCCACTGGTAATACAATCCTATGCCGAAATCGTGTTGTTTCCTGTGTTTGTATATCGTATTTATCAGCTCATCGTCGTATTGGGTAAGGTGTTCGAGATCCCTATCCAGGCTCTGATTGCGCATCATGGCGCAGGCAACCCGAAAAGCAAGCTCGTTTTCTGCCCATAAAGATATCGTCCTGCCGTTGAAGCGCATCCCCTCAAGCAGGTACTTTATCCAAAGCTGTTCCATTATCGCAGGTATCTCGGTATCCTTTTGTTTGGATAGCTCCAGCCAATGTGGGGGTAGCATCTCTGGTGCATTTTCACTGTTAAATGCCCATTGCGGTATATTACCAGTAGAGAAATGTGGCTCGATCCCATAAAGATAATTCTCGAAGTTCTTAAGATCCAATTGTCGCCGGATATACTCGAGGTGTCTAACATCATCGCCGACCAGGTTCTCCTCGATATGTTCAATCAGGTATGCAGCATCATAAGACTTATGCTCCCTGAATGCTATTGGGGGGAGCGATGTAACTAGATAATAATACTGGATGAGCATTGGCTATTCTTGGTTGAAGATCTTTTGCTCTATCTGCTTTCCGTACATGGTGGAGAATAGTTCCAATAGCGCCTGGTCGGTAAAGTCGTAGTAATAATTGCTACCCTTGAAGCTGATCTTGAAGCCGCTTGCGATATTGGGATCAGGCTTGATTTCCAGGGATCCTGCTATGGCATCATGAGCCTCTGCTATAAGCTGATCCTTGAGCTTCTCGTAGTCTTCCTCGCCCAGATAAGCCTGAAAGGTCTTGTTTTGGGTTTCTTCATCGAGGCAGCTTATTACTTTAAGCACTGCCTGCTTGATGAATTCGGGATCCCTGGTGAGTGAAAGGATCGCTGAGTCTATGCTTTTTCGCAGGATCGACTGTATGGTTGAGTTCTTAAGCGCGATCAAGGTGTCCCTGACCGCCTGCTCTAGCTTGACCTGGTGTGCTTGATACTGTTTTTCAAGCTCTTGTTGACTCTGGTTTTTAATCCTTTGAGCTTCTTGCTTTGCTTCCTCGATTATTTTATCGGCGGTCTCTTGTGCTTCCTTGAGAATCTGTTGAGCCTTCTGTTCCGCCTGCCGAACCCGTTCGTTAAGCTGCTCTACTATCTTCTTTAAGTCCTGTTCCATCTTACTAGCCTAAGCTCCTGGCTCAAAAGTTCTTTCAATTATAGCAAGCTTAACTTTATAACATTTAATTTTTTCTCCGGCAAATTTTTATTTATCGTTCCAAGATGCATTGACGCTGAGGGTGTGAGGTGTTAATCTCTAGGTATCCTTATTCAACATGCGATGCTAAAGCTATTAGATTTCATAGAGTCCTCGACGGGAATTACACCCGACCTCCAGATCAAGCTTTTCAACTCGTTGGGTATCATAATATTGCTTTGGCTGTTGAAGGTTCTAGCGGTCAAGCTGGTCTGGCGTCGCACCGATGATGTTCATACCCGTTACTTTTGGCGCAAAAGCATCACATATATAGTAGTTATCCTCGGAATTATACTTGTAGGACGCGAATGGATAAGCGGTCTGAGAAACATGGGAACCTTTCTGGGGTTGCTGTCCGCTGGAATCGCCATTGCCCTTCGAGATCCGGTGGCAGATATCGCTGGATGGCTTTTTATAATAGCTAGACGACCCTTTACCATCGGAGATCGCGTCCAGATCGGCGAACATTCCGGAGATGTAATCGATATCCGAGTATTCCAGTTCACCTTGATGGAGATCGGTAACTGGGTCGATGCGGACCAGAGCACGGGAAGGGTCATCCATATACCAAACCTACGGATCTTCACCCACACACTGTCAAACTACAGCAAGGGATTCCAGTATATCTGGAACGAGATCCCAGTGCTAATTACCTTCGAGAGCAATTGGCGCAAAGCGAAGGAGATCCTGACCGATATCGCAAATGGGCACGCAGCCGATATTAGCAAGCTAGCCGAGGAAAAGGTTAAGGAGGCGAGCCGTAAGTTCCTTATCTTTTACTCAAAGTTGACTCCGATAGTCTATACAGCCGTGAAAGATAGCGGAGTGATGCTTACCATACGCTATCTTTGTGAGCCTAGAACGAGGCGGGGAACCTCAGGGTCGATATGGGAAGCTATACTTGATGAATTCGCCAAGCACGACGACATCGACTTTGCCTATCCGACAACCCGCATGTACCTGAATCCGATAGAGGGGAAGCCGGGTACTGTCAAACATAATCCTGACAATGGTAATGACCAAGAGGGCTTATGATAGATGTCCAGCTTCGATCTTACATCCATAGGAAGGATTCTGATCCTTGTAGGACTTCTGATTGCGGCATTGGGAGCTATTATATTTTTCCTGCCGGATATCCCCTATCTGGGGAAGCTGCCCGGAGATATACGAATCAAACGGGATAACTTCACCATCTATATCCCAATCACTACCTGTATTTTGCTAAGCATCCTTATGACCATAATAATATCGTTGTTTAACCGCTAAGAATATTTGTTGGCTGACCTTGACCAAGGCAACCTCGCCATTATAATACCCGTTGTTCTTCGTTATCTTAGCATCACTTCATAACCGGGGACAAAAATGAAAAACGATGATAATGAGAGTGCTTCCCCTCGGGGCAACTTCATAAGGGATATAATTGATGAGGATCTACGCAAGGGCACCTACGGTTCAAGGGTAGCCACACGCTTTCCACCCGAGCCGAATGGGTATTTGCACATAGGGCACGCCAAGGCGATCGTGCTGAACTTTGAGATTGCCAAGGACTATGGTGGAACCTGTAATCTTCGCTTCGACGATACCAATCCGTTGACCGAACAGGCGGAGTTCGTGGAATCGATCAAGGAAGACATCCGCTGGCTCGGCTACGACTGGGAGGATCGCCTCTACTTCGCATCTGACTACTTCGAGCAGCTTTACCAGTGGGCGGTACAACTTATCAAAGAAGGCAAGGCTTATGTGGATAACCTAAGCGACGAGCAAATCAAGGAATACAGGGGCAACTATTACACCCCCGGCAAGGAAAGCCCGCAGCGGAATCGCTCGGTCGAGGAGAACCTGTCTCTCTTCCGAAGGATGCGGGAGGGGGAGTTTGCCGATGGTCAGTATGTGCTTCGCGCCAAGATTGACATGAACGCCTCGAATATGAATATGCGAGATCCGCTGATGTACAGAATAAAACATGCCTCGCACCATAGAACCGGCAACAAATGGTGCATCTATCCCATGTACGACTGGGCGCATGGACAGTCCGACGCCATCGAGAGGATCACTCATTCCTTGTGTACCCTTGAATTCCAGGATCACAGGCCCTTATACGACTGGTTCGTTCAGGCATTACACATTCCTTCCCCTCCCAAGCAGATCGAATTCGCCCGCCTAAACCTGACCTATACCGTGCTATCGAAGCGCTTCTTGAGTGAGCTGGTAAACAGGGGATATGTCGAGGGCTGGGATGACCCTAGAATGCCTACTATTTGCGGTTTGCGCCGTCGTGGATATCCACCTGGGGCAATAAGGAACTTCTGCCGTAAGATCGGCATATCAAAGGTGGAACGGAACATCGATATAGAACTGCTCGAGGAGGAGGTGCGCCAGTACCTAAACGAGACCGCAAAGAGGTACATGGCGGTATTGAAGCCACTCAAAGTAGTAATAGAAAACTTCCCCGCCGATAAGGATAGTATAGAACTCGATGCACCATATCTTCCCGAGGATTTCAGCATGGGGGGCAGGAAAATATACCTGACCAGGGAGATCTTTGTGGAACAGGATGACTTCAGGGATCCTCCCCCCAAGAGGTGGCGAAGATTGGCGCCGGGCAGGGAGGTGCGACTTAGATACGGATGCCTGATCACCTGCAAGGATGTGATAAAAGACCCGCGCACCGGTCAGGTCATCGAGCTTCGCTGCGTGATGGATCCTGATTCCATTGGCGGCGTCTCGCCTGATGGGCGAAAGGTCAGGGGGACGCTGCATTGGGTTTCGGCAGACCATAGTTTCAATGCACAGGTCAGGCTCTACGAAAGGCTCTTCAAGACGCCCAACCCGATGGATCTAAAGGAAGGAGAAACCATCTTCGATAAGCTGAATCCAGGATCGCTCGAGATACTCGATGATTGCCGCCTGGAGCCAGCGCTGGCTGATGTCGAGCCGGGAGATATGATGCAGTTCGAGAGAATTGGATATTTCTGTGTGGACACTAAGCACTCCAAGCCGGGAAAGCCGGTGTTCAACCGCTCGGTAACCTTGCGGGATACCTGGGCAAAGATAGAGAAAAAGCTCAATAGTTGATGCACAAGGTATCATGGCTCAATCGAGCTGTCTGAAAATGTCCTCCAGCCTGTTATTCTCAAAGCGAAGAACAGGTTTATTAACATAATTTCGGTGAGATGTTCAGTTATCTTTTTAACCTTTACTACATTATCTGCTTAATTCTTAAAAATTTATTATAGCTCCTCTTTCAGCTTTTGCTCAGCCTTTTTTATCCCCTCGATAAAATTCTTCCATTCTTCGAGAGAAAAGGCACAACTTGCAGAGACATCGGTGGATGCCAGAAATAGACCGATCTCTTCACCATCATACTCTACGCCCATGCTGAGGAACTCGCCTATTTTGGTTTCTGGCAGCAATTTTTTGTTCATACCTTATACTCCTTTGCTAAAATGGAAATTTCCAGACTTTTCTGATTATTTTTCTGCCCACATATTTGTTCTTAACCCGGCGAGCTATTCTTTTAGGATCTCCACTTGCGAGCTTCTCTATGTCGTTTGCAAGCCGAGCTAGTCGATAGAGAAAGCTGACTGTTTTGCCCATGATTATTACCCCCTATTTCTTATCAAAATTTCTACCATCTATCGAATATTATAATATAATTTCCTTGAACAGATCAAATAGCTAGGAGACTGATAATGAAATTATACAAAGATATTTTGACAAGGTTTGTCTTCTTGAAATGTTTAACTTAAAATAAGTAAGCATTCGACAGGAGCTTGATCTATGAGCGATGAAAAAAATCAGCAAAAGCCATCCAGGAGAGAACGGCTCAAAAAAGGGATATACCTCATCCCATCAATACTGACCCTTTCGAGTATCTTTTTGAGCTTTACCGCGGTCATCAAGGTTATAAGATACTACTCAGAGCCGACCCATTATAATTTAATATTCCAGGCTGGTTTTCTCATTGGGGTAGCTGCCGTCCTGGATCTGCTTGATGGCAAGGTTGCCAGAATGACTGGCACTACAAGCGATTTTGGCTTCCAGCTCGACTCCCTAGCCGATGTGCTCTCCTTCGGCATCTCGCCAGCGATACTGGCTTATGCATGGGTGTTACACGAGTTCAACCGCATCGGCTGGCTGGTCGCTTTCATATACCTTGCTTGCGGCGCGGCAAGGCTCGCCAGGTTCAATGTCATCGCCGATAAAGAGGACAAGCGATTCTTTGTCGGATTGCCTATACCAGCCGCTGCTGCTGTAATCGCTTCCGCTGCCGTGCTTTTTCCTGATATTAAAAAAATCAATTATGGAGCATACATTATCCTGGTGCTTACTCTGCTGGTATCTTACCTGATGGTTAGCAAGATTAGATACCGCAGCTTCAAGGAGGTTGACCTGAGACAGAGGCTGCCGGTCAAGTTTTTCCTGCTTATTATCGCTTTTTTCACCATAATTGCCATAAACTGGAGGTTGATGGCTTTTATCTGCATCATCCTTTACCTGCTTTCAGGAGTTCTATCACGATATCTACCGCGCCAATGGGATTTCCGTAAGGTCGCGATGTCTAGTAATATTATCGATGAGGCGATCGGGCTTGATGAGGATTTCGAGGACGACAAGGATGATCTCGATTCATAGGTCCCATTGTCTTTGGTTAGGTTCCCTGATATCGTTATTATGAGGTTGCATGATGGATGAAGATAAGCAAAATGCTGAGATAAACAAAGCGCCAGGGCAGACCCCCAAGACCCCAGAGGAGATCATCTTCGAGCTGGAAAAGACTATTAAGAAAATGGAAGTGCGAGCAAGCGGTATGAAGTTCGTTATTGCTGCCTTTCTAGTTCTTGAGATAGGGAGGCTATTCTCCTCGGATAGGCTACCTGAACTCGGAATGATAGCGGCGGTTATATGCGCATTGCTGGCAATATTCGGTGTATATACATTCTTCTCGGTCGATTTCAAGAAGGATAAATACTAACTTCCCTATAAAATAATAACTTTTGTGAGGTTTAAGATGAAGACCAGGCTTTCTTACGCTTTTATGGCAGTTTTCATGTTGTCGGCGGTTTTGGCTGCTGACGGTTATGCGTTTTACCTTCCACAGGGATTCCTTGATGGCTCTTCGGCTTATCTCGATGACTCGCGAAGCATCTTTTACAATCCGGCAGCATTGGGCAGCAAAGCTGGCGCTGAGCTTTATTACGATTATCGTCTCATCGAACAAAAAGACGAAGACTGGAGCGCAAAACAACACACCTTCGGTTTAGCATTGGGCGCCTTCGGTATCGGATATCAGGCGATCAACCCGGATAGTAAATCTCCTTTATCAAGTCTCGGGCTTGAAGAGAGCGAGCTGCTCTCGGTTGGCTTCGGTGCCAAGATATCAAGATATCTGCGCAGTGGAACCAACCTCAAGTGGTATGACTCCAAGAACTTCACCGATAGCGATGCATTCGGTATGGACTTTGGGTTGATTATCAGACCTTATCGCTCCCTGAGCGTGGGAATACTATGGGAGAACATGGTTAAACCTAGATTCCACATGGAGGACGAGGAGATAGTCTTTGATGAGAGATATCACCTCGGACTTGGGTTCAGGCCACTGGGCGAGCGCATAACCTTCACCGCTGATGCGATCTATTACCCGGCAAACGCAAAGGATGATGCGGATGACTTCTTCGCTAATGATGATGACAAGTATAAGTATCGCTATGGCTTGGAGGCAGAGGTGCTCCCCGGCTTAATCGCCTGCTTCAATATGGATAGCGACAACAATTATTTAGCATCCATCAAGATAAGATTCGATGAGTTCGGTATTCTCGGTGGCTACCAGGTTGATTCCATCAAGGGTACCGAAGATGACATGGAAATGACCACCCAACGATATGGACTTACCCTTTCCAGCTACAAAGCCCACTCCATCCTCGGCGGTGGCGATGAGTTCGTTGATCTTGCGATCAGCGGTAACCTGGTCGATGAAAGGGGCGGCTTTGCCATCTTCGGCAGTAAGGGCACCAGTGTCCAGGAGATCCTGCGCGGGCTGCGCAGGGCAGAGAGGGATGATGAGATCGCCGGGGTGTTGCTTACAATCAGGGGGCTTAACACTGGCATCGTTGGTAATATAAGCGCCATGTTACAGGAGCTGCGAGAGGGCATAAACAGGTTCCGCAAGACCGGCAAGGTGGTAGTGGCTTACCTCGAAGAAGGGGGCACCGCCTCGGAGCTATACCTGGCATCGGCGGCTGATGCAGTAATAATGCCACCGACCGCTATGATAATGGGACTTTCGGTTGCAGTGGAGATCAAGCGCTACCGTGAAACACTCAAAAAAGTGGGCATAGATTTCGAGCTGCAAACAGCCGGCAAATACAAGGATAGCTTCTTCGGCATCGCAGACCCGGCAAGCGAGGAACAGGCGGCGGCAATACAATCCATGGTCGAGGACATCTACGACCAGATGATCGATCAGATCTCGGCGGGGAGAGGAATTGCAAGAGATGATGTGCTTCCCTTAGCCCAAGGGCAGATTATTTATCCCCAAGAGGCACTCAAGGCAAAGCTCATAGACGAGATCGGATACAAGCAGGTAGCCAAGAAGCGGCTTGCAAAACTATGCGGTTTCAAGTGCGAGGATGCTAAGGACCTGGAAGAGTTAAAAGGAATATCCCTATCCAAGGCAAGAACCTATCCACGATGGGGAGAGAATCCCCGCATCGCCATAATCGAGGCTTACGGTGGCATCGTAACCGGGGAGAGCCGCGAGGAGATCCTGTTCGGCGGTCGCATACTGGGCAGCGATACGGTTGCAGCCCAGCTTCGCAAGGCTCGAACCGAGGACTCGATAAAGGCAGTGGTATTCCGCATCGACTCCGGCGGGGGAAGCGGCATCGCCTCGGATATAATCCTCGAAGAGGTCAAGAAGTACAAGGAAGCAGGAAAGCCGATTGTTGTCTCCATGGGGGATGTAGCCGGCTCCGGCGGGTACTGGATTGCATCCCATGCTGATTACATATATGCCAATGCAGCCACCCTGACCGGAAGTATCGGAGTTGTGGCTGCTAAACCGGTCTTGCAGCGTCTATTCGAGAAGATCGGAGTAACCAACGAGGTCTATAAGAAGGGTGAGTATGCTGATTTCATGAGCCTGTCCCGCCCTTATACGGACCAGGAGAGGGAGCAGATGGAGGCGTTGCTGGAAAACTTCTACGATCGGTTTATCAAGATCGTTGCCCAAGGTCGTAACTTAAGCGTGGAGCGCGTAAGAGAGATCGCTGAGGGAAGAATCTATACCGGGCGCCAGGCAGCCCAAATCGGTCTTATAGACGCAACCGGCACCCTGCGAGATGCCGTGGATAAGGCAAAAGAGCTAGCCGGCATCAAGGGTGAAGCGGAGCTGCTATATGTCAGAGGTGTCGATTTCGAGTGGCTCGATCTCTTCTCCGAGGGGGTTACCTTGTTCGAGCTGCCATCGCTTCTAATGGAGCCGATTGCCCTGGAGATGATATACTAAAGAAACCTAACCATGCTTCTTCATATTTCATTGCCTTTTATGATAAATTAACTATAGGCAGGAATAATGAAGGAGTAATGATGATGAAGGTTACTAAGGATACAGTGATAATAGATATCCTAAAGGCAAATCCCAAGGCGAATGAGGTCTTCATCAAGTACAACATGGGCTCAATCGTCGAGGGAAAGGGATGCGCAGGTTGCCTGCTGGCAGAGACCGAGACCATTGAGGAAGCGTGTAAAGTGCATGAAGTCAACCTCAAGGCTGTGCTTGAGGATCTGAACAAGCTGATTGGTTCCAGCTAATATATCCATCGATGCAAGGGAATATTAACTATGCCTTATGACCTGATGAATGCCTCTGTGGAGATCTCAAATAAGGTGCGATATCGCATCTATGCTACCGAGCGCTATAGAGAAAACTATGGCAAGGTGATTTCCAAGACGCGTCTCGACAAATTCCAGGCGGTAATAACCGTGTATGAAAGCGGCAAGGTGGTCATAGAGTCTCCTATGGCTGGCATGGAGTATGACCTGGTAAAGGGAGAGATGAACTGCTCCTAGCAACCATATTTTAATATGCGTGTTATTGCTGGATCAGCCAAGGGGAGAAGATTGAAAACCCTGCATGGTTACGAGGTTAGACCGACTAGCAGCCGCATCAAGGCGAACTTCTTTAATATTCTTGGGGATTCCATATTAGATGCCAGGTTCCTAGATCTTTTCTCTGGAATTGGAGGTATGGGCATCGAGGCGCTTAGCCGCGGGGCTGCCAGGGTGGTATTTGTCGAGATAAATAAAAAACACCTGGTGACCATCGCAGAGAACCTCAGGATATGTCTTTTCCCAGCAGATAGTTATCGATTAATGCAAGGGGATGTCTTCTCCACTATGAAACGCATTGCCAAACAAGAGGGTATGTTCGACATCGTATTCGCTGATGCTCCTTATAAGTACCAGGCTGGAACCAGGCTACTGGAGGGGATTAGATCATCCGAGATACTCAACAGAAATGGGATCTTCATTATTGAGCACAATGCCCGAAAAAATCCGCAAGGCGTTGAAGACCTCGTGCTTTATCGCACTGATCGCTATGGAGACACATGCCTTAGCTGGTTTCAATACGCAAAGTCTAGGTAATCACCGGGTTGAGAGAAGCATGGAGCCAGACTGGAGCGAGATAATCAAGGCTGAGATATTAAGGGAGCTGCTAGGGGGCAAAGCAGAGGCTCCTCGACTTGATACAATCGTTGTAACCCTTGGCATTTCCATTCGGTTTCATGGCTCCCCTTTTCGGAGAAGTCGCATCGGAAGGCTGATCATCGGGCAACAAGCTGGCAAAAAGTATGGTGTCATCCATTCGCCAGCCGGTACCTTCAACCTGGAGCAAGCCCTGATGTTAGCAAAAGCCTGTCAAGCTAAGCGAGTCTTCGGGCTTGGGGTTGCTGGGGGGCTGCACCCGGATATGGCGCCCGGAAGCATCATCATCCCTAGCGAGGGGGTCTGTGGTGATGGCTTAAGCCGGTATTTCTGGGAGTCTGATCAACATCCCGAGGCGACCCCTTGTCTTGTCGAGGCTCTGCACGCGAACTTGAGCAAAAAATATCGTGTATTCAAAGGGAGGATCTTCACCACCGGCTCGTTGCTCGCCGAGACCGATGAATTCATTGAGAAATTAGTGAATCAAGATATAATCGGCATCGAATGCGAGGCAGCGGCTCTATTTGCCCTCTGTTCCCATCTTGGCATGGATTCGGCGGTTATACTGGCGGTGAGCGACCTTCCATCAAAAAAGCAGATCTACTGGAACAAAGAGGGTAAATTCCGCTTGTGGTTAGTGCTACGGGCAGCTAGAAGAGCTATCTTAAAAACGATTAGCGATCTATAAAATGATACTTGGGCTTTTGAAATTTTATTTGTCTTTATGATGGAAATCATGTATATTTAAGCCTGGAGGTCGAAGATGAATTATTTGGATATAATTTTTCTTATCATTTTCTCGGTGAGCACGCTCTGGGGGCTGATAAAGGGGCTTATTCGGCAGGTATTCTCGCTGGCTGCGCTGGTTTTAGCATACCTAGCTGCCACCTTTGGACACCCGGTATTGGCTGATTCTGTTCTCGGCGATATAGCTAAAAAACCGATACGCGATATAATCTCCTACGCCATTATCTTTATAGCAGTATTCGCTGCTGTAACCCTGATCGGGTATTTCTTGCGAAGGGTGGTTGAGGTAATCAAGCTAGGAATGTTCGATCGCCTGCTTGGAGGAGTCTTCGGGTTCGCCAGGGCACTTATCTTCTGCATGATCATCGTGCTGGTTCTGGTTATCGTCCTCCCATCGGATGTGCAGATTTTAAACGACTCGGCTCTCACTCCTTGGATCATACAAGTAACTAAGCTA
>CAYUVA010000037.1:0-47869 GCA_964448115.1 uncultured bacterium
TAGATAGAGAATTATTTTCAATGACTTACCTCACACCAAGATATACTATTGGTGGTAAAAAGAATCCATTATATCATTGGGTATATGAGGATTGTATCAGGGATAATCCTCTTAATCCAGGGGTATGTGCTGACATCGCCAATTTGTATAATCAAGATTACCCATTTCGCATCACCTATCAAGGGGATGGCTGTGCGCAGAGTGCATTTTTCAACACTGAGGCGATCAACCGCCGAGGGAGCTTTTATTCTTATGTTGAACCGCGTGTATCCATGTTCTATGTCAAATACCCAGATGCATCAATCTCAGGCATTCTCGGCATTCCCGATTGGGCTGAGGGAGGTCAGGCTGGTGAGGCGATTAAGGAACTTTGGTACACAATTAATGGCAGTCCGGATTGGACGCAGGTTCACTGGTCTGAGCTTGCCGAATCGTCTGAAAATGGATACCAAATACCATCGGCGGGAAAATAGGCAGTGGAGCTAATCTGTATGGCGTAACAAATATCTTGGTACAGATGCAGGCAGGTCCATAATAGCACATCCGTTGCTCTTGAGATCAGATCTTATGCCAACTGCGATCTGATATTAAATATTCCCTGAACGCCATGCGAAGTATGCCCAGCGGATAAGGTTGGATAACCAGACGAAAAACGGTTTATTGGAGTGATATGGTATCACACCTTGCTCCTTGGGAACCTCTTCTCCTATAATTTTCATTACTTCCCAGGTGTTACCACCCCTAATCGGTGGAGGCGAGACATCTTTCATAGGGGTTAACGACATGGTTACTGGATTGCTCACAAAGGTAAGTTCACTGGCAACGCCGGGGAATTTTCTTCGCCTTACCATAGGAATCGTTCGCTTATCATATTTGAGAATCTCCTTTGTCAGGTTTCTGATGCTTGTCGCTGGCATCATAAAGATGCTGCACTGCACTCCTGCATCGATAAGAGAGCTTTTCCAGAAGATAAGCGGCTTGCGAATGAACCTCTTCGCTGCCTGCGTCCATAGCTGTTCGTTATTCAGATCGAGTCTATTTATCAATTTTGCGCTTAGCATCCATTTAAGCATGTCCCGTCTTGGACCGGCTATACAAACGAAGGCATCTAGCGCTCTTATAATCCCCTCCATTATTTGAGCATCTGGGTCAAAGGATACACTGACACCCTTGTTTTTTGCCTCGTTTAGCAGCTTCTCTCGCTGATAGTCGGCGACTCGATTTACCTGCAAATAGACAGATATGGTGGTCAGGTGGGTAGCGGAGAAGATCCCCTTGCCGGTAAGCTCACGATGATAAAGCCCCAGCATAGTTGAATAAGCGCCGGCAAGCCCGGAGCCGATATCGATAACCGGCGTTGGCAGTAGCTTTGGTCGTCCATGCTTTCCGTAAGACATCTGGATGCCGCTGACTGCCTGCACAACCTGCTCGAAACCGGGGCGATCCTTCCATCCACCCTCATTACCATAAGCGTTAAGATGCGTATAGACCATGTCGGGGAAGCTAGCTCGAACCTTGTCCGGGTGAATGCCGAAGCGCTTTGCTATATCGAGGTGGCGGTAGTTCTGTATGAGCACATCCGGGTGATATTTCTCGATCAGCTTCCATAGTTTCTTTTGACCCTCCTCGGTAGTGAAGTTAAGCGAGGCTGATCGCTTGCCGGGATTGAACACCAGGTGGAATGATAGCGCCCAATCGAGGCTAGTCGGATTTTGCACCATCGTAACCTCGGCGCCGAACTCTGCCAGTACCCTTGCAGCGCAAGGACCAGCGATTACTCTTGAGAGATCGAGAACCTTTATCCCCTGCAATGCGTGTTGCAACGATGCCTTTTCTTTTTGGGCAGTATTCATATTGCCTGGCGCAGATTCCCATTCCGCAAGTATTTTATTGACTGCCTGGTCATCAATGATTCGAGGCTTCAAGCATGGCGGGCGCTGGGGGGATATTGCCGCCGCCCCTGGATACATCGCCTCGCCGAATACTGGATCGGTGAGCTTGCAGACATCGGTCATGCCAGACTCATAGCTATCGATCAGCCACTCATCGATGGTGCGAACCTTGATACAGCAAAGCCGCTCCCCTAGCAATTTTTCCCACTCATCGGCGCTTTTGGTAATGAAAATCTTCTCATAAGCTTTGCGTATCTGCTTGGCTTCAGGGATGCTCTTTACCTGGCTCGGATCCCGCAGTGTTTCCTCGGAGATGATTCCCCTAAGCTCAGCGATCTCACTTTTATAGCCCAGCTCTTCGAGCATATCCATTATCTGGGCAGCATGGAGCGGAAGTGTGATGTGAAGGTATATATAGCGCTTATCCTTGCATAGCCAGGGGCTCATGAATGGGGTGCCGATCATCTTCATAGGCAAAAAGCCTCTCGGCACACCAGTTTTGATCAGAACCTGAAGAATTTGCGCAAAGATATTGGATCGAAATAAGGATGTCTCGATATTTTGTCCCCTGCCAATTTTCACCCGTGCTATAAGCGCTGCCACTATGGCATTTGCTGCCCAGAAGCCTGCCATTACCGACCCAATGGGGAAGTCATGGTACTGTGGCTTGCCAATAGGCTTGGCATACAAGAATCCCGCCATGCCAGCAATGCCCTCGTAATCGGGAAGATTAGCTCGTGGATCATCGGGTGGAAAGGGATCTATGCTGCAACTGATCAAGCCTGGATTGCTACCAGTTCTAATCTTATCAAAGTCGATGCCGATTTGTTGCATTGTGCCCTGTGGACAGCCATCGATGACCACATCGGCGAGGCTAATTAGCCTCATCAGCCTATCCCTGCCATCACCACATTGAAGATCGAGGTTGGTCTCAATTTTCCCTCTTGATAGTATAGCACTAAGTATAGGATCTCGATCAGGCTGTGATCTATCAATTATGCGTAGGACTTGTGCTCCCTGCTCAGCGAGGAGCATTCCAACCAAAGGTGCTGCAATTCTTTGTCCTATCTCGACGACCCGCAAGCCTTGTAGTATAGGTTCCTGATTGTTTTTTGCAGATGCTTTTGCTTTAGGCATAATATTTATCTCCCATTACATAAAGTGAAGATTATATTGGCTATATGCAGTTAGTCAAGCAATTTAGTTTGAACTATTACACTAGTTTAATCTTGACATGTAAATAGAACTGTATTATATTAACTAGTACAATTAGAACACTGATGTTTATATGGAAATTAGTTGAACATTCTGCAGAGCCTATCTATCGACAGATTATGCAGATGATAAAGTACGACATAGCTGTCGGTCGTTTAAGTACTGGCGATCGCCTACCCTCGATTAGAACTCTTGCCCTGCACCTGAAGGTTAACCCTAATACAATTGCCAGGGCATATAGTGAATTGGAGAGGGAAGGGATTATTGTAACCCGACAAGGAAGTGGAGCCTATGTGGCTAGGGTAATCTCCAGATTCAAGACTAGGGAGTCGCGCAGTATCATTAAGGAAATGCTGAGTAAGGTCATCATTGAGGCATACCATTTAGGGATGAGAAAAGACGAGATCATCGCTCTATTCAAAGAGAAGATTCAAGATATCTATCGCCAATAAATGGAGACTCCAGATGGAAAGAAATGACTATGTAATCGAGATAAACAACCTTACCAAGAGTTATGGGAAAAAAGTAGTCCTCGATGACATAAATCTGATGATAAATTATGGTGAAACAGTCGGCTTGATCGGCAGAAACAGCGCCGGGAAGACGACCATCATGAACATCCTTCTTGGAAATCTTAAGTTTGATAAAGGGAATGTAAAAATCCTGGGAAAGGATCCCTTCAAGAATAATGTCTGGCTTAAGGAAAAGATCGGCTTCGTTCCAGAACGACCTAGCTTCTACCGTTGGATCAAGATTGGAGACCTTATTCGCTTTGTGGAATCCTTCTATCAAGATTGGGACAGAAAGAGAGAGAACCTTTTTCTTGAGAGATTCGATCTATGCCCAAAGCAAAAGATATCAACCCTGTCCCGAGGAGAACTAGCCAAAGTTAGTCTTTTATTGGTATTTGCAAGAACCCCAGAGACTATACTGCTAGATGATCCCGCGCTAGGTCTGGATTATGTGTCCAGAAAGGAGATTATCGAGATACTTATAGATCTGATAGCCGAACGAAGAAGAAATATCCTCATTTCGAGCCATTTTTTAGATGATCTTGAAAGGATTATTGATCGTGTAGCTATTCTACATCAAGGAAAAGTTGTTCTCTTTGAATCAATGGAGACGCTGGCGAACGAGGCTAGGCTTATAAGGATCCATAATAATGACCAGCTCAATCATCAAGTTAGAGATGCGGCAGATATATTAAAAAGCTATCCATGGGGTTATGAGATTATATGTTTTTCCAAGAAGAGAGATATTGAGGAGATGGCTAAAAAATATTATGGGGACGATTTCAGCATCCACAGCATGACCTTGGGGGATATTTTCGAGGCGTTAACCTCGCAAGGAGAAAAATGGTGGCATCGGGAGGGAAATGATGTCTCGTAATTTGAATATACTTAAAAAAGAGCTACTCCAAAACAGCGGCATAATATTGACTTCATTAGGGATATCAAGCTCATTGATAATTCTGGGCAGCCTTATCATCAATTTAAAAGGGTCAAAGGGGATAGAAAGCTTTTGGGATGCAGATTTTATAGGATTTCTTTTATATTTCACTGGTTTTTTATTACTAATTTTTACGATTGCAATTCCTGGAAGCGTTAGCTTTACTGATGAGGAAAAGGATAATGTTTTTAGTCTAATTTATTTACTTCCTAATGGTTTAAATAGGTTGTCAAAAATAAAATTTATTGCAGCCCTAATTAAAGCCTATATTATTTATATTGTCGGACTATATTTTTCATTTTTCATTATTTTTCTATTTTTTAATAAATCAGACTTTTTCTTTTATCAATGGATTGGGTTTCCCCTAGTATATATAATTACTCATTTTGCACATATTTTTTCTTTAGAATATAAAAATGGTCTTTTATCTATGTTTATTTCGATTATCATCTGCATATTTTTTATATTATTTTATTTATTTTTTGTTTGCGCAAATTTTTATGCAGAAGTAAGCAAAATATTCTTTTTTTTAATTTTATTTTTATTGATATTTGAATTTTTATTATATAATAAATTAATAATTAACAATAATACTATTTTTATATTTATTTACAGATTTTTTGTGCTAATATTTATTGTGTTATTTAGCATTGCGATAATGATATTTGTTCAAAGTTTTTTAATTCATAAATTTATTAAAAAAGAGCCTGAAACAATAGAATTATGTCGTGGTACAGACAAAGGTAAGGGAATAATCTACACATCCTGGGGAAATCTTTATCATCTTGATATCAATAAAGCAAAACTAACTTTAAAAAGTCCCAGTCTTAGAATCCATAATCCTTTTTTTGATAGGGATTATGTTATATCAGAAAATGGAAAATATGCCTATGAAATAACTCCCAACTATTTTATGTTATTTGGACCACCATATCTTTATAAAAGATACTTAGACGATGATAATTTCATTTATGTTGATAACATATTTTATATGCCTCATCCATTAAGGTTTAATATATCATCAATAGATATCGAAACAGGAAATAATTTAACTAATATTACGATTGAAAATAAAATGAATACTAAATATTACTATTGTCTTTTAAAATCATTACGATATAATCTAATACATTATCAAAATAATATCTTATTATATAACAATAATATTAATGTTTTTCAATATATTAAAATAAAAAATGAATTAATGAATTTTATGGTATCTAAAATGATAAATAAAGATATTATTGTATTCGTAAAAGACAGCAAATATACTTATAGACAGGAAATTCTATTATATTCCTTGAGACAGCAAAAAATATTAAAAACATTTAATATTATTAATTATAATAATATAATATTATATAATAATAAAATATTAATATCAGGACCATCTAAAATATCATTATACAATATAAATGAAACTAGATTAATTAAGGATGTAAAATCTAAGGAAATATTTAAACTAAATACCCTTATAAGAAAATTGGGAAATGATATTGTAATATATGACCTTAATTTAAATATTGTAAACAATATTGATAATATATGTCATATAAAAAATCCAGTATTATATAATTTTAATAGAATAAATAGAGCCCAAATTGATAATATATTTGTAGTTGAAATAAATAAAGAGAAAAAAGTATATGATTATTATTTATATGATAAAGAAAAAAATAACTTATATAATATATTTAAATCATATAATTTTTACTTTATAGAAATATCAAATGGTAAAAAATACATCGCATTCTTTAACGAATATGACTCACTACCTATTAAAGTAATTGACTTAACTGGGAATGTCATCGCAGAGATTTCACCACAATATTCAACTCCATATTGGTTTGGAAACAGATACTTGATATTAAAAAGAAAGAATGAGGATTTTGGTAAAAGTATCGATTACTTTGATATAAAAGATAAGCAGATAAAAACAATAAATATCAATAAAATCAATTAAATCATTTTAACATCAGCCTTAGGAATATCCCTGCCAGCAGGTAAATCACGATGCCGATAAGGCAAACCGCAGTGAAGCCCATATTAACCGCCAGGATGATCGCTAAGGTTGAACCTAAAATGCTGGTCGCTCCGTTCATCGCCCATGCCCAAGGAATCAAGGATGCATTGACATCGCCCAGATACCTGATCCCGCTAGGGAATAACATGCCCATAAAAAATCCTGCGGGGAAAATTAAAATTACGCTCAGGAGCACCTTGAAGCCAAGATTCATGCTAATCAACCAATAAAATAGATAATGCTTCATTGGCAGATACAAAAGCAATCCCAGGCACAGAATAAATGGAATGTATGACAAAAAAGCGCCTGCTTTTATCTGCAACCGCTCGGCAAACCAACTCCCCAAGCCAGTGAAGATAAGCAGCGAAAATAAAACTACAGATAGCGAATATAGCGGGTGTCCCAAGAAAAATATGAAGCTATGGATGAAAAATATCTCGATCAGCATGAAGCCTAGTCCCAAACATGAAAAATAAAGCAACGGCGCCCACAGAGAACTGCCACTACCCTGCGTCCGGCGCCTTAGCCAAAGGGGAGCTACCAGAAACAGGATAACTACCACTACCAGCCCGAAGAATAACACGAAAAGCCAATTGGCAACCTGGTTGAACAATCCCCATAATATGTTCTCCTTCAGATGACCATCCAACAGGCGGGTGAAGAAATACCAGGGCTTCACTGCATAAAAAAAGAATGGCTTGTCATCTACCGTTGGGCTGATGTCGAACTCATAGTGCTTTATGAAGCGCTTTGGATGCACGCTTGATATCAGTCTTGAGCTGGGATGTTCGCTATCCTGTCCTGGAAGATGAAATATCTTGAACCTTAAAGTCTCAGCCTTATCCTTAAGCAGCTCGATTTCGTCCTCGGTGAATGGAGTGCGCTTTACTATAAATACCGCCTTGCCGTTAATGGCTCGAGTTGCACGCGAGCTAGGCAGCGGATTCTGCAGGATTGCTATGTGAGCCTGTGGATTGTCGATTCCCATTTCTCTCAGTGCTTCAATGGCAATGGCTGCCAGGCGTGGTATGGTGCGCGGCTGCTTGAGGCTGTGCCGGGTGATGCTCAGGATGCCAGTTGGCTTCAGGTGCTCAAGGTAATCGACGAACGCCTCCACCGTGTATATGTAATTCTCGGAGAGGGCAAAGGCACCGGCGAGCGTTGCTGCTGAGGTATCCACCATGGGGACATGGATGATATCGTATTTTTTCTTGCTCCTTTGGATGAAGCTGCGCCCTTCCTCGATATATAATGAAGCCCTTGTATCGTAGAATAATCTACCAGAATAATCGGCAAAGTATTCGGATAAATAACCTATGGTAGGATTTATCTCCACCGCATCGACATGTCTGCTGCCCAGAAGCAAAGCTACCAGCACATCCCGACCTCCCCCGGGACCGATGATCAGGACATCAGCGTTTCTTTTAAGATAATAGGGTAGCGAGTTGATATCGTATCTTAAAAATTGGATGGCAGACTCATTGTAGTCCCCGGAAAACTTGATTATCGGCGTGTAGGCAAAGGTGTCGATCCAGACGCCTAGAGTGTCGGGAAGCTCTCCTTGATAAACGACACTCAAGCCCTCCACATCAGGATTGGCGAAGCGCTCGGTTACATTGACCCTGGAGAAGGCATCCCAGCGAGTATATATATTGTATTCCTGAGTCATCCCCCTTGCATATCTAAGCGGTGTGAAGGGAAACAGCTTATCGATGGCGATTAGTCCCAGGCAGAGAGCCATGATAACCAGGGCTGCTATTGATTTATGCTTCGAGCCGGCTAGGCTGCCGAGAAAGAATGCACTAAGCGCACCTAGTGCAGCTATCAGAAACAGGCTGCACAAGCCACCGAGAAGGTTCATGGTGAGTATCACGGCTAGACATCCCAAGCCAGCTCCCAGCAGATCGAAAAAATATATCCGATTTACATGAGAGCTGAGGTGGTACAAGACCAGGCTTATGATCAGTCCGCTTAAGAAAAAGGGCGCAATGAACAGGAGGCTCAGCACCAATAGCGATGCAAATATATTATGGCTGGGAGAGAAGCTCGAGGTATCCATCACCCCAGGAAAATACATCCGGGGAACGATGAAGGTGGGGATTATGGTGAATATCGAAGACAATAGAGCAAAGGTCGATACCTGTTTATATAACTTTTCAGTGGTAAAATATTCCTTGAAGACATATACCATAATGCCGCTAGCCCCCATGCCTATAAGCGCTAGCGATATGGCCATGAAGGCGAAGTGATAGAGGATCACAGCCGAAAAGACCCTGGTCAGCACTAACTCAAGCATCAAGGTCGATAGACAAAGAAAAAAGATGCCCCGATATACCCTGGGATCGAGTCTTGCCTTGCTTGTTATATTCATCCTATTATTGAAGGATTAACCCTTGGTGTCTTAGTCAGCGCCATTATAAACGCTTAAGGTAAAAAAATAAAAAAGGATATCGAGATCCATCGATTGTCAACAACTACCATGTCTATTCACGATATCTGTACAGTTCATTGAAGAACTCGGTTAGCATCTTCTCTCGCACCTTGGCTGGCAGGGCATTTAGCACCTGGTTTATCTCAGCAAGTCGCTCAGGCAGTTCCACCCCTTTTATCCCCGCCATGGAAAGCATCTGCTCGAACACGCTCTCATTAAATTCGATATTTTCTTCACCAGCAAACATGGAGCTGATTAACTGGGGAAGCTCCGACCTCTCGGCGCTCTTGGCGCGCTGCACAGCCTTTTGCAGGTCTGCAAGAAAATCATCTACCCACTTGCGATTCGACGGATTTATCGACAGGTGAATATTCTCCTTGGAGCTATGAAATGATAGCTGCGGCTGGATGAACCATCCCAGTTGCTTCATCTCGTCTATTATATGGAATACATCCACCGTATCCGAGGTGAAGGACAGAAGGTTCATCTCCGGGTAAGCCATCAGCCTTAGATCGTCCATCTTATCGATTGCATCAGCCATAATTTTCGTGGTTTGGAGCGCATTTCGGGCAAGCTCAAGATACCCCTCATCGCCCAGGAAATTCACGATAGCCCAGGCAGCAGCCAAGGGACCGCCGGTCTTTGTGCTTTGGATGGTGTTGTTTATCACCGAGTACCCGGACCAACTGGCGCAGGTATATATCTGGTACTTCCTTAGCTGCTTGTTTCTGTAAAGCACGACGGAAGCGCCTTTTGCTGCAAAGGCGTACTTGTGGAAGTCCATGGATATGGAGCTGACGCCGGGCACAGAAAAATCAAATGGTGGCACCGGCGAGCCTAAACGCTTGAAATAGGGAAGCAAAAATCCTCCCATGCAGGCATCGACATGCAGCCATAGTTCGTGTTCTTGCGCCAGCTTGCCCAGATGCTCGATGGGGTCGATGACGCCATGAGCATAAGAGACAGCGGAGCCGACCAGCATTATCGTATTGGGAGTGATTGCACCTTGAATCGCATCCACATCAGCCTTATAGGTAGCGGGATCAATCGGCACCATCACCGTCTTCACATCCAGGTAGTGCGCTGCCTTGTGGAAGGCTGCGTGTGCGGTCTCAGGGAGGATCATCTCCGGCTCTCTTATATTGGGGCGTTTGTCTCGGTTGTAATCCCTGGCAGCCTTGACAGCGAGTATAATGCTCTCGGTGCCGCCGCTGGTAAAGTTGCCCACCACATCCTGGTCTCCACCCAGATGGCTGGCAGCCATGGAAACCAGCTCGGTCTCGAAGCGAAGCATGCTCGGAAACGCAGTAGGGTCCAAGGCATTCTCGGACAAAAAGCTCATGTAGGCATGTTTTATAACCTCTGAAGCCTCCTCGCCGGGGTCGTAGATATAAGCCCATGCCCTGCCATCCCGCCAGTTCATGTCGTTTGCGCGGTATTGTTCCATAAGCTCGATGATCTTTTCCTTTGCAAAACCTTTTTCTGGAATCTTCTTCATACAATTTGCTCCGCGAGTAAGTTAATCTGCTGTTTTAGTTGTAAAGCACCTCACTATGATAACAGGAAATTGGTAACATCAAATAACTGGCGCTGTCAACGATTGTGTTTCTCCCCAGATTCTCGGTTTGAAATCCAAGGTGTGGAGATGGCAAGAATAGGGTGTCCTTCCTACTGTCGCGCTCCCACCCCTTTGTTATTGCCGTCCCGCAATAAATGCGGGGGGAATCCAAAGGAAAAAATGTTATTACCTTATGAGCCCTGCGCAAGCTAGTGAGAAACTCGGAATGATCCCGACCTTATCGGTAGCTTGGTATTACTGACATTTTGAGACAAACCCTTTTTATTCCCCCCCGTTTACGGGGAGATGAAGGGTGAGTAAACTGTCTCGAAGTGGCGACCTAAATCTTATGTCATGAGGAGTGCCGACTTTTGGGATCTTGTTTTTAATACCATTTGCTAAAAGTGCATAAATTCAAACTTTAGAACAAATTATATATTGACATCAGAGAAAGGGTGATATATAAATATTGTAATCAGGATAACGAAATTACAGAAAATCTCGGACAGAACTTAGAAAAGGTACTCAGTGAACTTTCTATGTAGATAAATATCAAAAGGAAAATGCCAATGGAGAAGCAACCTCATTTCGACAGATTGATCGGGATAATTGTCCTGTTGATAATTATGGTGCCTGGGATGGCATTCGCCTTGAGGGCAGGCATACCGGCTAAGGCTTTCAACATATCCTTCTATGGGGCTGGTGCGCGAGCTATGTCCATGGGCGGTGCGTTCATCTCTATCGCCGATGATGCGACCGCTGTGGAGTGGAACCCGGCTGGTATCTGCGTGATGATAAAACCGGAGGTGTTCCTCAGCGCCAAGCTGATCGACTTCACACACCAGGAATTAAAGGGCGGAACCGCCGATGCAATCGAATACCAGGATGTCAAAGAGAGCTATATCAGCCCCACCTTCGGGAGCCTGGTCATTCCCATCAACCGATTCGTGCTCGGATTCTATCGCCTGGTAGTCGCAGATTGGCGCAAGGAGTGGATTTCAGCCCCGATATACACATCGGATAGCCAAGCAGTCTTTATATCTGGATTGGAAAATAAAACTATTACTGAAGTGGTCAATTACGGCATTACACCAAGTTACCGGCTCAAGGATAACTTCTATATCGGCGCCAGTCTCAGGTATTCTGCGCTCTCGAATGACGCCGAGGGGAGGCGCTGGACACCGGGAAGCACCAGCCCGACGGTGAATAGAGAGATCACGGATAACTACATGGGCATAGATCTTGGTGCCTTGTATAAGTTCGACCATTTAAGGCTCGGAATGGTTTATAAAAGCGGCGGAAGCATAGAGTATTATGACAACTACTGGGGAGATGAATACACGCTCACCGAGAAGATAAATATACCCTGGTCCCTCGGATTCGGCATATCGGGAATTTGGAGCAATTTTACCGCTGCCTTCGATGCGGTCTATGTGCCATACTCAAACCTGGGCGAGGATCTTGTCCTGCCCGATGATCCTGCGATTGAAGGGGTTTGGTATCCCGGAAGGGATGTGGTAGAGCTTCATCTCGGATTGGAGTATGTGGTTGTACTCGGTCGGGTACCGATTGCCCTGAGAAGCGGGATCTTTTATCAGCCGGCTCATCTGCCATACTATGACTCGAAGGATAGCACCCAGCGTGATGACATATTCACCGCAAATGTCTTCTACAAGGATGATGACCTAGTTTTCTTAAGTGCTGGCTTGGGCACAGCCATCGGTCGGGTAAAGGTTGACATTGGATACACAACTGCTGATAATATAAACGAAACATTAATATCAATCGGTTTTAGATTTTGAGGATGAGGTATATACAGATAGTCTTGTTTGCTATAGTCATCATTGCAATAGTGCCTGGTGTGCTCTGCGCAAAGCAGTGGTACGAGTACTACGAGAATGCGATAAGATTGTACAAGGAAGGTTATTATGCGGATGCAGAACAGATTTTGCTCGATCTAATAAAGCAAAAGCGAAAGCCTGATAGGCGCATCCGCACTTACGGGATGAACTTTATCGAATATACTCCATACAAGCTGTTGGGCGAGATCTACATCAGCCAAAAAAGGTGGAGCCAAGCGGATGAGGTTCTTAAAAAATCATTGAAATACGGCGCTGCGGAAAGTTCAGATGTAGAGAGCCTCCTTCAGAGCCTGCATCTTCCCCCAGAGACGCCATTTATCGAGACCTTGAAAAGCGATTACATCAGCGGTCATTTCAGGCTGCTCTGGGATGCTACTCGGCGAGCAAAGAAGTATGAACTGTGGATATCCGATTCCATGTATTTCACCCAATACTCCAAATATCTGACCGACAGCAACGGGATAGCGATACTTATCGATGCCAGCGGGCTTTATTATATAAAGCTCAGAGCCATCAATGACTACGGCGAGAGCGAATGGAGCTATATAGGTGAGCTAACTCTTCTGTTGCCGACCTATACCCCTACCTCGACCGCGACCGAGACCGACACGCCGAGCCGAACGCCAACTACAACCAGAACGCCTACTAATACAAGGACGCCGAGCAGGACTCCAACAAAAACCTCGACATACACTGCTATTCCGACTCGCACTCCAACCAGGACACCGACCAGAACAGCCACACGCACACCTACCGGGCTACCGACCTTGACTCCAACAAGGACTCCCACGCCGACCCGAACGCCGACCGCAATACCTACCTACACACCGACTCCTACTGGAATTGCCATTCCACCGCAAATTACCGTCCATGAGCCTGTCGATGGCTATCAGACGACCCTTCCAGCAATTGCTTTGAAGGGTATAGTAAGCTCTCGTGTCCCTATAGATGACTTCTATGTCGCGCTTGGCGATCACTACAATAAGATCCCCATAAAAAGGGCATTGGATAGACGCCGCCAGGTGAATGAGATAAATTTCTCGGAGAGGATCAACCTAAGCCCCGGCTCCAATCGGATATTCGTTGTGGCAGGCAATAAATTCGGCATTTCCCGTAAGACCATCACTGTATATTTCAACGAGCCTACGCCAATCCCGGATGAGGAACGAAAGCTGGTCAATATAGACCGCATAATCGGCGGTCAAAGGTATGCTGTTATCATTGGAATCGCTGAATACGAGGATAGATCGATCCCAAGGCTTAAATATACTATAGCTGATGCAAAGGCTATTTATGATACGCTGGTCGATCCTGAAGTGGGACAGATGAAGCCGGACAATATTCGGCTTTTGCTCAACAAAGAAGCCACCTTGATAAATGTCAAGTCAGCCATAGGTGATTGGGTCAGGCGCCAGGGAGCTACCCAGGACGACACCCTGATATTTTACTTTGCCGGGCATGGCGCTATTGCCGATGATATCTTTGGCGAGGAGCCTGATGGGATGGCAAAATACCTGGTCTGCTATGATACAAAACTGGATAAGCTGCACTTTTCCGGGCTTTCACAGTTGGATATGAACAGGTTATTTAGGTCGTTAAACTTGAAGCGCCTGGTTGTGATATTGGATGCCTGCCACTCTGGGGGAGTCGCCGGCTTCGGACTGCTTTCATCGACCGGTCGAAGGACTTTACCAGCTAATTTTTACAGCAATCTATCCGGCGAGGGGAGAATCATCATCAGCTCCTCCAAAGCCAACGAGGTCTCGATGGAGTTGGATAGACTGGGGCATGGGCTTTTCACATATCATCTTTTAGGTGCATTGAAGGGCAAGGCTGACACGGATAAGGACGGCTTCTGCACCATAAACGAGATATACAACTATGTAAGCAAGATTGTTCCGCAGGAGGCTGGCAAGCTCGGCGGCAGGCAGCAGCCGATACTCGATGCCAGGCTGGAGGGGGACTTTGCGGTTACTTACAATATGTCTATTTTCAGAAAAATAGAGGAACTCAAGAAAGAAAGGCTTGCCAGACTGCTGGTCATTTTCTCTAAAGGTGAGATTACCAGCGAGGAGTATCAGCAGGCTTATGATATTCTGAGCAAGGACGACTCCGAGCTGACCTCGCTAGAGAAGGATCTTAAGAACCTTGTGATCGGCTTAGTAGAGGGCACCATCCGCCCAAAAACTTTCTCCGAATCGAGGAAATTGCTGATACAGCAAAAATGAGGATATACTAAAAATGTATAAGCCAGGAAGCACAACTAGCATGTTACTTTAAGAAAAGGTAATATTATAGCATAATCATCTAAACTGGAGGACATGATGATGAACAAGGCATTATGCTCGGTATCACTTAGCCTTCTGGCAGCGATGATAATTTGGGCTGTGCCGACCATAGCTCAAGGCACCACGATCACCGTCGGGCACGGCGGCGGATACGACTACGGCACCATAACAGCGGCACTTGCAGCAGCAACATCGGGAGATACGATAACCGTCGCCGATGGAACTTATAATTACAATAGTGGAGAGTCTTTTCCGCTAGTTATGAAGCAAGGCGTTACACTGCAAAGAGAAAATGAAAGCATTCAGCCAATAATCGCAGGAATATCAACCCAATCGGTGATAGAGGTCGAAAATATATCCGATCCGGAAAACACCATCATCGATGGCTTTATAATCCGCGATGGCGGTGGTAAGGATGTATCTGGCGAACGATATGGTGGCGGGATCTTCATGTATCTTTCATGGATAACCATCAGAAACTGCAAATTCACGGCGAACAACGCCAAGTATGGCGGCGGAATGTTTCTAGATAAATCAAGTCCTAACATTTTTTATTGTGAATTCGAGGATAATGAATCTTCAAGTCGTGGAGGTGGAATATATTGCAAGAATAACTCCAATGCGAACTTGTATAACTGCACTTTTATCAATAACAGCGCATCAGATTCTGGTGGCGGGATGTATTGCTATGACTCTTCCCCCACCTTGACCGATTGCACCTTCAGCAATAACAGCGCAGATTATGGTGGCGGGATGTATTGCTCTTATTCTTCCCCCACCTTGTCCGGTTGCACCTTCAGCGATAACAGCGCATCAGATTATGGTGGCGGGATGTATTGCAAATCTTCTTCTTCCCCCACCTTGACCGATTGCAGCTTCAGCGATAACAGCGCATCTTATGATGGTGGCGGGATGTATTGCAAATCTTCTTCGCCCACCTTGACCGGTTGCAGCTTCAGCGATAACAGCGCATCAGATTCAGGTGGCGGGATGTATTGCTATTATTATTCTTCCCCCACCTTGACCGGTTGCACCTTCAGCAATAACAGGGCATCAGATTCAGGTGGTGGGATGTATTGCTATTCTTCTTTCCCCATCTTGACATATTGTACCTTCACCAGAAACAGCGCATCAGATGAGGGCGGTGGGGTGAATTGCCATTATTCATCCCCAACATTAAAAAATTGCATATTATTTGGAAATATTGTTAATAATTATGGTGGAGGAATCAGTTGTGATAATGCTGATCCAATAATTATAAATTCAATAATCAATTTTAATATTTCAAATATTCAGGGAGGCGGTATTCATTGTGATAATGACTCAGATCCAACTATTAAAAATTGTGTCATTACAAGGAATAAAACCAGTAGAGAAGGCGGCGCTTTGTTCACCTCTAACAACTCCAATCCTATATTGAAGAATACCATACTATGGAATAATTCACCTGATGAAATATATGATTTTATGAGTCCACCTGATGTTATCTATTGCGACATAAAGGGTGGATATTCAGGGACAGGAAATATCAATGCAGATCCATTGTGGGTAGATTATAATTATGATTTTCATCTTCTTCCTGGCTCCCCATGTATAGATGCCGGCACTAATCTAGGCGCGCCGGATACAGACTTCGATGGTCAGTTAAGACCAAATCCGAATACAGGAATTACCGATATAGGTGCTGATGAATTTTACTCAGGATATGTAACCCCAACTCCAAGACCGACCGCTACTCCCACTGTCACTCCAACACCGACTATAACTCCTACTTCAACAAGCACACCAACATCAACGAATACCCCAACAGCTACATCAACGACCGTACCGACCTTTACGCCTAGACCAACCTATACATCAACGCCTACATCCACTCCGAGGCCATACCCCTATAATCGCATTTTAGTTGCCGGTTATTGTGATACTTATGTGGATAGAATGTTGACTTCCGATGTATTTATGTTATCTTTATCAGGAGCGCTTGATGGATATGATATTATTGGCGTTGAGCTTTGTTATCTTTACGGTAATTCAGCAATTCCCTTGGGTATAGCTCTCGAATACACACCGCCTTTCCATACATTGTCGTTCATAATTAAAGAGTACTCAATTCCATCTGGCTCAATTCCCTTTGGCTTAGTTGCACATTACTTGCCGCCAAAGGACAGCGAGCTATGGCCATATTTAGTTGTGCCACCGGGACCGCCGACGCTGACGCCGACAACTACACCGACCGATGTCCCCACCTTGACACCGACACCGTCTGTTACGCCCACCGCCACGCCGACAGAGACCCCCTTCCCGCCGACAGCGTGCTTTACGATTGATCAAGATTGGCATGTACCAGATGATCCCTTCAAGTGCGATGCCTCTTGCTCCGAAGGGGCGACCGAGCTTGAGTACTGGTGGGACTGGGACGATGGAACTGGCTATCACCAGGGCAGCGACTACGAGGAGCATGCCTATACTTGGGACGATCTTGGTTATCATGATATCACGCTTAAGGTTATCGATCTTTATAATCAGGAGGATACATATTCCATCAGGATAGAGGTTGTGGAGTGAGGCGTGAGGCTTGGTTATTGAACCACAAAGGCACCAAGGCACGAAGAGGAAAGTGATACCGTGATAAGGTGATACCGTGAAGAGAGGATGGTTAAACAAGGTTAACTGATTCAGCGCTGAAACAGTTACCAGGTATCAGGTTAGGCGCGGGGGAGAATGAAAAACTTTCGTTTGATAGTTGAGTCTGCAATTTTTTCGTGTAATTCTCGCTTTTAGCAAACCTGCTAAGCATTTTTTAATTTCTTATGTTGGAATTACAGTAACCGGCTAATCAATTCTTGACATAAGATGAACCCTCGCTGATAATGATTGAGCACAAGAATAAGCCAAGGAGTAAAGGCATGTCATTTATAAAACGATTCATCGATGTCATAAGAGCCAACATCAACGAACTTATCGATAAAGCCGAGCATCCGGTCAAGATGTTGGAACAGCTTATCCGAGATATGGAGGATAACTACAAGAAAGCCAAGGTCAAGACAGCCCAGGTAATGGGAGAGCTTAGGGTGATTGAGAATCGTCTCGCTAAAGCCAAGGATCTTGAGAAAGCATGGAAGGATCGCGCTATGCTCGCCCTTAGAGAAGATAGGGAAGACTTGGCTAAAGAGGCGCTGCTTAAACGCCGAAGCGCCAGCCAGGATCAAGCATTCCTGCAACAGGAACTCATCAAACAAAAAGAAGCAGCCGAGACCCTGCAAAAGGGGCTTAAGGCGCTCGAGCTTAAGATCGAGGAGGCTAAGAAGAAAAGAGCAATACTTGCGACCAAGGTAAGAAGGGCACAAGTCCAAAAGGAGCTGAGAGAGGTAATCACCGGTATTGATGATGAGGGCTTGATCAAGGCTTTCGATGATATGGAGGAACGAATAGAGCTGATGGAGGCACAGGGCGATGCGCTGAAGGAGCTGGAAGGTATCAGTGCTGAACAACAACTTCAAGCGCTGGAGGCTGACCACGAGCTTCAAAAGGAGTTAAAGGCACTCAAGGCAGAGATGGGCATACTTCCTAGCGAAGACATGGATGAGCCAGAGAAAGACTAGGTAGAGACCAAAGTTTCCCTTCATTCATATAAGATTTTTTTTATGGTAGTCTTGTTATCAATATTCATGGTGGTTTCCTTGCTTGGCTCCACTGCCGTTTACTTCAGCAGGCGAACAGTAGCCAACAAGATTGCTGTAGGGCTTGCAGTAGCCTTTTTCGTGCTAGCTTGTCTGATTCTACTTTTCGCTTACGGCTCATTTGGGTATGGTGGAAGGATAGTTAAGCTGCTCGAATACCCTTGGCTAGCCAATCAAAGCGTCTATTCAGTGCGGTTGGCTTTTATAGTAGATCCCCTTTCATGCATTATGATTCTGCTGATCTCTCTGATGCTGCTGGTAAATACGATCTATTCTGTTGACTATATTGGTTCTGGCAACCCTAGATACCTAAGCAGCCGGCTGCGCAATATCCGTCGTTATCATTTTTGGATGATTTTCTATGCCTTTTCCCTGGCAGGCGTTGTTCTGGCGCAGAATTTCCTTACGCTTTTGTGGTTCTGGGAGCTTGCAACCGTATGTACCTGGGCGCTCATCTCTTATTATACGATCAAGGCTAAGGCATCCAAGGCGAGTCAGAAGATGATAATATTAAACTCCCTTGGGGATTTATTTTTTATCGTCGCAGTCTTGGTACTTTACAGCAATGCCCACAGCCTGGAGTTTTCCTCGATCAGTAGCTTATCCTCAGGACTCAGCAGCCTGGTATTCATCCTGCTATTTCTGGGTGCCTCGGCAAAGTGCTCCATGATGCCCTTTTTCTCCTGGCTTGCGGATGGTGCCAAGATCTCTGCTCCAATCGGAGCATTTATCCAGGGAGTCGGGCTTGTCAAGGTTGCCGTGATCGTGTTTGCTCGGATACTATTAAGCAATCAAGGTAGCGCAGGGAATACCACTTCATATCTGATGTTGCTTATGAGCCTAGGCACCATCATTATCGCAGCATCCTTGGTCATCTATCAGCGTGATCTCAGGCGAGTGGTAACCTTCGTAACTATAACCCAGGTGGGATACATGATGCTTGGATTATCCTTATATTCCAGGGGCATACAAGAGGGGATACATGCTGCCTTGCTCGTTCTGGTTGGACATGCAGCCGCGGCAACTTTATTCATACTGGCAGTAGGCTATATCGGTAATCGTAGCGGGAATACAAGAAAAGATGCCATCTCAGGTCTGTACCATCGGATGCCCTTGGCTGCCATCAGCCTGCTATTAGGAGTGATCTCCCTTATCGGATTGCCACCCTGGGGGCTTTTTTGGGGTAAGCTGGATCTGTTTGCAGCCTGCTTGCACTACAAAGGCTTTATAGGCATTGTTAGTTTTATTGTTATCGCCTTGGAGACTATTTGGATGATGTTAGTTTTACTCCACATTGCACATGAGATCATCTTCGGCAAGCCACCTAGGAGCCTAAGGGGCTCGGATGAAGACCAAAAGCAGGTGGCAGGAGAGGTCTTCTTCATAAGGATAGTTCTGGTTATTTTGATATTTCTCAACCTGGTTTTCTCGCTTTTGTTTTTACCTTTAATCACCAAGGTGAGGGTGATCTTGTGATCGGAATTATTTTGGCAAATATCGGTTTAGTTGCCCTGATAGTCATTGGAATATTGATCTATTTCACCCAGGATACTGAGCAAGGGCAAAGCTTCGTGCGCAGGATATCATTCTGGTTCGTTGCGGCAGCTTCCCTTATCAATATCATATTATCGCTATCGGTATTGATCTCGGGAAGTCCTTTATTTTTCAATATCAGCACAGTCTTCATTAAGCCACTTCTCTTTGAGATCGGTTTCAAGCTCGATACATTAAGCGCGTCCTTTCTTTTACTCATCAGCATCGTTAGTGTTGCGGTCACCGGTTTTGCTGCTCGTTACATGGAGCGTTTCTTAGGGGAACTGAAGCATTTTTATCCTCCCTATCTTTTCTTGATCGCCTCTGTTATGTGGTGTCTGATCGTAGAGAATCTTTTTCTATTTTTCATTTTGCTTCAGATCATCATCATCTCTTCCTACCTGTTGCTTTGTTATAATAAATCTCGCGAGGAGAAGTTGGTTAGCGAGTATCATTACTTAGTCTCAAAACAGCTCGGCTTGATTCTACTTTTAATCGCCATGTTGCCCCTGGTTTGGCATATCATACCATTATCAGGAGCTGGCTTCAGCGGAACTTGCGAATCCTTGAGCTTGCTTTCCGATAGCTCGCCGGTCCCTGCTTGGATCATTTACCTGGTCCTGGCAGTTGGTGCTCTGATATTCCTCCAGATGTGGCCGCTGAGAGGTAAAGGGCTAGTTGAATCGCTGGTATCTCATCCAATGCCCGGCATCCTCGCACTTCAGATATTTCCACCCTTGATAGGATTTTACATACTGATGCGCCTGGTGTCCTTTGGATTTCAGCCTGGCAGCAGCCATTACATATTCGGTTTCATGGCAGCAGCCCTAGGTGCTATCTCTTGCACCAGGGGGGTGGTAACTGCCCTTGGCAAGCGTGATCTACTCATCTCTTCAGGATATATTCTGCACTCTTATTATGGATTCATACTGTTTATGCTTGGTGTCGGTTGCGTGGTATCTGTTTCTCGATCGCTGCTATTTTTGCTTTTGTTTCTGTGCGCAGGGATGCTTTTATTCATAACTATCCTGTCTTATACGATGCTAGGTGTAAGCCTGGGCAGCGTCCAGTTTTTCATTGGACACCTGGAGCCGAGCCGCCTAGGAAACCTGAGAAGGTATCTCCCTATGACCTCTTTTTGCTTATTCTATGCTGCAATCACATTGTGCGGCTTGCCTCCCCTTGCCGGATTCCTGCCTATGTCCTTGTTCATATCGGGGAGTTTCGAGGCGGGAGCTTATTATCCGATCTTCGGTTTAATAGGCATCGTAATATTCATCTTTTCAATTTCTATTGCCATTTATCTTGTCAAGGAACTATCCCTGAGTGTGTTTGGCGAGGCGCAAAGCTCGGTACGCAAGGCTCGCCCAAAGGAAGCCGAACAGGCTAAGGCGATGCTTTGGACGCAGTGGAGCCTATTGGGCGTGAATACCGTGCTGGCATTGTTTCCAGGATTGCTGGCGATGTGGGGCTTCAGGGCGATACTGGGAATGATACAAGATCGAAATATCCCAATGCCCTTTGACCATCTTTTCTTTGGGAGACCATTCTTGGCGGTTTTAGTCAAGAGGCCGACCCTTATGGGGGAAGATGTCCTTATCGGGACCTGGATACCGCTGGCTGTAATCTCGATATTGACCGTGATCACCCTGTTAACTCTATTTTTAGCCAGGAGATTCCATAAAAGCTCCATCGAGGAAGATCTATCGCAAAACGATGCGACCTTTGCTGAGATCAGCGAGGAGATAATCTCCCAGTCCCCTCATCCCATCCCTATGCCTGCTGGTGCCTTGAACAAGCTTGCCTATCAACAGAAGGCGGGTGGCTTCAGCATCAGGATGCCAAGCTTCTTTACCAGACTTGCAGATATAGACAGTTGGCTTTATGGACCGATCCTCAATCGTTTCCTTCGCATCAGTGAGCTTCTCAAGAAATTCGAGCCGGGGCGGATGGAAAGCCAGCTCTCATGGCTGTTGGCGCTCTGTTTGCTGCTGGCGGCTATTATCCTGATGGTTAATTGGAATATCTTCGGGTTTACAAAATGGTAGTTATAACATCCACAGCCTGGTTATTTTTTTACCTGCTACTTTTACTGCTCATCTCTCCAGCCGTGGAATGGTTTGCGCGCTGGGTAAGAGCTTTGCTCATGGCAGATAAACAACCTAACCTGCTTAGCCTGTACAAGAGGCTGGTAAATATGGCTGGTAGTTATACACCGCAGAGCCTCAAAGCACCTTATGGAGGCATTTTCCCCCCGTTTTTCCTTGCTTTAGTGATCACTGCTGGATTGATGTGCCCACTATGTATTGGGAGCCAAACAGGCTCAATAGGAGAGATTACCGCATTTGTCGGCTTGATCTCCCTGGGACTTATCATGTTTATTCCAGTCGGATTCGCCTACCGGAGGAGTTTCAAGGAGATACTGGGATCTCTTGAGATCAGGCAGGCGATTGTCGGCGATGCGATATTTCTGCTAGGGATATTGGTCTATAGTCTGAGGAATCTTGGCTCACATTTCCATAGCATTGACAATCTAGGATTTTGTATTTCCAGCCTGTTGGCTATCCTGGTGATGCTATGGGGCATTAGGTCCCTTGCCGGCAAGCTACCATTCCCGCTCTACGGATCGCCTCCTCCTGCCGAGATATCCTTAGTTTCCAACTACAATCCGCATGGTCAAGGCTTATTAGCACTTGCTTTCTACCTGAAGAATTGTCTTTATTACAGCCTTGTATTAACAGCTTTGGTTAATGAAATAGCCATGCAATTAAGGGAGTTGGAGCTAACATTTTGCCCTTTGGCAGGCATTACTTTACAGATACCCTCGATGTTCGTGCTGGCAGGTATCCTGTCAGCGATAAGCGCATTACTATGGAGCAAGGAGGTCAAGATAACCTGGACACATCACAGTATAATCCTCGCATCAGGCGTTTTAGCAGCGATACTCAGAATGATAGGAGTGTGAGATGCTTACTTTTTTCTTGAACAGCCTGGCTTTGCTCACTTTGGTTATAGTTGTGATCTGGACCCTTATCCCCCGGATCAAGGGCACCATCTTGTATATTATTTTCTTACTAGCCATAGTTACCCAGGCTAGCTTGATCCTGATTATCGGGAGGTTTTTTGAGCTACTGTTGCCCCTTGTTTTATACTTGGGTATCCGCATTTTGCTCGCCTGGCAATTGCAGGGTCGGATGAAGGAAGCGGATTCGAGGATAGTGAGCAATGGATTACCCATCAATCGCCGGCAGCTTTTATGGATTTACAGCTCGATATTTATTTTCATATTACTCTTCGGGGGATTGAATATGGTTTGGCTCTTGGACTGGCTGATGACTAATTTCCTCGAATTCCCGTCTTATGGAGGCGGTGGTTTTCTGATCTCGCTGCTTGTGGTTATCATCGGGTTATTCAGCCTCGCATCAAGCCGAAGCCATAATGAATTTGGTTTATCGTTGCTTTTAGCCGACGGGGGACTGTTGATTTTTCTTCTTTTGCTCAACCAGTGGGGAAGCTCAATTGATTTAGGAATATTTTCCCTGTTTGTCCCCGCATTTCTATTAACTGACAGATACCTTGGCAACCGTCAAAGAGAGTTAAAACACGAGCTGGAGGTTAAGCATTGAGCGAGTCGGTTAACAACCTAGTAATGTTCACTCCGCTTTTGCCTCTATTTTTCGCGCTTCTTTTATGGCTGCAAGGAGCCGGTAAGAAGGACTCTGTGAAACTTAATCTGTTTCTCATAGGCAGCCTTATGGTTGTTAGCTTCAATCTTTATTATGTCATTAGGACGACAGCTACCGTTTTGGTTGCTGCCCATCATCTCTTTTTAGTAGATGCTATCGCCACCCTATTTTCGTTAGCTACCAGCTTGATTATTTTGATGGCTGGGATTTACACCTTCTTTTATTCAAGGCGCTCGCGGCAAACAAGCAAAGGTCGCAGCCCGGTGATAGGCTCTTATCTGGCTAGCCTGTTGCTGCTGATGGCGACCATGAATTATGGATTCTTTTTAAGGGATCTCTTATATGGCATCTTTTTGTTTATCATATCTGCGGCAGCGGTATGTCTCGCCTTAGCATCGTTCAACAGAGAGGAGCCTATCTTTATTGCACGAAGATTTATCAAGTTTATCGCTTTGGGCGCGATTTTAGTTGTTCTAGGTTCTTTTGTATTAAGCGGACTTTTTTACGATTCTGAGGTCTATCCGCTTTTCCCCGGCTTGGATCATTTTTTGGCAGAGAATCGGGGAGAATGGGGATTGGAGTCTGTATGCGCCCTGGCTGGAGGTTTGCTGTTCTTCGGATTCTTGTTTTTTAGCGGCGGATTTCCGGCTTATATATGGCAGAAGAACTACAGCAAGCGCTTGCGGGTGGTGGATGCTTTCCTTATCAACGGCTTATTCTCATGCATCGGGCTGTATGGGATGTATCATTGGGTCGCGCCAATTGCACACAGGATAAAACATCTTGGGATGATCATCATCTTTATAAGCCTTGTCGGCATGTTGTTCGGAGCCATAAGGAGCTTCACCCAGAAGGAACTTCGCAAGTATCTTTTGTATGTAGCTATTGTGCAGGTCGCCATGGTAATGCTGGGGATCACTGTAAAGAACGGTTCCGCGTTCTCCGGTGGATTATTCCATATATTCAACCAGCTTTTGCTTCGCTTCTGCCTGGTCGGCGTGCTAGGAGGTGTCATGTTTCGATGTCGCAGCGCTCGAATTACCCAATTGGGAGGGCTGGCGAAAAAGATGCCCATATCGTTTGTTCTTTATTTCGGGATAGCGTTGGCTCTGGGAGGGATGCCGCCTTTCAGTTCTTTCTGGAGCTTTACTAGCATTGTACTGGGACTCGTTGAGGGGGGATACCTCTGGGTTGCCATTGCGGTTGTATTCGCTAATCTGTTGTTTTTTGTATCACTACTCAGTATGGGCAGGAAAATATTCCTGGGAAGAACCATGCCGGCTGCCGTCTCGGATGATCTGACCATCAAGGAACCTCCATTCGGTTTGCTGGTGCCGGTTACTATTATAGCGGTCATCACGCTGATTTTAGGTCTCTTCCCTCAAATTATATCACCTTTGATAAAAGCAGCAGGGGACGCTCTGCTGTCAGCGTAGTCTTATCCGCATTATGAGACAGGTTATCCCATTAAATAAAGGCTGGCGATTTTCACCTGTTGAGCAACTGCTCGAGGAGCACAAGGACTATGTCTTCGATGATTCCTCGTGGATACCAGTAGAGCTTCCCCATCAATGGGCATCATTGTTTAGCCTGCGCCATTACGCAGGTAAGGCTGTTTATCGCCTCCGCTTTGATTTGGAACAGGTCCCCAGGGAGCGGTTCTATTACTTGAGGTTAGGTGGGATCTTCTATTATTTCAGGGCTTTCTTAAACGGGAATCTGATCGGAGAATCCCGGGGATACCTATATGATCATGTTCTCGATATAACCATGCATCTTCTGCGCAGAAATATACTTGTAATCGAGGTTTATTGCCCGTATTCGGAGGGCTTGGTGAACCCCGGGGGAATAGCCTTGCCGGTAACCCTGGAGGCAAGGTTGCCGATAGCGATCACCCAAGCGAGATTTTCTCCAAGCGTGTTATCGCAAGGAAGAGCTAAACTGGAAGCAAGGCTCAACTGTCTATTACAAAATAAATATTTACTGGATCAAAAGGGGATTAGGAATTATCGATCACCACAGGAGGTTGCCTTTCGATACCGCATTGAGCCGATCGGCTTCGATGCCCCGATTACCGAGATGGAAACCAGCCTGGATCTCTATGATAACGACAACTTCATATTTCATGTCATCGAGTTGAATGAGCCGCGCCTCTGGTGGGGCTGGGACCAGGGGATGCCTAATTTATATAGAGTCATAGTGGAACTTCATGGCGAAAAAGGGCTCTTGGATAGAATCGAGTCATCGGTGGGGATCCGATGCATCGCCATGCATAACAAGGCGCTGTTTCTCAATGGACGAAAATTATATCTGCGAGGCACCAATTACCTTCCTACCAGGCAACTTATGTCAGAGATTACAGAGCAACATCTGCGCACCAACCTTGATCTGATCAAGAAGGCTAATATCAACACGGTAAGGGTATTATCGCATATTGAACCACCAGCTTTTTATGATATCTGCGATGAGATGGGCATTCTAGTCTGGCAAGATTTCCCACATCATGGGGATTTAAGATCCTTTGCGACTCGCCAGGCAGCCAATCAAGCGGAACAAATGACTCGCTACCTGCACAATCATCCCAGCGTGGTGCTCTACTGCTCACATAGCAAGCCTCTTTTCCAGGAAATATCAAAAACCCGAACCAATGCTCGCCAAACGAGTTCATTATCATCTTCTCGATTAAACAACTGCATGCTTGCCAGGATGTTAAAGGCGGTCATAGCAGCCTCTGATCCGACAAGGGCTGTTTTGTCTAGTCCGGGAGCGAGCTTTCACTGTGGAAGGTGCAAGAGGCTATTGAATCGGCTTGAGGGACGGCTCAGGATATTGAAACGACATTTGAAGCTGGTGGGGCAGCTTAGCGCTAAGGCATTCCCAAGTATAGAAAACATACCCAAGTTGTTTCATGACAGTATGGAGGATAAGTCGGGTCTTGATAAGTGGTTATTAGAAGACCTGCTGCAAGATGATCAGTTGGAGTCCTATATCCCCATGCATCAAAGGATTAGCCTGGAGGACTTGGTTAATGCCACCCAGGGATACCAGGCTTTTTTTATCAAGGTGATCATCGAGCGATTGAGACTGCTCAAATACAATCTGAACAATGGTGTTATGCATTACTGCTTCAACGATTGCCATCCAGCCATATCATACTCGGTTGTTGACTACTGGGGTCATGCGAAGAAGGGCTATTATGCGATAAAGGAGAGCTTTGAGCCGCTACAAGCGATTGCTAAGTTGAAATTGGAATCCTACCTGACGCAGGTTAAGGAGGAAATCCCTTTATTTCTTGTAAACGACACATCAAATGAGTATAATGATATATCTGTGGAAGCTCTTGTTATGCTAAACGATGAGCTAGTTACTTGTGGTCAATGGACGCGCAGCATCGAGGCTGATGGGAGACCTGTCGAGCTGGGCAGGCTTCGCTTCGATCCCTTCAAGCCGGGACTATATGAACTAAAAACAAAACTTTATGCAAGCCAAGGTGTTATACATAACAACTATGAGTTGCTCGTCATATAGATATTGAAATGAAAAGATCACACCATAATCAGGAGGATTAGATGAAAGTCAAGATGCCTGTATTGTATGCGAGTATCCTCGGAATGCTGGTATTATGCCTTTCAGCAGCCGATGCCCTCCAGGTCAAGGAAGGCGCTTGGGTTCTTTACGAGAAGACCTTTACTAACGACAAGGGTGTCAAGCTAACTGGAGATCTCAAGATCTCTGCGTTGGGTAAGGAAAAATTCGAGGGTAAGGACTGTAGATGGATCGAGATCCATGAGAACCTCGCAGATAAAAAACGAATCAGCAAACTACTGGTCGAAATCAAAGAACCGAAGGATCTGCAGGACAACCTCCAATTTTGGGGCGAGGTGCACCGCCTTATCATTCAAGATCAAGGAAAGGAGGCAATGGAGATACCTAGGCAGAGTTATGCTAACTATCTGCCTAACATCCTTGAGTACCCCAGAAAGGGCGGGAAACATCAACCGACCGTAAAGAAGAGTCAGATCAAGGAACTTAAAAAGGAAAAGCTCGTCATCGCTGATAAGGGAAAAATAAAGGCAGAACATAAAAGACAGCAGGTCTCCGAGGTATCCAAGATAAACTTGGGATTCATCAACCTGACCGATACACTTGACATCCAAAGCGATCTTTGGGCTAGCGACAAGGTGCCACTTACCCAGGTCGCCAAGTTCCAAGTCAAGTATAATGTCATATCTGTGAATAAGAAACCCGATGGCGAGGAAGTCAAAAAGGGACCGAAAACTTCTCAGCTTACGCTAGTGATTAAGGATTATGGAGATAAGGGCGCCAAGAGCATGATCAGCGGCGAGGTAAAGAAGATGCAGCTACCCAAGTTCCCCTTCCTCATGCCACAACAACAAAAGGAAGGTAAGTAGGAGCAATATAAGAAATCCCAAATGGAGTCCTAAAAGAAGAGCCTATCTACCGGGCACGAGATTGCATTATCGTTTCCACACTATCATTTCTGTGCACTAAAGCATAAGAATAAGCAAAACTAAATTTGTTAAAATTTGGCATTGGTTGCCATTGTTGGGTTATAATATCTACCGTAGCTGATTACGCTACATACCTGCCCGACAAAACGGGCAAGACAATGAAAAATGGGGATGTTAGGATATCATGGATAGAGTTCGCTTGCTTTCAATTAATATAGCTGTTGCCATCTTTCTCTCCATGAATCTATTCGGTTGCCTAACAACGCGAAAGATAATGGTTGCGCCCGAATACAAGGCGCTCGAAGAGACGATAACAAGATTCTGGGAGGCTCGTGTCAGCCAGGATTTCGAGACCATGTATGATATGCATACTCCCCTTTTTACCGATAAGGTCAAGTATGATGATTACTACAAGAGGGCTAAGGGCGGTATTGTCGGCACTGTGGAGAAGTTCAAGATAGAGCACATCGAGCTTTCAGAGGATGGAAAAAGTGCTCGCAGTGCTGTTCTTAAAACTTTCATAATTTATTTCCTTTATGGAGTTGAGCATCGAACCGATATAATCGACTACCAACAATGGATCATGGATGAACAAAGCGGTACCTGGTATATAGACGAGGATGCCAAGGACTTCAAACCAGGCAAAAAACAAGACGAGGGATCTGCCCCGTCATTTATGGAGATCTTTGATATTCCAAGCCGATGAGATATGGCATCAGACAACCAAAAGAGAACATCCAACACGCAATTCCAGGGGGATGCTAGCAGCTTAACTTCAATCGCACGATTTCTTCTTTATATCGCAGTCATAGCGGTGCCCTTTTTTTATCTGCCAATAATTGAATCACCCTTTCGCCTGCCAAAAGAGTCGATCTTCATTGCTTTGGTCTTGATTGCCGCTTTGATCGTAGCTTGGGATAAAAAACCGTTCTATCGATATATTTTTCCAGGCTACCTACCGCTGTTGATACTGTTACTATATGTTTTTGCCAGATCGATCGTCAGCAACAGGGCTCCAAGGATATCGCTTACGGCTTGGTTCTTTTTTCTGGTTTGTATCTTATTCATTTTGCTTGTTTTGCACTTGAATCACAGGGATGGATTTATCAATAAGCTTTATTTATTACTTATGGCGACCAGCTTAGCCAATGCGGTTTATGCTGTTCTGCAATACATTGGATTCAATCCCTTATTGGCTCCATTGGGCGAGTCGCATGTTGATAAGCGCGCCGTTGTTGGGCTTATCGGCAATCCGAATACCCTTTCAGCGTTCATAGCTTCGGCTGGTGTAATATTCATCGCCTGGTGGTTTTGGGGTAAATCAAACAAGGCATCGATTATCGGTATAGTTGGCGCCATGATTATATTTACAGCCTTGATCCTTAGCGGCTCCAAGACATCATTGGTGGCTTTCGAGGGTGCTATCGTCTTTTTGTTATCAGTTAAGCTCAGGCTATATCGAATTAAAAGCCTGCTGATCTTCATTTTTATTATCATCATAATGGCAACCGGAACCGCATATCTATTCCAGGCTGAATCATTGCCCTTGAAGTTTGTCAGCCTGAGCCAGCAGAGCATCGCATACAGAACATTGGTTTACATGGCAACCATACGACTGATCGCGGACAATCCTTTCTTTGGAGTTGGTCCGGGCATCTTTGCAATGGCTTATGCAAAGTATCACCAGTCGGTGGTCGCCGGTGGCAGGTTTCCCGAATCGGTCGAGATATTCCAGGATGTGTTGCAAGCACACAACGATTACCTCCAAGCAGCAGCAGAGCTGGGATTGCTGGGATTTATTATCATTCTATGGCTTATGATCACAGTTGCCGGCTGCTCGATCAATGTTTTGAAACAAAAGGATAACCTCGAAGTCAGAATGATAGGTATTTCCGCAATTGCCGGCTTGATTGTAATTGCTTTCGATGGGTTGCTTAGTTTTCCGCTTCACGTCATGCCCTCTATTATGAACTTGCTGATCTTTTATGCATCCATAATTTATATTTGCAAAAAGAATAAAATAAAATCTCATCGGACGAAGCCCCTAATATTGGGAACTCCAGGCAGGATTTTTATCTCTATGTTTTTGATCTTTCTTATTGTTTTCATGTTGAGTCCACTGGCGGTGGAGATCCTTTATTTTAAGGCAATGAACAAGGTCTCCAGCGGGGATCTCGATAGAGGTAGGCGTTTATTCAAGATCGCCAACTTTCCTGTTTTGGGTGGTTCCTGGAAGGTCATGATGGGACTAGGGATAACTCGCCTGAGAGAGGGCGATCCAGATGATGCCTTTTATTTTTTCAGTAATGCCCTTCGCATATCGCCCAAGCCTGCATTGTTGTATCTTAATCTAGGACGGATGGCTTTGGTGAAAAAGGATTACCAGACCGCTTTGGGGTACTTGCTGGAGGCTCTAAGGTACGATCCATACTACATGGAGGCTAAGGATACTTTGCTTGCCACCGTGGAATATATTGCCGCCAAGCCAACCATAAGTCCCCTCGACGCAGAACAATTGTACAGTGCAACGGTCGATTACCTGAAAGATAGAGCCTCCTTTTGCAAGATCTTCTGCCGATTTTTTCTCGCCAAGGGAGATGTTGATCAGGCGGATGAGCTTGCCAATAGAGCTTTGGAACTGGAAGCGACAGATCCAGAGATATACCTTTACTTGGGCGATATCGCTTATAAAAAGGGCGATCACCGGCAGGCTGCCTGGTGGTATTACATCTTCAGCGAGCAGCTTACACGCAAGCCTGAAAAAATGGAGACCAGGCTTGCAAGCCAACTTAAGGAGATTTATCAGGCAGCCTTCGAGCAGAACGAGCGTCAGATGGTCATAGGATGCCTACAGAATCTCGGATATCATCAGTCGGTAATAAGTTTACTTGAGGATAGGAGAAAACAGGTCAACGAACTTGCCCTATGGGAGCATTATGAACTTGCTTATGCCTACTATCAGCTTAAAAGATTCGATGATGCAATAACTAAACTAGCAAAAGCAGGCTTCGATGACCGCAAAACACTGACCATAAGGTTTTTGCTTGAAGCTCATACAGGTGCTGAAGTGCACCATGGTATCGAATACCTGTTTAAGGCACTGGAAAGACCTGTATCCATTGAGCTAAAGCACCTGATGGGCTTTCCGAGTAGGGCAAAAGAGCTACTTAAGGAGGGAATTTTATACAAGGGTCTTCGCTTCCGCCTGGAGATCCTCGATGACATCGAGTATCTTCATATTGAGGATATCCCCGTGGAATATGGTTTCGAGTCTATTGAGTTTGAGAGGATGGGGATGATCAGCTTCGCATATACAAACGATGGACTGAATCTACTAAGGCAAACAAAGATAGCGCACCAGGATAAGGTTCGCTTCAGCCTAGCTAGCCAAGAGCACATTGAGGGATTGTATTTTCAAGTAGATTATCGTGATCTGAATTCATCAGTCGTATCCTTGATCCCCTATTCGAGAAGCGAACACCAGGTATATGAGCAAGCATTAGCTATGCTAACCAAGGGGATATTAGTGCCAGATAGAAGTCGAGAAAAATTACCTCAGGACATCGAAAACCTATATATCAAAGAGATTTTGTACATTACGAGGAGAGATTTTTCTTATCTCAACGATCTTGAGACATTAAGTTGGTATTCGGATTTTCTGATCCAGCTTTCTGGATATCTTAAAAAAATAGGAGAGAGCGATTTACAGATGCAACTTCGCCTGATTGCATTTTTACTCCATCCGGCTGGGAAGGCTATGCTGTTGGAGCAGGTATCTTCTGAACCGACTATATTTGGCTCGCTTGCTGCCTTATTTATGCGAGGCATGGATTCCGAAGCTGCTGACTTCAGGTTCGAATTACTCAGGATTATGTTGCTTGGTTATCTTTGGAATGAACAGTTGCCAACAGAACTATCTTTATCTCCATTATTCAACAAGGCGGTCGATGAGCTTGAGGTGAAACATATATATCCAGAGTATGTGAACCAACTCGATATCAACCTTAATAACAACATCAAATCAGGGCAGATGCGAATCATCAAAAAGTGGGGGAGAGTCCACAAGAGAATAACTACCAGAGATCTTAACGAAACCAGGCTTATGACAATAAAAATAAACGACGGGTCATATATCCCCGGAACCTGCGATCTCCAATTACGCGAATTCGTCAACCCAAAGACGAAGGTAAAGCTGAAAATATCGGTGCAGTTTTACCGGCTGGAGTTTAATGCCCTAAATGACAGCAGCAATTGCAGAAAGTTGGATATTGCAAAGATCCTCGTTTCACTCGGCGAATACAGGCTGGCTGCTCATTTTTTGGATTCATTACAAAACACCTGCAATAAGGACCAAGAGATTACGATGCTAAGGGCAGCGACAATTGCTAGGGATAAGGCTCAGCATGACTGGCTGCACAAGGAGCTGGACATTGGTCAAATTCCTTACAATAAGGCATTTCTTAGTTTTGTTAGCAATCTTTACAAGGAAAATGGTGATCTGAACGACTATCAGGGCAGGTTTAAATCTGTTATTCAAAATGGTTTGATTATGCGAAGTATCCCCATGCAAGAAAATTATTCGGTCGATCTTTCAACTTTCAATCATCTCTTCAGCCTCTATCTTAAGAATAATAAAGACTCCATTATGCAAGCTCCACCAAAATCTGAGATCATCATACCGCTAGATGGGATTGAGGCTGACATATTTAAAATACTGGAGATAACAATACAAAAGATCAGCCCTGATTCGAAACAATTACAAGGAATCGAGATCTCATGGCTAAAGCGTGGAGAGGATTATTTTAAGAATTCCGTTTTCTCCCAAATAACACTGGATGATGATACGAATATTCTCCGTTTTGATATGAGCACACTGGATGCATGGAGCGGGCAGATAATGGCTCTTCGCATAACATTTCCAGATGATAAACTGTTGTTTTTAATAGATTCGCTGAGATTTAATCCCTCTTTTAAGGTTACCGAAAAGAATGGTTCAGAGCTTGAAATGGCGCTTATCGCCTATCTGGCGGGGGATATAGATTATGCTGCCAGGTTGTTTGATAATTGCGAACAGGTTAACCTTTTACCTGGCGACCTGGCTCTTATAGCATCGGTGGCTCTCGTCATGTCTAATCAACCCCAGCGCGCAGCCGAGATACTACAAGGCGCTGATACCATCTATAATACGGGGATATTAACCCAATGCGAGCCTGGTGAAATCATGCCATTTTTCCTTGAACATCTCTACTTCCAACCTACTGAAAAGCTCAATATGACCGGCTACTTTGACAATCTGCAACTCAAGGCGAAGAAAGGGATAATCCGACTTGATCGTATCGACGAAGATAATCCCCTTAATGCAGCAATTTATGATCGCCTGATTATCATGGGTAAGATGGTACATAGCGAACATGGATATCCTTTATCACTTGGCGCTCCATGGAAGGTTTCCTGGCAAGGATTTGATCTTGGCAGACCTTTTCAAGAGATTGAAATTATCGCTAATCCGATGAGCACAGATAATCGGTTGATCATGCTAGATCTGAGCCGCCTTCCGGGTTGGCGCGGGTTGATTACTGGCTTTTCCATTGATTTGCAGGGAAAAGAAGATATGCTCCTCGATGTAGTCGGAATACTGCCCTCATTGGATGCATTAGGCGCTGAAGGATTAAGACGACTACAATTGTGGGCTAAAGGTGGTGATATTGCTGATATTGTCGGGATCATTGAATGCTACCGCGATCAATTCCCTAGTCAAGCTGCAATGAAAGCATTGGATATATCGGTTGCCGAACTGTCCCATCAGGGAAAGATAGGTGAACTTGAATGTCTGCTAGATGGCTATTTTTGCCTATTTCCCTTCGATTATGGTGCGATGTCATGGCTATCAACCCTTCAGCCTGGGAGCCTGATAGAAAAACTCGATGAAAGCATCGTGGATGCGCAGCAAGAGAGGCTCGCACTGTCCCCGGAAAGCATAATCCACTCAGAATGGAGAATTATGTGCGACTACTCGATTAGCAAGCAGGCAATTCGACTTACCTCGGAGGATGGTAAATGTAAGCTAATGTTGGATTCTATGCCGGTTGACGGCAGAGGGTTTTCCAAGTTAGTGATCATTGTACAAGATGAGGGCCAAATCCCGTTTAATATTAACTTCTTTGATAAGGAGCTCAATAAACAAGGTTATGGCTTAAAAAAATTGCGTCCAATGAACCTAGTCTTCGGTGGCGAGCTTAACGAGCTTAAATCGGCTATTGCTACTGCACCTGAAAATAAAGTGATCAAGCTGGTGTTGGATTTTAGCAATCTTGAGTGCTGGAAGGGGTATATTCACGGGATCGAAGTGAGTTTTGCAGCTAAGCAGGTAAAATTGTTATACATCGGGATTAAATAGTCTTATGGAGAAAGAAAGAAAGAAATTTCTTGTGGTAAAGACCCATGCAATTGGGGATCTTCTGCTTATAACTCCATCGATTCGAGCATTGAAGAAGGCTTACCCAAGGGGGGAGGTCCATGTATTAACCGGGCGCATTGCTGCTCCAATTTTATATCAAAACCCGTATATCGATAGAATAATTCAGGTTAACGAGAAGGCTTTATTGAGTCGCTCTTTGGGGGAATTCTTTTATACAATCAGGCGCATTTCAAAGCAAAAGTATCGGGCTGCATTTATCTTTCAACAATCTACAGCAGTCCGCCTGATGGTAAGACTCGGTGGTGCAAAATCTATTTATAGCCTCGATTCAAGCTGGCGTGATAAGAACAAACCAGGACGCATCCCTTGGGTACCCAATGCAAATAGGTATGTTGCCGACAGCTTTCTTGACCTGGTCAGGGCTTATGGTGTAAAGGACGATGGTCTCAAGCTCGATCTTGACTTAATGCCTAGCGAATACAAGGATGCCTGTGAGCTTTTTTCATCAAGTACAAAGTCCCTGTCAATCGGAGTATTCCCCGGTGGCGGTAACAACCCGCGAGATCGAGTCTCTGCTAAACAATGGCATCCTGAGCGCTTTGCCGAGATGATACGAAGATTGCATGAATCGGTTAATTGCCGCATCTACTTGATTGGGGGCGCTTCGGACGAACATATACTTCAAGCGGTAGCAGATCAGGCTCCAGATGCGGTATTTAGGGTCGTTAGCAACCTTGACTTGCGTCAGTTGATTGCAGGTATATCTCAACTAGATCTTGTAATAACAAATGATTCGGCTCCGCTTCATATAGCTATAGCACTGGAAATTCCCTTCGTAGCAATCTTCGCACCCACTAACCCAAGGGCATTGTTGCCTCCACAGCTTGTGCATTGGGCAGTGGCTCCACAGGTAGAATGTAGCCCTTGCTATAGCAATCAGCCTTTTCCAGGTTGTGAAAACCCTGGAAGGTGCATGAGCGCGGTTAGCGTTCAGATGGTGATGGACAAGGTCCTTGCCCGAATTGAGGAGATGTCGGTCAATTGACCTGGTGCAAAGTATATATTGAGTTGATTACATTCGACTATATAAAAATCCCCGGCATGGATTATTGCTGGCTCACCTTTTTCTTGAGCGTTTTGCTCGGTCGAAACTTGAAGGTGGTAGCCGCTTTTATCTTTGCTAATTCGCCGGTTCTGGGATTTCTGCCCATACGAGGCTTGCGTTTATGGGGTTCAAATACTCCGAAGCCGCCGATCTTGACCTTCTTTTTTTCGAGAATAGATTCCTTGAGTATGCTTAAAAGCGCATCAACCGCTTCCACAGCCTGTTTCTTGTTGAGCCTGGTCTGTTCCCAGACCTCGTTGACAATATCTTCCTTAGTCACTAGCCTAGCCCTCCTAGTTGTTTGAGAAGATCTACAAACGATAATATATTTCTATCATCATAGAAAATAAATGTCAAACAACCAGACACGATCCATGTGCTTGCGTACACGGCTTTCGCCACTTTGGGGTAATATTGGATTACCACTCGTATATGCTCGTGGGTCGGATAACCGTTGGTCGTGGCTTGTATAGACTGAGCCATGAGCGAGCGTTTCATATTTTATCGGGAATAACACAGTTGCCCATCCTCTTTGTACCTTTGTGTCTTAGTGGTTAATTGACCATCCTCCCACAAGTTTCAAGCCTCACGCCTTAATCCACGCACCTCGCTTGGTTGTGATTATATAATTTCAGTCAACTCCTTGCCCGCAATTTCAATCGAGGCCTATTATGGTTCTATCTTTCAAGTATCTCCTTAAGGGCAGAACATAGAAGCAGTACATTGTTTTTTGTGCATGATTCGCCCATAAGCCCGATGCGCCATATTTTGCCGGCAAGCTCTCCTAGCCCGGCACCGATCTCAATACCATAATCGATGAGCAACCTTGTACGAACAGACTTGTCATCCACACCGGGTGGTATAAGCACCGAATTTAGCATGGGCGCTCGATACTGTTTTTCAACTAAAAGCTCTAGCCCAAGGGCTTGGAGTTTCTCCACCAGCAGGCGATGGCAATCGATATGTCGTCTCCACCTGGCTTCCAGTCCCTCCTCGAGCACCAGGCGAAGCCCTTGTTGTAAGCCAAGAATTGCGCTAACGGGGGCTGTATGATGATATGCTCGTTCCTCTCCCCAATAGCGCTGAATCATGCTCATATCCAGGTACCAGCTTTGCACCTTTGTTTTTCTCTTGTTCATCTTCTCAAGCGCTTTTTCGCTGAATGTTATCGGTGCCAAGCCGGGGGGACAACTGAGGCACTTTTGTGTACCTGAATAACAGACATCGATTCCAAGCTGATCAACGGACAGCTCAGCGCCGCCTAAGGATGTAACCGCATCAACCACCAGCAGCGTATTTGTATCCTTGATGATCTTGGATAACTCACCAAGTGGCTGAAGAACACCTGTTGAGGTCTCAGCATGTACCAGGGCGGTTACAGCCGGGGAGAAGGATTCTAGCTCGTTTTTTACCTGTTTAGGTTCTATCGGTTTCCCCCAAGGGAATCGGAGCGCCTTCAGATCAGCACCGATGCGTTGGACTATATCCTCCATCCGAGCGCCGAAGACTCCGTTGGTTAGCACCAGTACCCTGTCTTGCGGCTCGATTATGTTGACCAGTGCTGCTTCCATGCCTGCGCTTCCAGTACCGGATATTGGTATAGTAAGGCGATTCTGGGTGCCGAAGACCTTCCTGAGCATCTGCTGAACCTGGTCCATAATGTGCAAAAACTCTGGATCCAGATGCCCCAGCAAAGGCAGACCTTGTGCAGCCAGGACGCTCGGATGCACATTGGATGGACCCGGTCCCATCAATATCCTCTGTGGCAAGCCCGATCTCTCAAAACTCATAGCCATAGGTTTTTCATTGGTTTCGGTTTATTTCCAACACCCTAATGCCTGGTTTATATCTTGTGCCATAAAGCTGGCAGCCTGGCTGATGACCTCCTCGAAGGCATCAGGGGAATGATAATCGTCCCTATAAGCATAAATAATGCTCCGGGAGGCGTTGATCAGTGCTCCGTAGCCATCTTTATTGAAGCACTTTACAACATCCTTGGCAGTAGCTCCCTGGGCACCGTAGCCGGGGACTAGGAAATATGCCCTGTTCAATCTCTTGCGCAGCTCGGCGGCATCCTCTGGATAGGTCGCTCCTACAACTATGCCCGGATTGGCATATCCATGTTGTATAGCCGATTCTTCGCTGTATTTCTCCACTAGCTTGGCAAGCTCCAAGAAGAGGCGTTCGCCGCCTTGGACAACCAGATCCTGAAGGTCGCCGGCTGACTGATTGGAGGTTCGCACTAACACGAAGATCCCCTTGCTGAAGTGGTTGCAGTCCTTGATAAAAGGCTGTATGCCATCATACCCCAAATAGGCGTTTACGGTGAGCGCATCCGCCTCTAACTGGGGTTTAACATGTTCATCGAATAGCTCTACCTCGCCAAGATAGGCTGAGGAATAGGCCATTGCAGTGGAGCCGATATCGTTCCGCTTTCCGTCCAGAAGCACCAGCAAGTCCAGGTTATGGGCATACTTAATTATCTCGGAGAGCGCTTGCAGCCCATCGATGCCGTATTGCTCGAAGAAAGCCATCTGCGGCTTTATCATGGCAGTGTAAGGAGCGACCGCATCGAGCACCCGCTTGCAGAAGCCAAGCAGCACCTCACCGGCTGCCTTGAAGCTCTTTCCATGTTTCTCTATGGCTGCTTCCTTGAAGAATGAAGGAATCCTGTCCAGCCTGGGGTCCAGTCCAACCATGATGTGGCTCTTTTTTTGCTCGATACGCTCGATTAGGCGATGATAAAATCCTTTGTTCATCATATTTTCATTTTCCATTCGGTATCTGCTACTTGGTTTTCACTCTGATTACAAGTATCCCCCACTGGTTCTGTTGGGGAGCATCCGGTGGAAGTTCCGAGAAGCGCCACTGTTTGAGGTAGTCGATGGCGATGCGCTCGAACTCGGCATTTCCTACGCGTTCAGGCACCACCTTTCCCACCCAACCATTGGGTCTGACCCAGAACTTCAGTTGGATAGTTACCTCAGTGTCGGTCCTTACTGTTGGAGGTGGTGGGCGGTAAATTATACGATTTACCACCGGTCCCCTGAGATCGGCAGCGCTCAGTTCACCCTCCACTGTCGATACCTGTTCGGGCATAGCCTTTGGCTTAAGGTCTTTTATTCCCTGTATCTTTGCAGGCATCAACTTTTCGCCGGTTTCTGCGAGCAGTGATGGCGGTATGCGTAAGCCCTCTTGGAGTCCGACCGCTGCTGTGGTGTTGAAGATCTCTTGGGGCGGTTTCTCCTTATTGGACGGCATGAGCAGGCTTTCATCAAAGATGACCATGCGATCTAGGCTAGTTGTTTCTGGCGGTGAGATAACCGGATTAGGCTCAACGATAGCAGCGCCTTGGGATATCTTCCATTCTTGTCCAGGCAGCTCCTCTTTACCTATGGGCACGAAGCCTCCACTTTTGGGGATATCCTCGATATCTTGTTCTTCAATGGGCGCCATAGTAACCTCTATATAATCTGGTTTTTGCGGCTCGATTGGTGGTATTTGGAGTCCCGGCGCGATGGCAAACAGAAGCAGATGAAAACAAATCGATACCAGCAGCCCTAATTTAAGCCTTTTATCTAGCATACATTGAACCTTACTTGTTACCGGGTTATCTCAAGATTCATTGTAAGAGATCTATCCTCTTTTTTAAACAAGTGAAGGGATATATTTGGTTCAGAAAACAGTTATTGCTCCAAAGGCATTTTCAATGTAGCAATTCTATCAAGCAGATCTTTAATCTCTGGATGAATTTCTTCGGGCTTCATATCAGCGGCGATCATATAATACTCATTCTTTTTTGTGCTCACCCCAGCTTTCAAGAAAAATTCAGGCAGAATCGACTTGCTGACTGGGTTTATCCTCCAAAATTCATGTTCTTCCAGAGGGGTGCGAAGTGCAGCTGCCGGAATGTTATCTTTAAGCATTTCCATTGATGAATCCCTTAATAAAGGAGGAATCTCGCCAAGAAATCGTCTGAGTACCTCTTCTTGGATAAGGTAACTTTCGATCTCATATCTTTGCCATCGAAGTATCTCTAGTCCTGGACTAGAAATATCATGATCGGGTACTGCTCTATTGTCTCCATCAAGTATTAAAATACCTTTGATTTCTTCCTTTATTGCTTTAAGTGCAAAGAAATGGTTTTTAGCAGTCTTAGGATCATTCCCATGTAAGGGGTAAAAGAAGGGCTTATTCAGGAAATTCACCGCATCATGTTCCAGTATCCTTGCCCATTCTCTTAAAATATCAAGATCGCTTTGGTCTTCAAGGTATAAAATATCATAGCCTTTCTCTGCATTTAGGATATCTTGATTGGATAAAATCTTCAATGCCTCTCGGACCTCGTCCCTTTGAGGTCTAAATTCCAAACGGTGGGGAGAACCATAGAAGGATATGATATCTGAATAACTTGTGTTTTCTATGATCACCTCTGAGTGGGTAGATATAATAAGTTGAGCATTCATCTCATTGCATAGCTTATCAAGGTATTTCAGGATTTGTCTTTGTAAAATAACATGCTCATGGGCATCAGGTTCATCCAATAGGAATATTGATCCTCTTTTAGAATAAATAAATCCCAGCAGCATAAGAACCTGTTGAAATCCACTGCCCGCTGAAGCTATGTCGAAGACCTTTCTTGCCCGCCCGGATTCTCGATATTCCACCACGATGAAAGGATCATATTCTGAATAATTTATATCGAGAAGCTCACAACCGAAAAGCTCAAAGATATCAGATTTTAATCTCTCCCAGTACCCATTATTTTTCTCTTGATATACTTCAAGAAGAACATTACGCAATATATCTCCAGGTTTTCCCTGTCCAATCATCAGGTTCTGATATCCTACATTCGCCCATCTTTCCTCAATGGCAATCCCAGAAAATGGTGGTACATGAACCACTCCAAGATTGATTATTTGGGGGGGAATATCATCAATTGAAGTTATTGCATTCCCTTTTTCATCATATAAATATACATATACCATCTGCTTATTCTGATATCCAATGCCGACGGTAAGTTCCCATTTTATATTATTCTTCTGTGAGTTATCATCTCCAATTAGCGTGATCTTGCACTGTTTAGGCTTCCCGGGTTTTTCACCACCAGATTCATCCTTTCGATAAGAGGTAGATCGATTATGCCATAACATATTCATCTCCCTTAAAGGAACAGAGGTAAAATCCCCTCGAGCTATAGGGAATCCAGCATATTTACTCCTCCGGGTTCTTCTCTCATCTGTACTCTGTTTTACATAGGTTAGGACAAGGTGCCAAGTGCTTATAGCTTGTAGCAATGTAGTCTTCCCGCTGTTGTTAGGTCCGGCAAGCACCACCTTCTTATCGAGATTGAATTCCTGGCGCTCGAATCTTTTAAAGTTCTCCAAGATAACCTTTTTCAACATCATCGATACTCCTTAAATTAATAATATCACATTCCAATACCGTTGAATAACTCAAAGAGACTTACTATATTTAAGTCGATTATGGTCGCTTTTCAGAAAAACACCAAAACGGTGCTTCATATAGCTCCCTTTCCAGCGCAATCAGCTTTGTATAGAGATATCTTCGAGTTTCATACCGCTAATCCTATACCAGGAGGCTACCGATGCATAGCATTACCCCTAGGCGATTGCAGTTGCCGACCTGCAGACCTTATAATGTTTTTCTGGAGCATCTCTTTGTACATCCTCTATCTGTTTCGAGCACAGTTCACCATCCTTCATATTCATCATATTATTAAAGCAAAAGGCTTACTCAGATATATTATCTTCATCAAGCTGGCACGCTTATTCAAAAGGAAGATAATATATCAGTATCATGAGTCAGATCCAAACAAAAGGGGCATTGCTGAATACAATAATCGAGGTTTGAGCAGATATCTTATTAGACAAGCTGAATGTCTGATCGGAAAAGGGCGATCCAATGATACTATAGGAGAGGGGAAATACCGCCTTATAATTGAAGATGATTTTTCTGCCCTGATTCATATATTCAAAAGCAATAAGGCTCGGCTCTCAGGTTATCTTAGACAGCTCGCCAGTTGCTATGATCAGATGTTGGATGAAAGTTGATGGCAGGTAGATCTATCGCTTACATCGTTCACTCCTACTATCCCCAGGATCCAAGGGTACGGCGGCAGATGAGCACAATGGCTAAAAATGGCTGGGAGTGCCATGTCTTTTGCCTTAAGAAAAGCAATCAACCAGCCTCGGAAACGCACGAAGGTGTAAAAGTGCACCGTCTCCCCATTCAGAGGCACCGTGGAGCATCGATCATCGTGTATGTAGCCGAGTATATTGCTTTTTTTCTTTTTTCTTTTCTCGCCCTGACTGTATCCCATATACAGAATCGTTTTTCTATCGTGCAGGCTGGCAATCCGCCGGATTTCCTCGTCTTTGGCTCCCTGGCGGCAAGAATTCTCGGAGCCAAGGTTGTGCTCGATGTGCATGATCCCATGCCAGAGCTGTTCGCTTCCAGATTCAAAAAAAGCAAGCCTGTCGGCTTGTTGTATAAACTGGTCGTAATGACCGAAAGAATAAGCATACTCTATGCGGATCTCGTTATCTGCGCTGAGAAGACTTCATTACAAAGGCTGATCTCAAGGGGATTAGTAGCAGATAAAGCCATGGTGCTGATAAATTCCCCGTTGGAGGAGAAATTTGCTCCTCGTCAAAATAAAGCGAGGGATTGCTTTTCGAGCTTCCGATTGATCTATCATGGCACCCTCCTTTACAGGTACGGTGTGGATCTGCTGATCAGGGCAGCATACTTGGCTTCCCAGCACATTCCAGACTTGCGAGTAGATATATATGGCAATGGAGATCTCATGGATGACTGTCGCAACCTGGTTAAGGAGCTGAACCTGGAGGATCTTGTAATCTTGCACGGCTCTATCGCTCAAGATGACATACCAGCAGCATTATCAAACAGTCATGTTGCGGTGGTGCCGAATCGGCAAGATATCTTCACAGACCTGATCTTGCCTACTAAACTACTGGAGGCAACAGCGATGAAAATCCCCGTCATAGCTTCAAAAACAAAGGGAATAGAGGCTTATTTCCCCGAGGATTCGCTTGTCTATGTAAAGCCGGGAAGTGTCCAAAGCCTAGCCGAGGCTATCATCAGGCTTTACAAGAATCCTGAGCTAGGCGCATCGATCGCCGAAAATGCTCACCAGATTTACCGTAACCTTCGCTGGTCAAAGCAGATTGAGTTGCTTGAGAAAAAATTCAGTGAATCCCGAGTTTGACAGTTGAGGAATGTAAGTTGTTGAAAATAAAGAATTCACTTTTTTAATAAGGTGCAATTTCTCACTACAGGAGAAAATTAGCATGTATTTGCAAGAGGCAACTAAAAAATTCAGATATCATGAATAGATTCCTCGGCGCCCTCAAGTTAAATACCTTGAAAATAGTATTCGACAAATCATCCAAACGCACACCGAAGGTAAAATATCTCCCCCCTGACCTCCGACTCTGAAGCCTACATCAATTCAATCGCATTCCTAAGCTTCTCTGTAGCGCATTCATATCAAGTTCAGATCCTATTATTAAATCCATTATGTCAAACTAGAGCTTATTCGGTGCTGATAAGAGTACTATCATCAACAATAAAATACCCAAGATAATAACCGACAAATCGTGCAAAAGACGCGAAAAAGACTTCCCGACCAATATGGGGTTCAGATTGCAAAGCACCACGGATGCTGTTATAAACCATCTTTGCCATTTATGCTCAAGCCTGCCCCTAAGCCACAGAAAAAATGCTACACAATACGGCATAAGCATGTAAACGAAGTGATGTTTCCAGGCGCTGAAGGTTATAAAAGGTATGCACAGATATAAAATCGAAGCCGTCAAAGCTATCTGATAGCCCTGGTTAAGTTCTCCAATTTTGGCAATTTTAATAGTCGCTGCCGATATTAGGATCGTTAAAATCGCCAGGTGTATTACATCCTCTAGGGTTTCTAGTAACTTTTTCCTATACGGAAAATAATTCTTGTATAAATTAGAAAATAATCTATTAAGTGCTGCACGAAAGGACTGGTTTAAAAAGCTGAAAGTAACATCAAGACTTTCCTTGCTCTGGATCCCTTTAATGATTCCAATCCATCTTTCCATATATTGGATATTTTTATCAAATCCCACAACCATCGACGGAAAAATTACATACCATAATATGATGCCAATAATAGCCCCTGTTATGAATAAAAAACGTTTCTTCAACAGTAAATAGGGAATAATAATCACCGGAAAAAACTTTATCGCCAGGCTTACTGAGAATATTAATCCACCAATAATATCTTTTTTATTTTCCATTAATTTCAACCCACAATAAGCAGGGAAGATCAAGAAAATGCTCGCCTGACCATAATTGAGATTATGAATAAAGAAACGGGCGCAGGCTACCAACGGAAGTAGGTATGCCAAATAATCCATGGGACGGTTGCCATCTTGAAGCATCTTTATTCCTACTATTAGGCATAAAAACCATGATAGGATATTAAAAAAATACCATAATACCGCCACCATGAAGGGCGGCAACAGAGAAAGGGGTACAAATATTATCGCTAAAAAAGGCGGATAAATGTAGCTCAACATTTTCGCATTATGGTAACTGTAAATGTCGCCGTCTTTTAGAATTAATCGGCTTACATTATAGTAAACACCTAGGACATTGTCTTCTGGAATAGTGCGGTTGACTACTGTGATGCCTAGCACAATTAACATTGCCGCTGCAATAATTATAAATAACGAAGTCTTATATCGGTTTGGGTTTATGCTGAATTTCATCTTCGTGATAATAAAGAAACAAAGCCACAGAGTCAATGCTGAAGGTTAAATGTTTATAGTTAACGGACTATTTCATGAATATTTTTTCATAGATGTCATAAATAGCCGCCTTCACAAGACACGATAAGAAGCCAACCTTGCATCACATTTATTGAAAGTATGACTCACTTGCTTCGAACCCAGATTCAGTTTTGATATAATCTATTGCTATCATTATCAAAGATAAAAAAAGGCTGCTATTTTTAATGATGCAGTATTAATCCTCAAGTTGGGCGGCTATCTTATCCAAGATCCCCTTGGTGCTCTGCGCCGCTGCTTTGGATATACTCAAATAAGAGATCAAATAGTAAAAGATAGCGACCAGGTAGAGCACCCTGAAGCCAATAGCAAGGGAGAGATACTCTGTTATACCGCCAAGTACTGCTCCCAGTATATTTGCGCCAAATGCGATATCCCTGGCTGGCGCTTTTTTGAACGATATTATGAAGATGATCCCTGCGAAGAATAACGGCAAGGTAACATAGGACCCGGCAAGCAGAACCTTCATTGATGTGCCTAATCCGCTTAGATGTTTGGCTGGTATGGCATAGTTGAGCATTATGCTTATAAACAGAAGCAAATATGGTATCTTGACCGAGGAAATGCCACTTTTTGCAACAAGTAGATTTGCTAGCAGGACCATGACAAGTATGGCTGCCACAACTATCGAATTTACCAGCCATGTGGAGCCAAAAATTAAAGAAAGCTCGGTAATACTCTTTGTTTCAAGGAGCATAAATGCAGCGCCGAGAAAGAAGAAATGAAGGTTATTGACTAAACCTCCGTGGTCATTAAAGTCCGCATCTTTAGAGGCTGTCTTGGACGGATTAAAAAGCAACACGAAAACCGCAGCCAATAAAAATAATGTTACCAGCATCTTGGCATAATCGGTAGGAATTCCACGCGATTTGAGATATAGAAACGGCCAGTCATCAGTCGAAATAGGGACATCGATGGTGAGCTTCGCTATATCCTGAGGAGACAGGTAATTAAGCATAGGAACCGGGATAGGTTCAAGCTCTTTGTTGGGACTAACAACGAACAGTACCGCTCCTTTATTCTCGTAAACCAGGGGCTCTGCATCGAAAGTTTCACTTAGCATCTTTACGAAACGGCTGAACATCCAGTCCTTGGTCACCGCGAATGACACCGCACACACGCCACCCGGCTTAAGTCTCTCCTTGACCTCCTGGAAGCATTCCAGAGTATAAATGTAGCTATCCAATCTAAGGGTTGACATGTGGGAGAATAGTCGCTGAGAGTCCAAGAATCCGAATACTACCAGATCGAACTTCTGTCTGCTGCGCTTCAGGAATGTGCGGGCATCGTTGACCATCAGGGTAACCCTCCCGGACTGGTACGGTCTCTCAGGATGCAGCTTCCTGCCCAACTCGACGATAACCGGATCGATCTCAACAGCCACAATCCGTTCTGCTTCCATCCGAAGCGCGGCAGCAACATCGTTTCCACCCCCAGAGCCTATAACAAGGACATCCTGGAGCCTGGAAAACATGTAGGGCGCATCGTAGAAAGACTTGGAGCGCTGTAAGAATGAATCAAGAGGTACTCCATCTCTTAGGTTAAGTATATATTGATGAAGGTCGGTGTTGACATTAACCTGGTATCCGGCGAGGCGCATCTCCCCATTAGGCGCTAACATGGTCTTCTCGCTTACCGTCAGCCTATAGTATGGAGACCAAATATTGCCACGATCGTTGATCACAATAAGAAGAATCCCTAAAACAAAACAGGATAATCCAAACAGCAGAAAGAAACGCTTGTTCAACAGGAAAAATAAGGCAACTATAAAGGAGATCAGAAACCATACCGGGGGGCTTAGACGAAGAAAGGATATCATCGTAAAGCATAAAATGCCCAGAATGCTTCCGGCTACATTCACCGAATAGCCTGGTATTGCTGGTAACCTGGCAATAAGACGCCCGGTCAGTTGTCCGATCGGTATGAAAGTTACTATATTCAGGATAATAACTATCAACAACACATAATAAAGGTCGATATCCTTCGAATGAAGCATAAGAGTACTCCAGAATTCCTCAGCCTCGGTAGGTCTTGTTATATTGTATTCCCCAAAAACTGTGGCGGTTATTATAAGCAACAATGACAAAGGTGGAAATAGATAGAAGGTATTGATTCGCATTCTCGCTCGCAATGAACCTAGGCTCAAGCCTAAAAAGCTGGTAATCAGGATCAGATTGCTGTAGTAGGCGGTTATACGAACATTGGCAGCAAACCAGCGAATCACCAGCATCTCGAAGTACAAGCCAAGAAAACTTATAAAGAAAAGCTGTATATACGCCCTTTTATTGTCTGTTGTCAATTCTTTATTATTTACATAGAATTACTTTTATCTTAAAAGGATATCTTGCTCGATTCTGCCGATCTCATCATCATTCGCATCTGCTCGATTATGCTTTCCCAGGTGGTCTGTTTGGCTAGTTCAGCACCCTTTTGTATTGCCTGGGGATCAGGATTCGCTAGTATGTCCTGTGCCACCGTGATGAACTCTTCTGCTGTATCTGCTATTGCAACTAAGCCTTTATATAATTCAACAATATCGAGAATGCTGGTCGAGATGACCGGCTTTTCTGCTGCCAGGTATTCCAGCATCTTGGTCGGATTGGTATGGATCGCCAACTCATTGAGCTTGAATGGGATGAGAGCTACATCAAAAGCCTTCAGGTACCCGGGAAGCTCTTCGTAATTCTTCTTGCCTAATAGGTGTATGTTATCAAAGCGGCTCAAGTACGATGCATCGGTGAAGATAGGACCGATGAGCACGAAGCTCCAATCAGGACGCTCCTGTGCTACTGCGGTGATCATTTCGAGGTCGATCCTCTCGTCTATAGCTCCAAAATAGCCGAATATAGGCTTCGATATTGGTTCTATGTCCTTGGGGATTGGGGTCTGTTCCAAAGCAGCCTTATGAAAGTGATCGTACTGAACTCCACAGGGGAAAAATCGAGCGTATGGATGATCGGCAGCCTTGCGCTTGAAGAGAGTATTTGTGCCGGTGAAAAGCAGATTAGCCTTATTGATTAACCTCTGCTCCTTTTGGTGTATCCCCTTCGGCGCCCATTGGAAGGCGGTATATTCATCCTGGATATCATAGATCACCATCGAGTGCTCGATGTCCCCTGTAAGATGCTCATATCCAGGATGAAAGAACCACAGGATCGGTGCACGAAGTTCCAGTTTCCAAGCATAATACCTCAATCGGGCAGCAATGATGAATCGATTATACCACTGAACAGGTTTCAGATGATGCCCGGCTCTGAAGACAGCCGGATGACAAGCCCAAAGATTATGGCCGATCTTCTCCAATCCCTTGCCCTCGTCGTAGAAGGTTTCCTTTGGACAATAATAAAGCACCCTTCCATACCTGGATAGATGACTCATTATATG
>CAYUVA010000038.1:0-46729 GCA_964448115.1 uncultured bacterium
CCTGCGTAATCGCTATGCAAGACCGCCTTAAAGCGAACATCATCGCCCGGTGATGAAAAGCGATGCTCCACGCCTGGGGTAAGAAGATCCCAGCTTGAACCGCCGTTATTGGTCGCATAGTACTCGATCACCGTCTCGGCTGTTGATACATGGGTTGGATCTACTGTAATAAGTCCGATGCCGGTCATGCCGTCGTTTATCTTGGTCGATTCGGCTACACGAGGTTCACTGAAGTTGATATATCGCTGCTCCAGATAGATCTCAGAGTTAATCAGCACATCGGCGCGATCATCTGACCAGACGATATCGATATTGCCGTTATTCATCCCGGCAATGGATGGCCACTCGCTCGCAGAACTGGGGGAATTGGTTATCCTCTCGGTGCTGCCGAGCTGAACCCCGTAGGGATCGATGATCGCGTAATATACCTCGTTCTTGCTCGACTGGCTGTTATCATGCCAGGTAATAAAGGATAAGCCCTCTGAGTTTGTATAGATCCTTGGACCCTCTGCTGTGGCAGATGCGCTGTCGGTAATCGAAATCGGTCCCCAGAGAACATCTCCATCCATGTCGGTCTTGAACATGTTGATCTCATAGTTGACTGGCGCTCCGTAGTTATCCATATAAACGATATAGCAGTTCTTCTCTGCATCGATACCTATATCCGGCCGGTCAGTGGTATATGTTGAGGTATAGGAGGTCAAATCCTTCTTGGTGCCGGGGACGACCTGGCCGTCTGCGTCAGCTCGACAGAACCAGAGATTAAAGCGTCCATGCTGGTATTTGTCGATCCATGCGATGTAAGAATTACCATCGGCATCCACCTTAAACCTGGCGTTTTTGGAGTAATCGTCCTGGCTAGAGATGTTCAACTCGGTCTTGCCAGGAATTGGATTGCCCGAAGAATCATACTTTGACCAAAAGATCTCTCGATTGGAGGTGCCTAGTCGGGAGTCAGTCCAGATTATGTAGATGTTCCCCGATGAATCAAGCTCTATGTCCGGTGCGAAGGAGGTGCCACTGGCATTGCTCACCCGGATCATATCCCAGGGCATGCTGCCATCCGAGGCCACCTTGCGTAGGTAGATCTCAGTTGCACTATATCCAAATCGGGCATCGGACCAGGCAATATAGCTATTTCCGGATGCATCTACGGCTATAGCAGGCTCGAATGAATAGGGGGTTGATTCACTATCTTCATGCAAAGAAACATTGAAATCCCCCAGCAGCTTGTTACCCGCTGAATCGAGCTTTGCCCAGTATATGTTGCTCTCGTAGTCATAACCTACCGTCTTTCTGTAATCCTCCCAGGCGATGTACATGTTACCTGAGGCATCCAAGCCGATATCGGGATCATAAGAGTGATTTAGTGCTCGAGTTACATTGTAATCGTTGACATTAGTCCCTGTGGCATAAGGAAGGTTACAGGTGCCATCGGTTCCCCAATCCGCGGTGGTTGAACCAGACCGGTAATTCGTGGTGCTGAAGTCCTCGCTAAAGTCCACACCGCTGGCAGCGACAACGAATGATACCAATATTGCAAGTACCATCGTTAAGAAAGTTCGATTTGACATATCTATTCCCCTTAGTTTCTGCTTATTATATTCTCATCATTTCTCTCAGTAGTATGCACCATATCATACTTTAAGCAAATATTATACCACTGTGAACCTTAAGTACCTTCTCTCAGAAAAAAAGTTTTTTCTTTCAGCAGATTTCATTTCGGTAGTTTACTAGTCCAATTCTATCATAACCCATCTCCAATGCAAGTTTAGATTAAAAATACTTCCAGAAGAAAAAGGATTTGCTTCTTAAAGATTTATTGACAATTTCTGTCATCGGTCTTGGCTTTCGGCAAGCTCCGCTTTTAACTTCTGAAGGGTTTGCTGATAATTTTTCCGATTTCGTGAGTCGCCATCTAGTTGTATCAACCGCTCAAGTATCTTAACCGCCTTGTTATATTGCTTGGTTTGATTGATATACAAGATAGCCAGATTTTTCAATGCTCGCAAGTAGTCATTTCTTATCCTCAAAGCCTCCAAGAAGTGATCCTCAGCAAGGTCATAACTCCCCTCTTTCTGGTAGATGGAGCCGATGTTATTGTGTATCCTGGCATAAACATCCTCGTTTTTCTCAAAGATATAGAGCGCCTCCTTATTCCTGACTCGATAGCGGATCTTGTAAAAATAAAGGTTAGGGACATCCTCAAACTCAAAGATAAACATGGGCTTTTCAGGATCATACTCCATCCTGAAACCAGATGGTGGATTATCGATCTTGAATTCATTCTCGCTTAAAGGATCGTATCGAACCACTCCCCATTCACTGAAAGGTGTTAGCTGTCGCCCCTGCTTGTCAAAGGCGGCAACGCTGAGCCACACCGTGCCTAGTATCTTGAGGTGATTGATGTCTGCTGGGCTGAATACTATGGTATTTTTCATCCTCAGGGCATACTTGAACTCATCGAGAGCCTTTTCATAGTCCTTCAGGTGGAAATACAACACCCCAAGATTGTTATGCGCATCCGGACTGTAGGGATCGAATTCAAGTGCTTTTTTTGCCACTTCGAGCGCCTTTTCATATTGACCGAGCTTCTCATAGACCACGATCAGGTTGTTTTGCGCCGAGATAAACCTGGGATCAATGGATAGTGCCTCCCGGTAGGAAACAATCGCCTTGGAGTATTGACCTTTTTTCTCGTAGATAACACCCCTATTGAACAGGGCGTTGCGATAGTTGGGGTGATACCTGAGTGCTTCATTGGTCTCCCTGAGAGCCTGGTCGTACTTGCCCTGCATCCCGTAGCAATAAGCGAGGAAATAGTGCGTCTGGTAGGTGAAGGGATAGAGCCTGAGCGCTTTTTCATAGTACTTCTCCGCGCCAAGCCATTGCCTGTGTTTTTCATTGACCTTACCCAACTGAACATAGCGATCGCCAACCAGCATCATGAAAAAATAAAATGGCACACCTGCAATCATAAGGATCCCTACCGCCTTGAATAAGATCTGCCTTGCCGATCTATTCTCAGAGGTAGATGGTTTACCTCTTACAGGTCTTTTATTTTGTAGAATAACCTGTTCTGTTGGGCGATAGATGAGACGAAACATGATTGCACTGCTAAACCAAAAGTAGATGCTAGAGGCAGGGTTGAGCAAGTTAGCAGAGAAAAAAGCATGAACCAGGCTTGCTATCCAACCGAATACCAGAGGCGGAAGATACTTGTGCTCGAAACCTGGATTCCCATCATGCAGCATTCTTTGTCTTAGGTATGGGTAAAAAAGTAAAACTAAAAAAATCATGAAGGAGACCAGGGCGATTGGACCGCTTTCAGCAAGTATATTCAGATAGTGATTGTGTGCATGATTGACAAATACATGAAGTCCAGAGAAGGAAGCCTCCCTCGGATCTCGATAAGGCGGGTATGCCTCCTTGAAGTTGCCTAATCCTACGCCGAGGATCGGATGGTCAGCCACCATCGAAAGCGTGCTCTTCCATGCCAGGAGCCTGAACATATTCGTGCCGCTGCTGGTGTCGAAGATGCTCTTGAAGCGAGCTATTACCGTTCCCCTTAGACCGATAACCGCAACCAGGAATATGATCGCTGTGCTTGCCAATACCTCCTTGCTTTTTATGATCTTAAGCAAAGGTAAGCGCTCTTTGGCTATGCGCACCAGGTAAATCAGGATGAATAGAACAATCGCCGCCAGCACTCCCAACCAGGCACCGCGACAGTTGGTTAGCAGAATATGTATAAAGGTCAATATGGCACTAATGATGCTTATAACTCGAAAGACAGTGATTTGCTCTCTATATGCCATAAATATCGAGATTGGCACGAAGAATAGAAGCACTTGAGCAGAGAAGTTGCGGTGTCCTAGGGTGCTTACCGGGTCGAAGATCCCCTCGATACGAAACGGCTCTACCTCCATAACCTGAAGTATTCCCCATGCTGCAACAATCAACCCGGAAACGACCATGCATCTCAGGATGATCGCCATTTTACGCTCCGAGTCTATGCATTTGCTAGCCAAGGATATCAACAAGAGATTGCCGATGATGATAATCGCCTGGTGCAGGCTGTTGAACGGATTGGGCGCCTTAATAGTCGAGATGATGGATATGGCGGAGTAAGCAAGATACCACTTTATCACCCTGTGCTTGAAAAAATTCAGATCAATCTGTTGAGGAGAATTATAAAAAAGAAAACCGAACATGATGTAAATTAGCGAATAAGCTAACGCTTCCTTGACCAGATTGTAGCTATTGAAAAACTTTGTTGAGTAAATCAGAGGAACGACCAGGAGAATCAAAGCTACTAGGTGCCAGATCTGGAGCTTGATGCCTTGGCGATTACCTTTCTTCGACCTCATTGAATGCTCATTGTATATAAATAGAGAATTCAAGGCAAAGCATTGGGCAAAAAAGTCATTTTCACATACTGGCTGATCAACCGACTGGTTTAAGTGAAAAAAAAAGTTGAATTTTATTTTTTTATGACATATATTTAATATTAAAAAGGCATTAGTTATTCGATGTCGGCATACGACATGTAATGGAGCCGGGTATGGTGGGAGTTTCGCGATCGAAGGTCATCCTTCTTCTTTTCAGCATAGCTTTGTCATTAAATAGCTTTGTCTGGGCTGGATCGCAGATATGCAAGCCGGAGCCAGCCTTTGAGAAGCTCGATCCCGAATTCGCTGCAAAGCTCAATAAAAAAACTATCCCCCCAGTGGGAACAAAGAGCGAAAAGGAGTGGGTAACCATATTCAGCGATGACTTTGAGGGGGCATTCCCAGGCAGCAATTGGGAAATTAACTCTAGCGGAGGAGCGGACTGCTACTGGGATGATCTAAGCTGTAATTATCATTTAGGCTCATGGTCTGTATGGTGTGCTGATGAGGGGACAGAGGCACCATCCAGCGATTGTAGTAACTATGTTGAAAATATGAATGCTTGGATGATCTATGGTCCTTTTAGCCTTGCCGATGCCATAGATGCTGAGATGCTCTTTTACCGCTGGCTTGATACAGAAATAGATTATGATTACTTCAAATGGCTGGCTTCTTATGATGGAACCTTTTACTACGGCTGGCAAGAATCTGGAACAGATCAATCATGGGCTTATAAGAATTTCGATTTGACAAATGTACCCGATGGCGAGGGTGGATATTTTAATCTATGTGGTGAATCCCAGGTTTGGATCGCTTTTCTTTTTCAAAGCGATGGCTCTTACTCATACGAGGGTGCTTATGTAGATGATGTACTAATCCAAAAAAATGTTGTAGCAACAGCGACTCCGACACCGACGCGAACTCCCACCAGAACACCAACCAATACGAGAACCCCCACTCGAACACCGACCCGAACACCAACCAAAACAGCCACCCCTACCAGGACACCGACCCGTACTCCAACCAGGACTCCAACCGCCACCTGGACATGGCATCCGACAGTAACGCCCACAGACACGCCGACCTCCACACCATCGATGATCCCGACCGCCACCGCCACCTCCACTATTAGTCCCACACCAACCTCGACCTGGACACCGACCGATACGCCCTGCTCCGAGGTGGATATTTACGAGGATGCACCATTCTGGGATGACACCCAATACGGCACCGCCTTCGAGCTGCGCAGCTACCAGCCCAAGACCTTGCACTACTTCTGCGAGTTCTACGACGATGACTGGTCGTATTTCATCGCCCAGCCACACAACACCTACATAATCTTGACCGGAGACCTAGGCGTTGATGCCGACACAGCACTGTATCTTTATGATCAGAGTGTACTGCTGGCAGAGAGCGATGATGTCTCCCCTGGCGACCGCTCCTCTCGCATCGAGTATGCCTTCAGCATCCCCGGACCGGAGACATATCATGTGGTCTGTCGTTCACAACACGGTGGCTGGGGACATGACAGCAATTATACCATAAGAATGTATCATCTTACTGCCACTCCGACAGGCACCGCGACGCACACTCCAACGGTAACGCCGAGCAATACGCCTACCCATACAGCGACCCTTACCCCGACCTTGACCCCCTCAAAGACGCCGACCAACACATACACTCATACCCCAAGTGCAACTCCGACAAACACTGCCACCGCATTCTCCACCAGCACGCCGACCAATACTGCAAGCTCTACTCCATCCTCTACTCCCACCGGCACCATTTTACCAACCTCCACGGCGACCTACACACCAACTCAAACACCGACCAGAACTCCCACTGACACACCCAGCCTGACCCCGACCTCGACCCCTTCGCAGACACCTACATATACACCTAGCTCGACACCCAGCGCGACCCCCACAAATACAGTTACCCCATCCCATACGCCGAGTTTAACCCCCAGCTCTACCCCTTCGAGCACACCGAGCTACACGCCGACTGGAACACCCTCCTCAACACCAAGCACAACTCCAACGAGCACCAACACGCCGACCAACTCTCCCACCACAACCCCAAGCAACACTCCAACAAGAACACCATCCGAGACCCCGACCCGCACGCCTACCCACACTCCCACCCATAGTCCCAGCTTAACCCCCACCAATACCATGACATTGACGCCGACCAATACACCGACTCCCACCTTCACACCCTCGATGACTCCCACCAATACCCCATGCTGGTTCGATGATCCCTGGGAATATGGATTAGGTAATGACAACCCTGCCAATGCAACCTTCATCGGTAGCGACGGCTTGCCTTTGGAGGAACTATTCTGTTCCATGGATGATGTTGACTGGCATAGATTCTGGGCTGAGCCGACCTTCCTTTACATCATGTACACCGATCGCCTAAGTCCAGGGGTAAGGACCGCATTGACTTTATATGATAAAAACCAATACACGGTCCTGAAATATGCGCCTCCGACTCCGGATACCGGTGCTGCATGGTGCGAGTACAGCTTTGATGAGCAAGGCTTGTATTATTTTGTTATCGAGCCGCAGGCGAGCGTTGTGGGGCATAACTCCGATTATAACATCCAGGTCATCATGCAGTCGCATACGCCGACCAACACGCCGACTGTAACGCCGACTATGACTCCGAGCCAAACCCCGACCGCCACCGCTTCGAGCACACCATCGATGACGCCGACCAGCACCGCCACCGACCTGCCGACTAACACCAACACCCCAACAGCCACCTGGACGAATATGCCCTCCACCACCCCGACCAATACGGCAACCAGTTCCCCGACCATGACTCCGACAGCGACCAGTACTCCGAGCACGACTCCCAGCTCAACCCCGACCAGTACCGATACGAGCACGCCCTCAAGTACCCCAACGCGCACGCCCACCGGTACCGCCAGCCATACTCCGACCAGGTCGCCATCGAATACGCCGACCACAACCCCCACCGAGACGCCGACTGTAACCCCTACATTTACATCAACCCCATCAACCACGCCATCTATGACTCCGAGTCATACGCCAACCTCGTCACCGAGCGCAACCGCCACTCCTTCGAGCACGCCAAGCGCTACGCCAAGCCAGACGCCGACTGCAACCGCTTCACCAACCGCTTCCCCGACCGCAACCGCTACAGATCTACCGACCACAACCCCGACTGGGACGGCAAGCTCCACTCCCAGCGCCACACCGACCAATACTCCAACTGCCACGGATACGAACATGCCGACATACACGCCCAGCAATACACCAAGCCTTACTCCGAGCAGCACGCCGTCTCTAACCCCGACTAACACGGAGACCCAGACCCCGACCGCCACTGAAACAGCCACTCCAAGCGCCACGGTTACAGATACACCGACCACTACCCCAAGCGCTACCGCTACTCCAAGCACCTCGCCGACCTTAACCCCATCAATGACTCCCAGCCTGACTCCGAGCCTGACGCCAAGCAACACACCGACTCTGACGCCAAGCAATACACCCACTGCCACTTACACAGTCGCGGCGCCACCGATGATATTCGAGGAGCCTGCATACACGGCGGGGAGCTGCAACACTATACAATGGGAGGACCTGGGTGCCTATAATGCCGATGCCTATTACTGCGAGGTCAGCGATAGGGCGGACTTTAACCATGCGCTGGCTAATTCAGGGTGGATAGCGGAGACGAACTTTACCTTCTGCGACCTCGTTCACTGCGTGCAATATTACTATCGGGTCAAGTTCAGGGATATCTGGCAGACGCAGAGCGATTGGTCAGATGCCGCCGCCTCCACCCAGGATGATGTCTCACCCCAGACCTTGGTAGATACTAATGTTACTTTATGGCGTTACGAGGTGATCGATCTCAATATTGCGGTTATCGAGGATTGTTCAGGAATTAGTGATCTAAGGCTATATTACAGATATCAACCAGGAGATTGGGAATTTCTGCCAGTTGAGATATCAACACAGAAGATCACCTTTGATATCAATCAGATCTTTGGTTGGGGTAGCTATGAATTCTATAGCCTAGGCGTCGATCTGGCCGGCAATGAGGAGCAGGCTCCCGCAATCCCGGATGCCTCGATCTTGTTCATGCCGCCGGACACTGCGACCCCGACCGCCACACCGAGCACCACGCCGACTGTTACGCCAACGCTCACTCCGAGTCCAACCGAGACCGGCACGCCATCATCTACCCCAAGCGCCACTGTAACAACTACTCCCACCGGCACTGCCACCGAGACGCCGACCACAACGCCATCCGATACTCCGACACAAAGCCCGACTCCATCAATGACGCCTAGCCCCACCATTATTCCAAGCATGACGCCGACCAGCACCTATACAGCCTATCCGACCCTGTCCCCGACCAATACTCCGACGCTTACGCCAACAAAAACATCCACCTTTACTCCTACTTTCAGCCCGACCGGTACGCCATACTCGCCACCGATTATCCTGGTAGGGGGCTATATGGATACAAGCATCACATACGCTGATGGTGGGGAATTCAACCTGCTTATCGCGGCTAGCGATCCCAATCCTCTGCCGATCAACTTCGTGGAGGTGTATATAGAGGGCGTTTCCACTGGATTCTATCTCCCTGTACTGGATTCGATGAACAACCTGTTCGGTTTCATCGATTTCCCCGCTGAACCGGGCATAAAAAGCGACCTTTACCTCCTTGAGTATGCTGCTATAAGCTCTGCAGGGTTGAAAAGCTCCTTGTTCCCTTATCTCACCGTCGAGCAATAGTTCAAGAGACTCACAAGGCTTGAACCATATCTATTTCATAAGGCAGAGGAATCTAAGGATTTGAATGACAGGCGATCATCAAATAAGATAGCCAGGTCATTGCACTGTTGAAAGCTCAAGGTTGACATGGAAGCATCCAGGCCTTTTCAAAGCATTACCGAAAAAAGGATACTCATCACGGGGGGCGGCGGTTTTATCGGTTGCCATCTGGTCCGTTTCCTGTCCGAAAAATGCCGGTCTTTGCATGTTATAGATCGCAGCGAGCCGATCGATCCCAAAGTGCATGAGCTTTATTCTCAAGGTAAGATAAAATTCCACATAGCAGATCTCAACTACAACATATTTCTTGCAACACTGCTTAGGGAGATAAAGCCAGACATGGTGATACACCTTGCAGGCTCCTATGGCAAAAGGCGAGAATTCAAGGATCTCCAATCCCTACTCAGAGATAATTATTTCTCTACTATGTCGCTTTATTCTTTGTTGCTTAAAGATCCTCCAGATCGCATAATCTATATAACCACCAGCGATGAATACCATAATAGATCAGCGCCTTTCAGTGAACAGATGCTGGGACATCCGCTTACTTACTATGCACTCTCCAAGGCATACTCGCGGATGCTGGGGGATGTGCTTTTTCGCAATGAAGGTCTCCCGGTGGTAACCCTGGTTCTTTTCTTGGTTTATGGTCCATTCATGTCTCCGAATATGCTTATCTCTCAAGCAATAAACTCTGCCCTCAAAGGCGAGAGCCTCAAAACAACCCCCGGCAAGCAGACCAGGGATTTACTATTCGTGGATGATGTCATCGAGGCGATCGTAACTGCTACTACCGCCCCGGATATAGAAGGCGAAACCATAAACATAGCCTCGGGAACAGAAATCGCAGTGAGTGAATTAGTGCACCTGATATATGATCTTGCTGCTTCGAAAGCCAAGCCGGATATAGGCGCAATCCCCTACAGAAATAGCGAGAATATGAGGCACTTCGCAGATATAACAAAGGCTGCTAGACTGCTGGGCTGGAAGCCAAGGACAGGGTTGAACCAAGGGCTTAAGCGAACTATCGATTGGTTCAGGGAAACGATTAACCCTCTCAATAAACGATGAGGCTCTTTGTCGATCTCTGTCGCTGGCTGTACTGGTTCCCATTTCGCAAGCTGATCCAGGTTCTTCCTTATCCTGTTATTATCAGCATTGCCAAGGCCTTAGGTGCTTTCATCCATGCCCTTCACCGTCCCTTCAGACAAGTGGTAAATAATGAGCTAATCGCATTCCCAAGTCTGAACCTGGATGAAAAAATGCTGTCCCAGGCCACAAAAAAGGGATTGCAGCAAAAGATGCTCAGCCAATTCGAGACATTCCTATTCAAGAAGATGAATCGACAATGGGTGGAGAGATATACAAGAATAGATGGGCTTGAGCTACTCGACCAGGCACTTGAAAAAGGCAAAGGAGCAATAATCCTCATCGCCCACTTCGGCGCTAACCAGATGATCATGCCCATGCTGGGGCATCGCGGATACAAGGTCAACCAGATCGGTGCCCAACCCGGAGACTTTCACAGGATCCATGGAATCAAGCCCTCGAAGATGGAACAAAGGATCTTCAATTTACGCAAGGCGCTAGAGGATGCGCTTCCAGCTCATATCCACCATATCAAGACCTCCATGCGCCCTGTCTTCAGAGCCTTGCATGCCGGCGAGATATTGATCATCGCCTACGAGGGTCGCGGGGGAGGCAAATGGATGCAAACCAGCATCCTAGGCAGAACGGCGAGTATCTCGGCAGGTCCATACTTCATAGCAAAAAGGACTGGTGCGCCCATACTTCCAGCCTTTCACCTTAGAGATGATAAGGGATGCAATCGGCTAATAATACACCAGCCAATCAAGATACCGATAGAGCTGGAGACCGACATATTCGATGGCAACCAGTGCCAATTCGCTTTGCTGCTGGGGGATTATATCCAGCATTACCCAGAGTATTATACACCGCTGCTTTACGAGGCTGCTCGGCGCCAAAAGATCGATGATCCACCACTTTTCTCACGCAAAGACGCAAAGTAAAATGCGTGCTCATCTCTTTCCTCTTTGCGTCTTTGCGTCTTTGCGTGGTACTCTCTTTCTTTCCTTCTTTCCTATCCAGCTTCTCAGCGCCTTTGCGTGAGGCTCTCGCGGTCTTTGTCGCTCAGAGTTTCCAAGCCTTTATCCTCGCTTATGATCAGCACCAGGTCATCAAGACAGATCTTGATATTGGCTGCGAGTGCTAGTTGATCCTTCAGATCTGGACGAAGTTTCATCAGCTCCATGTAGGCATCGCTTAAGAACTTTATTTCCAGGGTCTTTTGGCTGCTGAGATCATCAGGGCACGAGGAATCGACCAGGAAATTATCTTTGGCATAGAAGATCTTTCCACCGGCGGCTCTGGCATCTGGAGCCATTGCTTCCTCGGCTATATTTGCTCTCTTCATCCTGTCAAGTTGCTTGCTCATTTGCACGGCAGCCTTGCCTTTAGATTCTCCCATGGCGGGGGCTTGCGCTTTTAGCGGACCGGGTGCTCCGAAGCCATTGACGGAATATGCGTGATGTGCAACATCCATCCTTTGCGGTTGATCCTTCTCGGTTACCAGGTAAGCGGTGTATGGGGTCATTATGCCGTAGCGTTTCCCTAGATAAACCACCTCATCCTTTAGCTCCTTGGTCTCGCCGTGCAGCTTGATCTGCTCTAGCAGGAATCCGACCTTGCGATTTGCCCAAAGATTGGCGATGAAGTCATGGCGCTCTTGGAGCTTGGGGAATTTGCCCTCGAAGGTGAAACTTTTGGATTTGCCGGCAACCTTGCCGGTTAGCTTGACAGCGGTCGCTCCTGAGCCTTTATATCTGCCGGTGATGATAAGCTGGGAACCCTTGAACAGATCTGGCAGCCGGCTGGGATAAATGTCATAGGCATCGATCTTGCCGAAGTCCAGCTTCAGGTCGGTGAGCACTGGCTTGCTGACCTTGGTGTAGAAGGCTGAGACCTTTACCTCGATGTCTTCGTTAGGTTCAACATAAGTGCTTATGCCCTTATTTTCGACTGCCAGGCTATCGAGCAGATTAGTGTTCACATCATAACCGACCCCGAAGATGAAGAAGCGAGCTTGGTTCTTGCCGGGATCGTTTGTCTGAGCCACATTCTTTGTGATATTCGCCGTATTGGTCTCACCGACCGTTGCCTCGCCATCGGTGAGGAAGATCACCTGGTGGGTTCGCTGGTTATCGGGGAGTATCTTCAGCGCTTCAAGCAGCGCACCGTTGATATTGGTTCCGCCTCCAGCGTCCAGGCTTTCGATAAATTCAACGCCCTTGCTGATATTTTCAGCATCAGCCTTGGCCATCTCAGGCTTGAACAGGCGAACATCATTGGAAAAGGCGATTATATTGAAGGTGTCATCCTTGCTCAGCCCTTGCACGCCGAATTTAAGGGCGTTTTTAGCTTGTTCGATCTTCTCCCCGCGCATGGAGCCGGAGATATCGAGCACGAAGATGATATCCTTGGGCTGTATCTCCCCCTCCTTGAGCTCGTACTGGGGGGTAATGGTACACAGGAAGAATCCATCCTCGTCCTTTGGATTGTAGGTCAGAAGCGACAGCCCCATATCCTTGGCTGACAGGCTATATAGAAGCTGAAAGTGTTTATCTGCCCTGAAGTCTTTGGCTTCCAAGCCGATGCGGGCGCTCTTATCGCTTTTCCTGTTAACATCGACCTGGTGGCTGGGGCTGTAGATGGTCTTCAATGGGATGGAGCTATCGAGCCTTATATCCATACTGAACTGGCTGATCGGCTGCTGGAGCAGGTTCTGTATCTTCATGGGGAATGTATAGTTAATGAAGTCGCCATCGAGCTGGAGCGCCTGGGTGTAGCTGATCTCAATCTGCTTGTCCGAGTTAGGCTCTATGGGGAAGACGCGGGCGCGGAAGATGCCAGAGCCGATGTATTCAAGCAGAGCCGGGTCGCGCATGGAGCGCACGATATCCTCGTATATCTTGCGAGCCTTTTCGACCTCCATTAGCTCGCCCTTCACCCGCTCGCCGGCGATCCACATAACGAACTCATCGACCGCAGCACCGCGGGGAAGGGGGAAATAGTATGTCCCTTCCAGCCTTCTATTGTGCGGATTATAGAAGACCTGCTTTATGGTGGTCTTTGCCACCTGTTCCTCGATCTCAACTGTTACAAAGACTGATTTCACGGTGAGTGGACTCTGCCGGGGAATATCCGGGATCGGTTGCGGGATTATGAACCCGATGCCGTAAGCGCTGCTGCTTAGCATTATTACGACAAGCGCCATTAAAGCTATCCTAGATGCTCTTTTCATCATTGCCTCCTTAATGTTACATGCTGGTCATCAAGCCCTATTTGGGGGGCTGCTCGACGACCGGTTATCATTGTCGAAGCCAGCAAAAAAAGTATGCGCGCAAAAATATCTTATGCTAATGGATCATCTCCAGGGAGATCTCCAGGTCAGCCTCTACAGGCTTCCCGGCAGCTCTTGCCGGCTCGAAGCGCCAGGTCTTGAACTGCTGGATCAACGCATTGCGCAGCGAGTATTCCAGGTTATAGCCCTTGTAGAATCTCCACCAGCTAACCGCGCCGGCGCTATCGATCCCAAGCCGAATCGTGATCCTTTCCGGCAGCCGTTTCCTAGCTCGGTAGGCAATGCTGGTACCTGCCAGATCGGTGATCAGCAAGGGGGGTGAAACCTGCTGGGCATATTGTTCAACTGGTTTTATCTGGAGCGGCTTGTCTTGCTTAAATTCAAGCCTGACTAGCCCTATTCCCGCTGCTCCCCCGTGTTCAGGCGCTTCTGCCTTGAAAGTGCCTACCGCCCCTTGCATCTTAGCGCCAAGAGGTCCCGGCTCATCATCTGCGATGCTCCAGGCCAAAGATGCAGTAAAGATAAAGGCAGGTTCCCTATCCGATGAGCGCTCCCAAGCCCCCTTGTGCGGGGCTTTTGCTTTGAATGTTTCTGCCTTCTTCCTGGCTGGTCTTGAAACATCGCTGGCGGGTGTTGGCGCCTCGGACAAGCTTGCATCAGCCATGGATGGTTTGGATTCGGGTCGTTGCCTGTTGGCTGCACTCTGCTGTTGTTTTTGTTGTGCTTGTCGCAGAAGTTCGAGCAGCGCCTGCCTTTGCTCTTCGGTCTGCCTGGGCTGCTTCTGAGCTATCTTTCCTCCTTTTGCCAAGATCTCCTCCAGGCGCACCTTCTGTTCCTGGGGGAAAAGTTCCGGCGCCATCTGTTTTTGCTCCTTTTTAACCAGGAAAACCACAAGCACGGCGACGGTGCAAACTACCAATGCGCTCAGGGTTACATAAGACGGACGCAGCAGCCTCCTGTATAAGGGGGGTGATTTCTCCATATCATCGATGCGGGTGATGACCTTGTCTTCAATGCTTGCAGGTGCTTCAAGGCTATCTAATCCCCTCAAGCCTTGAACCATATTATTTAGTTCATCGAGATACTTTTTGCACTCGGCGCATTCGTCCAGGTGCTTGCATATTTTTGCCACCTCTCGTTTGCTTGCCGTGTTATCTATATATGAACTAAGAAGCTCCCTGATGCTCAAACATTTCCCTTTCATAGCCTCACCCCCATCTTGGTCAGTATCTCCTTAAGCTCGTTTCTGGCTCTACTCAGCCTGCTTTTCACGGTGCCAGAGGGGAGCTGGAGCGCCTCCTCAAGCTCTTTGTACTCCATGCCCTGGATATCGCGCATGATTATGATAGCCCTGTATTCGTGGCTGAGCTTTTGCAGCGCCTGGTTTATATGGCTGGCGATCTGCTTGGCATAAGCCTGGTCAGAGGGATCTGGGCTAGAGTTTGCCAGTTTATCCTTCAACGACCTGCTACCTTCGGACTCGTCATCGCCATTTAGCGAGTCGTGCAGCCTTGATTTATCGCTTCTGCGGTAGGTCAGGCACTGGTTCAGCGCGATTCGCCTTATCCAGGTGGCAAGCGAGGCTTCTTTCCTGAACTTGCGAAGCCCCTTATAGATGTTTATCAATGTCTCCTGGGTGATATCCTCGGCAATGGCTGCATCGCCGGTCATGCGATAGGCTAGGTTGTATATGCTTGCCTGGTATCGCTGCACGATGAGCCGAAACTTTCCCTTGTCCCCAGCCACGATATCGTTGATCAGTTGCGATTCATTGATCTCCTCTGTCTCGACCATTAGAGATCTCCTTCCATGAAAATCGACCGTTTGTTTCCAGCATAGAATATTATCAAATTTCTCTTTGCTAGGTAAGTAGTCTCCTTTTTTAGTACCTATGATCATTTTCTGTATTGCTATTTGGCTCATCTCGATAGTAATAGAGACAGTATGCAGTCAAAATGTTCCAATAATTCTGTTGATGGTTGGCGGTTGATGCGCTGGGAAGGCTGCAAGAAGGGGATTGTTAATTGGCCAGACTTCTGGCAAGTTGAATGAGGATGTTAGCTATGAAAAGCAAAGACTTTATTCATCTTCCTCTTCTTTGGGTGTTCCATAGAGATAGTGATCTATGTTTTTGGCTGCATCCCTGGGTAGTTTATCCCATTCCTGTTCGGGTATAGTAGCTAGGCTATTGATCTCTGTCAAATTAGCGCAGGCTCTTGAGAAATCGCGCTGGCACCCCGCCATACAATGCGCCTGGCTCTACATCCCCTACTACTACAGCTCCAGCAGCTACAGCGGAACCGGGACCGATGCTTATGCCCATAGCTATGGTTGCCCCGGTGGCGATGAAAGAGCCTTGCTTGATGGTTACCGGCGCTTGTGATGCAGGGAATTGTTTCTGCAGCGGATGTTCCGCATAGCCTACATTGATATGGGTCAGGATATTTACCCGCTCGGCGATGGTTACATGATCCTCCAGGATTATCCTGTCAGCCAGGTCAAGCAGGCAATCGTTGCCAATAAAACAATTGTCGCCCATTACCAGGTTCTTGAAGCTCCCCCGATACAGGTTGAAAAGGCGAATGTCATGGATCACGCATCCTTTGCCAATCTTTGCGCCGAGCAGCCTAAGCAGCCATATCCGCAGCGGAGAATAGGGCAGCAGACGAATCAGCATACAGAAAGGCTCTGTGTAAAGGTAACGCAATGCCTTGCGCCAACCGATTGCAGAAATGCTTCTCACTACTCTATGCTTAAATTAAAGGTAATCTAAACTACTCTTGAAGCAACCATTAATAGCAAAGCACACGGTAATTATCGAACCAGCTTCGGGTCTTGTAGGCTCTCAAACCGATAGCGCCGGTGGTGGGCAGATGACTGGTATCCTCGAACTGGTGCCACACGATAAGCTCATTAGGTGGCCGGTAGATTTGTACGAAGATGCTGGTAGCTATTACATCGATGATTATCTTGTAGCTCTGCCCAAGAGTGAGGGCGGTTATTGGCACGAAGCCTGTCTCTACTGGTTGGACATTTATCGGATCCCAGTATGCGTACCTGATGCGCCAGTCGATGCCGTTGCGGTTATCTACTTGTACCATATAGAATGTATCATCCCCCATTCGCCTGAATACGAAGTATGGACCAAAGTGTCCGATACCGCTACTTGTCTGCTGGATTACGAAGTCGCACTCGATGCGGTAGTCAGTCCAAGCCTCGTTCCCTTCCCAGGCTCTAGCTGATCCGTTAGGAATATCGACCTGATAGACATAGTTTCCACCGGCATCTATTACCGTCCAGTTAGCATCCGGCTCCTCATCCCAGGCTGCTGGTGGACCGCTCTCGAAGTTATCGAAGAAGCACTGGGCAGCGGTCGGTGTCGGAGTCGGCGTATCCGCGCAGGTACTTGCAGTCAGCACCGCAAAATTATCGAAGTCAACGGCGCTGTTGCGATCTCGCAACCCTACACGCCCGGATAATGAAAGACCTGGATAGGGCGAGGTGAAGCTCTCACTATCGATCAGGTCGCCGCTCGATATATCTATCAAGCGTACCGAGAAAGCCTTTCCTTCAGCAGAGACGATCAACTTGTATGGGTATGCTGTATTTATGCTGCCTGCTATCTGCTTGTTATGTTCCTGGAATAGGTTTCCATCCTTGAGGTATCCGAAGGTCAGGTACCAGACACCGCTGATGCGGATAAGCCCTGTTATATAGCTGTTATTGAAATTTACCGCTCGGGTAACGATCTGCACCCCAGTCGTTCCCTCGTTGTATATCTGCGATATGCTAAAATCTACTTGCACCGTGTAGTCATCCCAGGAGGAGTTACCAACCAGGCTGAGGGCGGTGATGCCAGCTCCAGAATCTCCGACATATTTGCCGGACATCACGCTCCATTGAGTGGCAGGTGGCATCGGATCCCAGTTATCCGCATCGCCATCGTCGAAATCATCGGTCATGCAAATAACCAGCGTGGGCAGCGGTGTGGGAGTGGCAGTCGCTGTATTGGTTGGGAGGCTTGTATCGGTCGGTGTGGGTGTTTGGGTCGGCGTCGCCGTGCTGGTAAAGGCTACCGTTGTGGTGGATGTCGGCGTAACCGTCGGCGTGCTGGTCGGCGTCTCCCAAGGAGTATCTGGGCATCGAACCCTAACCGACTCGAAGTGCGACCTGCCGTTCTTGACATAGAAGCCTATGCTGCCCTGCCTTGAAGCATCCGGGATGGTGGCGGATAACTGAGCCAGCAGGGTTGTTGTGTTAATATCGAAGATGTTATAGGTAACCCGGTTGGCATCGATTATCACCTGGTTGAAGTATCCGGTTGCGCCGTTTATAGCTCCTGTAACATCGATCCTATCCCCGATCTCGTTGAAGGTACCATCATAATATACCAGGCGCAGGTACTTTTTCGGTCCCTCTCTTAGTACCTGTGCCATGTAGAAGTCGTTCGGGCCAAGGGCTTTGAATGCGAAGCCGGTATAGTTATACTGGCTGGTATCCAGATCAGCGAAACTGGCATAGGCTTCGATTGTTATGTCATTCCATGTGGGATCCCCAGCGAATGTAACCGCCCCGAACATGTCGTTACTGTTGCCGATGTACTCGAAGTATGGACCCACGAACTCGACCCACCACTCCTCATCGCTGAACTCGATCCAACCAGCAGCGTCCCCGTCCTCGAAGTTATCCTCGAAGCAGACCGGCATGGTAGGTGTTGGGGTATTAGTTGGCGTCAGAGTCGGCGTGGCGGTATCAGCCTGTGTATTTGTCGGAATAGTTGTAGGTGTATTTGTCGGCGTGGCGGTATCGGTCGGCTCCGGCGTCATGGTCGCAGTTGCAGTGGGAGTATTCTCCATCGGATAGCAGTGAACCAACAGGTTATCGAAGTAAACCGTGCTCCTGAAGACCCTGAAGCCTATGTTTCCTGTGGAATTTAGGTAACCCTCTATAAGTCCGTGCAGGTAACCGATGAGATTATAAGCACTGTCGAATAGCTCCATCTGGACAACATCACCATAGACCATCACCCTGAGGATATAGATGGTATCAAGCTCCAATGCTTGGCTCAGTTGGGTTCTATATTCCGGCAAGGAGTGATAGCCACTGCCGGTAACGAAGCCGAAGCGCAGATACCAGATACCATCTTCATTATGGATATTGGGGTAGAAGTAGTCACTGAATCCCCTCGCTCTTACTGCTACTCCCATTCCATGTCTATTGAAATGAGCCTCATGGAGCACGAACATGGTCTCAATGGAATAATTCTCCCAATCCTCGGAGCCAACCAAGATTGTAGAGCTATCCCTCGGGGTTCCACCAGCGTTGCTATTTCCCTCTAGCACATAAGTGAATGGGTTTCTGAATCTCACTTGCCACTTATCGAGGTGCTCCAATCCCCACCCATCCACATTATCATTTGGTGGCTCGAAGGTGGTGGCGAGACAGACATCGGTCGGCGTCGGCTCGATAGTGGGAGTCGGCGTATATGAATAGGTGAACTCTGGCGTGTTTGTCGGTGTCCAGGTTGGAACCGTTGTCCTAGTAGCGGTCGGCGTCCTGGTGGGAGTTACCGACCAGGTCGGAGACGGCGTCCAGGTCGGATTGGGAACCACCATATACATCGGGCAGCTACCGCTCTCACCGGTCATCGGAATACTATAGTACATCCTGAAGTCAATGCGCGTGCAATACATGGAGTCGCCGCCATAGACGCTCCCCGGGTAGAACTCCATCCGGGTCAATGAATACCTGGAATTGCCCTGCAGAGGTATCGGTGTTACAGGATTGATGATCAGCGGCGATGTTCCCGTGCCTTGGTATATGATATCCCCTGAGCTGCCACACGGATAATTGTAGTTCATATCATATCTCAAATCCATCCTGACCAGCGTCGGCTTGCTGTGATCCCCGATATCGCTCCAGTTATAACAGTCCCTATCTTGAGCATCCTCCCAGGAGAGTACCATAGAGGTAATCTGGGTCGTATATGGGCTTCTATTGCCGAACTGCATGAGCACGGTATCGCCGTTTTCCCCGCAGACGCTCTCGGCGTGAAGCAATGGATCGTGATAGATCGGGCAATCCTGGTTTACTGCGAAGGTGTGTTGACAACCATCTCCGGGAGATGGATGTCTGCAACAACTGGTGAAGTTAAGAGGCTCCTCCGGGTCGCACTGATAGCCGTCTATCTGCGCGGAGTATTTGATCAGCACCCGTACCTTCTCGTCAACATCATCGGAGAGCTGCATGTCCAGCCCGTTTACATCATCATTAGATCCGTCGGTGGTGATGTAGTTGCTTGCGCCATAGCGGGTCTCATCTATGAAGTAGGTGCCGCTGTCGAACAGCTCCCTGAGCTGTACCGTGAAGCTGTTATGGCTCTTGCGGGCACAAACCCTGGCATACATTATCTCGTCGTAAGCGCCGTTACCCATCGCATCATTCTGGAACAGGATGATGCCGAAATCCTCGCCGTTATTGAAGCCGCCAAGCTTCTCCTCGGCGTGAGGATCGTAGGCGGCGATGACACACTCGCACTGCGAGCCGTTACCCATCGGGGTGCCATAAGCGAAGTTGTAATGATAGATGGTCGGCACTGCCCCGCAGGAATAATCGACCGTGAATATGAACAAGGTGGTTGTCATGGGGGCGTCAAAGGTTATCCTTAGTCCAAAGGTCGCGCCGGGACCCAACTCCAATGCGTAGCCTAGCAGGCTGTCAAAATCCAAGGTCACTCCCGATGATACCAAGGGAATCCCGATGGGTGCACCGATGGTCTCGCAATCGCCGCCGCCTGCCATGAATTCTATATTGGTTATATGGGGTTTGTTGGCTCCATCCCATCCATTGTCATCCTCGCAGCTATGATCATACCACTTGATCTGCATTACAAGGTTAGCCAGGGTCTGCAAGCCGATATTCTCGAACTCGAAATAGATGGTGTTGGCTCCGTCTTCAAGGTTACAGATGGCTGGAACCGCGGCATTCTTCACGAGCTGTAGTCCGCAAAGCGACCAGGGGGGCAGGGTCGGCGTTGGCGTCCTGGTCGGCGTGGCGCTGGGAGTATCGGTTGGCAGGGTGCCGGTCGGTGTATTGGTGAAGGTCGGCTGCGGAGTATTGGTCGGCGTCTCCGTATATACCGGAGTCGGACTTGGCGTCTTAGTAGGAGGGATTATCTCACCCCCGGTGCCTAAACCGATCACATTGACCAGTTTTACTGCTGAGTTGAGGGTGAGTTCTCGATAGTAATACTTAAGCTCGTTATTCTCCAAGACTCCATCGCGATTGGCATCGCTACGCTTCATGTTAGGTGGCAGATATGGAGCATAAAACTCGGTTATGACATTGATATCTATGCGTTCCAGGACATCATCGATGCTATCATCGCACCTGCCGTTGCCGTTTTTATCCATGGTCTTATCCCAGTCGCCGCAGTCTATGCGCCCGTCTCCGTTGATATCATCATAGGGGAGCTCCCTGTATTTGGGATCATTCAAGTACTGATAGGCTATATTTCGCTTCTCAAGGAAGGTTTTTGCCTCGGCGCTGTTGGGATCTATGTTTGATGGCTCGTTGAAGCCTGCCTGGATATATTTTGCGATCTCGTCCTGGTTAAGCTTTCCATCCCCATCCTCATCTCCCCACAGGTCGAGCGGCTCGTCCTCTGGAAGATCCTCCACTCCAGCGGCTGGATCCGATGTATCATCGTTCTCGAAGTGCCCCCAATACTGGAACAATGGCAGCGGCAGATCCTTAAGCTGGTCGTGATCGTAAGGCTCCGGGCTGTCATTGGGGTAGCTATCGTCTGTTCCGCCCCAACCTTTGATATGATCCGCGACCAGGTTGACTTGCAGCACACCCTGTTCGATGCCGATATTGTTTACCCCGTCGAAGCCCCAGACCTCCTTGATCAGGAAGTAGTCCTTGGGATGCTCATTTATAGTAGCCGGTTTCCTTAATATGTATTCGCGGTAAAAATGCTCCCGGTCATGATAGTTCAAGATGCCATCATTATTTGAGTCGAGTGAGAAGCGGATTGTCTCTGCGCCATAAGTAACTCCATCGGGCGGTATCTCGGTGCCCGGCGGGGCATTGTTATATTTCCAGTACCAGATATTCGGAGCGTAAAGCTTGTTGTAATCACCTGCGCCATAGGGAATGACACTCTGTGCCCCGATGTCCGGATTCAATGCACCCCTTCTATAGTCCGGTTTATCTACATCGAGATCCGCGTTGAACACGATCTGATAGGGACCGACATAGATTATCTTTGGTTGTCCCTCATTTACAGCCTGGGTGGCAGGATCATCCGGATAGACATTGAAGCCAGCCTCCTTTAGATCCTTAGTCAAGACATCCATGGCGGCCTGGGCGTTCTCGATGAGTACATTAAGTATATTGACCTCTGAGGTCTCTTCTTTCTTACCCCCCTTGTAGAGTGTAAAAAATCCGATTACCAGCAATGAAAACAGGGCTGCAACCACGACCAGCTCGAATAACGTAAAGCCTCCTTCCAATTTCGTTGCTTTACGCTTTTGAGGGTGCATCTTATGTAACTCCTTTATATAATAAAAAGGCTATCAATCTATTCACGCTTTACCTCGACACCATTTCTGCCGACGATTATATGTCTTCTATTTGTTTTATTCCATTGTTCTTCAACATTCTCTTGATAATACTGATTCACCAGCCAAACCCCCTCATCGACTCTCTGGTAGCTGTATGTCCTTATCGGAGAGCCTTCCTCCTTCTGGAAGAAGATCTCATTACGCGAGTTGAAGATCCACTTATGATAAGTCTTATGGAAACCATCATCTAAGAAATAGACTCCACCAGGAAGTTTTATAGGACCGCGATATATCTCGTTATCATCTATCTTGCTGTTGTTTAAGCGATCCTTATTAAAGTAAGGATTTGTCGGATTGTAGTGCCTGAAGCTCCCATCGCCGACATATCCATCATCATCAACCAGGTAATACTCACCTGCATCGAGATTGAACTGCACGAACCAGTTGTTCCCCTCTGAGATCGCCTTGTTGCGCGCCAGTTGGAGGGTTGCGGCGATATTCTGGGCAGCATTATCGAGCTTGTAATTGGGGTAGGCGCGCATGAAGGTAAACGAGGTCGCTCCTATGATTATTCCTATGATGGAGACGGTAATTATCAGCTCAAGGAGGGAGTATCCCCCTCGATCAACGCTGAAACATCCTGTATGGCATCGCTTTCTCATCGCTAGAACTTGTCGCCTCCCTTTCTCTCTCTGAAGCTGATCTCGGTGCCTCTAAGCATCAATACTGGGAAGTGCGGGGGCGGCCAGTAGGAGATGCTGGGGCTGTAGGAGTACTGTCTGAAACAGACCTGGTTGAAGCCAGGCTGGATGCCAAGATTATATACACCCGCATCTCCCACGCCTTGGGATATGATCGGTCCCTCGAAGTGTAGGCAATAGGATCCGTAGGTTATATATTCGGTGTTGAAGTCGGATGCTCCCAAGGTGCGTTGATCCATATCGATGCGCACATACCTAGTGGCAAGCGGAGCTGTAGCACCTGGAGGGTTGTTGTATATGGTGTAACTATCACCGGTTACTCCCGGCGGGTCTTTTAATCCATTGCCGTTATCATCAGACCAGTCCGCATCATAAATAATATCCCAATAGACATCGTCCAAGGCTCCCTCTGAGGTAGGCGGATGGCTTGTCCAAGGCTCCGGTGTCCCCTCTTCCACGAACCAACCCCCGCTCATGGCTAGCAAGGCTGCCTGGATGATCATTGTCTTTGGAGCGGCAAAATCGATGATGATATCTTTCTTAGCTACCAGGCCGATATGGATCGGGTTCTCGGTAGTAGGATCCCTGCGTCGGCTGGTAACTGAGCCTATTATTCTAAGATCGTTGCCTGCCACGATGGTAAGTCCGCTTCCTCCTTGAAGTAATCCCCTCACATAAGCATCCCCCTCGACATAGACCACACCGTTGAATCTTTCAGGCAGGGCGATCCCCTTGTAGGTCGGGTTAGTGGGGTCGGTGTAGAAATCGAACATATTTAAGTCTATAAACCTGTCGCTAAAGGGCGCACCCTCTGGTATGTAGATGCCTCGTCTTTTTGCTAGATTTTTCTGAATCTTAAGCGCCTTGGTGCCGGGTAACTCTATGAGCTCGTAGCCCTCGTAAAGATGCGAGTAAAACTTGTTCCAGGGCGCCGCAGCAGGTGAAGGTCTAACCTCGCCATGAACGAATACAGGCTTGAAAAAGATTATATCGCCGCTATTGGGATCCCCCGGTAAGAGCAGATTATGCCCCGTATAGACCAAGCCGGTAATGCGCGCATAGCCTTTATAGTGAACAAACTCCTCGCAGAACCTGGCATACTTGAGCAGTGTATCCTTGAAGATGCGCGCTTCGATTGTCCTGCTCTCCCTGCCGGCGTATCCGGTCGCCACCACCCGGTAAACATCCTTCTCGAAGGCGCCCTCGTAGTCGTCCTCGGTAAGGCTGGCTGCCTTCACTCGGCTAAACACGGGGACGATAAGGGTATGTATATCGTTGGTACTGATTTGCTCATGAGTATTGGAAGCCGCGATATCGAAGGTGTGTGCCTGCGAGGGGTCGGTATCAGGTTTTACTATAGTCCACTGTTCCAGTGGCACTGTAGCCGGATCAACATAGTTCTCCGCTGCCAGGAAGTAAACATCGTACTGTCCTGGATCGGTTACATTCAGGTCGATGATAGCCGAGTAAACATTTAGGTATGGATTTATCTCTTGGGTGAAGGCAACCATATTGTATCCACTGGTGTTGGTAACCGTCTTCGAGGGCACATTGAAGGGATCCACCGTATTTATCCTCGGCGTTACCCGCATATAATTCCAGTCTCCACCGCTGGTTTCGATCCTGAAGGCGCACAGCAGGGTTACTACATATCTTTCTGGTATGATGCCGAACTTGTATCCGCCGATTACTACTATATCATCCTCAGGGTCGCTTGTTCCCTGGTCATCGTATCCCTGGTCGAACTTTATGAAGGAGTTGTCCTTGTTGGAAGCGATCTGAACGACTGGACTTATATATGCTGGATTTAGCGATCTATGGCTGGTTCCCCATCCGGGTATATCCCTTCTATCAACCACTCCATCGCCGTTGTTATCCATTATCAGCCAATCTTCGAAGATGATGCGCTTGGCTTCGGCAAGCCCGGCTCTGGCAAAGTGCATGGCTTGTATATAGTCCACATTGTTAGCTGCCAACGTGCTGTGGATCTGTCCCAGGTAGATTACCGAGATGCCGAGTCCCCACATCACCAGCACCATCAAGAATACCAGGATCATCATTGAACCTTTTCTGTTGCCCAACCTTCCGCTCTTATTAAGGTTACTGTTCTTTGAATACATCATATCACCTTTTTCAATACCTGGATATGATAGTTGAGGTTATAAGAGGACGCTGGGCATAGATCCAGGTCTCGTGCGGAGCGCCTACCATCCTAGCCTTCACGGTTACCTGAAGCATGTTGTAGTCGTCCTCGTAGTATGAATACTCCTTGGTTACAAGATATTGATATCCCTCGATCTCTATGGTCTTGGGTTGGTTCATGGATGGATTCTCTATAAGGGTATCAATCACATCGAGCTTCCAGTTCAACACCGCATTTATCTCCTTGTCGAGGATATCAAATGCGATGGTCTGCTTGGTGGCAGCTCTTTTCACCATAGCCTGGGCGGTAACGAACAAGGGCAGCGCTGAGGTGAGACCTACAGTAAGGATGGCTAGGGACATCAATAGATCTAACATCGTGAAGCCTAACCTTTCTTTTAGCTTGACGATGCAGGCAAATATCATGTTTTCATCTCCCATTGATGGTATCGCCAATAGCCAACCCTCTATCTTTAATATAATACCTAGCCATAAAAAGTCAATAGAAAATCAATACCTTAACAGCGATTCGCATAAACATTGTTTTTCATACAACGCAAAGGTAATATAGCACACAGGGATCGAAATGCATAGTTTTTTAAGGTTCTAAGCAGATGGCAAATACCGGGTTCAGATTATCTCCACATCGCTTGATTTGACCCACCCTCGATAACCAAGCTCCTTATTTTTGACCCGGTAATATTCACCCATCTTCTTTTCGATTATTACCTTGGAGCCTTCGCTTATCTGGAAGATCACCTCGTTGGCTTCACTCGGTCCAGAGTATAGATTTACCTGCTTTTCAATGGTTATCGCATGTTCGGTCAGAACCTCATTTTTTACCTTCAAGTACAGCGATATGGAAAAGATTAACAATATAAACGCCAGTGAAACAGCAATATATTTCATTATGCTGCGAGCGGTATCTTTTCGGGTGAAGATATACATGATGGTCAATAGGCAAAGGGACAGATAGATGCCCAAGACGATGCTAGCGGTCTCGTTCAGGGAGAAAAACTGGTAGGCATTAGTAAGTATCATGGTGAGCAGGTTCTTATGCGCCTCATCTTCATTGCTGAAATGCAGGGTTCGGATAAGCTCCAGGTTATAGCGCACATCCTCATCGCGGGGGAGGAACTTTTTTGCTCTCTCAAGGTTGAGTATGGCTCTGCCGATATCGCCAAGGCGATAATACGCATTACCCAGGTTGTAGTAGATCTCGCCGAACCTGTATCCATCTGCTATGAGCTGCCGGTAGGCATCGATCGCCTTTTGATAATCTCCTTGTCGATAATACCCATTCGCCATCTCGAACCTATCCATAATCCCAGAGGCTGAGGCATGAATAAAAATACATGCAACGATCATGGTAGGGATTATGAACAGGATGGGCTGCCTTTTGATGGCTGGTAGCATCATATTTTTTTCTCCAGGTTAAGCCTGGATATGTGGGAAATGATTTTTTTTGTTCTTTTCAGGAACTCTTGTTTTTGTTCTATTTCGTCAATGCTGGCTGAGAACCTTCTGAAGTCTGCCTCCTCAAGGGTTTCTATTATCTCTTGTGCCAGCTTTTCTGGTGCATTGTTTTCGATCAAAACCTTTTTTAGATTCTCCATTGTCATGCCGGCTGCCTCGATGTTAAGCCTATCTCCAATGTAGCCGGTCAGCGCCCGGCTGCATGCGCCATAGAAGCCATTATCTGCCTCCTTTTTCAGCATCCTTCGTGCCTCGGCAAGCCGTTTGCGAAGCACTTTGGGTGCCATTGCGCGCCGGCGATAACCCTTATCGGCTGCCAGGCGATCTTGTCTTTTTCTTATAAGCAAGCAAATAGGGATCAAGGGAACAGGCAGCATAAGCGCAACCAGGTAAAAAATACTCTGGTAGATGTAGCCGGTTCTTTGTCTTGCCTTGTTTATCTCGGTCTTGATGTATCGAATATCCTTGCCCAGCACCTTCAATGGCTTATTATCAGCAATGGTTATCTGGGGCATAGGGGGAGTTTCAATCATTTCTCCAGGCAGGACGGTTATCGAGATAGGGTTGCTGGAGGATACCATATAACGCTCCCTTGCGGGATCGAAGTAATGCAGCTTCATCGATGGTACCTGGCATGTCCCCTCTTGCTGCGGTATGATGATATACTCAAAAGCTACTCTGCCGGAGATGCCATCCAAGCCGATGTTTATATCCTCTTTCCTCTCTGGCTCATATATCCTGAATCCTTGCAGTGCAGGCAGCTTATATTGAGGGAGATTATTCAGGTTACCCCTACCTTTGATGGATACAGTCAGGGTTATCGGCATTCCAGCTTTTGCCTCGTTTTTATCAACCTTGACATCTATGGAATATTCCCCCACCGCCCCTTGAAAGGCAACAGGTTTACCAGCCTCAGGCAGAGGGAGGACATCGATCTTGACCGCATCGGTCATAACTCTGCGCTGTTCTGGTGGTTGGCGCCGATTTCTCTTTCCAAAGCCGAACCAGGGATCATCAAACATTGGATCATCGAAGAACCTATCCAACAAAGAATTAAATCCACCGATGACCAGATGGAATATAGTAGGCTCGATCTCCATGCTTCCGGGCACCTGTCTGCTTAAAAGGAAGCGAAGCTCCTGCACATAGTAATTAGTGCCATTGATTGTTTTATAGTATTTCCTTTCTGGCAATTGATGTCTCGAAAAACCAGAGAATGAAGGCATCTCTAAATTCACATCCCTCAAACCCAGGTTTCTATCAGCTACCGTATAAAACAGGATCGAGTACCTAAATGGCTCATCCTGATATACCCTATTTTTGCTCACCTTCGCCTCGGCAAAGACGGGATCGCTCCTGGATGTTCGTGCTCTTTGTTCCCCATGCAGTTTTTGCCTTGATTGCCCTTGAGGTTGCTGCCTGGCTTGTCCTACCTGATAGACCTCGATAGTTATAGGCTCGGTGCTCAGCGTCTGCCCCTTGAAGCTCGCCCTGACCGAGCCGATGGTTATCTTTCCGGTCTTCAGGGGGAACATTGCTAATTTAATAGTTTTTGACGAGGAGGCTCTTCCGTTTATGAAATTGAAGCTGGTCGAGGGATACCTGCCCACCACCTGAAAGTCGCTGAGATCCGGCAACTGAGGATCTGGCAGGGACATGCTGTCAGATGATAGCTCTATGATAAACACGAGTTGCTCATTGAGCGATAATCTGGTCTTATCCACATAAGCCCTCAGTGTATTCTCGGCTGCGACCTCTGCCGGGTATAGCATCGATAGGCAAGCCAGCGAGGCAATGAAAATGAGGCTAGCGATGGGTGAACGCCTGCATTTGGTGATACATTTGCTCATCTTTTGCCTACCAGTCCTTTTCTACCTCGACTCTGCCCTGTTTTTGCATAAGGAGCTTTTTCAGGATCTCCTTCTCATTTTCATCTAGGTTTTGAAGCAACTGCAAGGCTTGTTGTATATCCATTTGATTTTCATCTTGTTCATCTGAGGGCTGGGCTTGTGCCACCTGTGGTTGCGGTGTAGGGGTTTGTCCACCGTTATCCGTTTGTTGCTCCGGTGGTTTTTGTTGTTTTTCTTCGCCCTGGGATGGCTTTTGTTGTTTTTGCAAGGCTTCAGCCTTTTGTTTCTCGTTGGATTGTTGTTGCTTATCCTGTTGATTACCCTTTGCTTGTTGCTGCCTGCCTTTCAGGGTTGTTTGTTTTTGTTTCTCAGCCTGCTCTTTTATCTTTTTCCTGACATACTCCAGGTTATACTTGACATCCATATCGTCCGGAGCAAGCTCCAGAGCCTTCTTGTATTGCAATATAGCTTGGTCCCATTTCCCCTGGTAAAAGTAGGCATTGCCCAGGTTGTAATATGCCTTTTGTTGCAGGCTTATATCGCTTGCCTCGGTCGCCTTGGCATATTCCTTTACAGCCTCCTCGTATTTGCGCTGTTTCATATAGACATTGCCAATATTGTAGTGGACGATAGGTGAGTCTGGTGCCTCCAGTAGTGCATCTGTATATAGCTTGAGAGCCTCCTGGTAGTCCTGTTGCTCGAAAGCCTGATTTGCGCGGTTATTCTTCTGCGCTAATGGATCCTTGAGTTGGAAGGAGCAGAATAATGGCACAAGAAAAAAGCTAAGCAGCAAGGCAATTCTATAATCGAGCCTATCATGCCTCATACCTTATTAAGCCTCCACTATTTTTTTTCTTATCGGTAATTATCGCCTCCATGAACAGCAACAGGATGGCAACGATAAGGAAATACTGGTATCTCTCCTCGTATTTTATCATTTTCTTGGAGCGCAGCTCCTTTTTCTCCATGGACTCTATCTCCTTGAAGATCTTGCCAAGGTCAGAGCCTTGCGGTGAGGCGAAGTAGTAAGCACCATCGGTGAGCAGCGCGATCTTCTGGAGTGTTACATCATCCAGGGCGCTGATGATCGGTTCTTGGTTCTTATCCTTCTTGTATCCGATTTGCACGCCCTGTTCGCTATAGATCGGGATCGGCTCTCCCCGCTTGGTGCCAATTCCAATGGTATAGATCTTGACTCCCTCCTTTGCTGCCTTTTTGGCTGCCTCTATCGGGTCTCCCTGAAGGTTTTCACCATCGGTCAAGAGGATCAACACCTTGTATTTTCGTTCCGAGCGCACGAACGAGCTGGTCGCTATCTCGATTGCTGAGGCTAAATTGGTGCCGGGCACAGGTACAATGCCGACATCTATGGTTTCCAGAAACAGCTTGGCTGCCCCATAATCCAAGGTAAGTGGACAGAGAACATAAGCCTTTCCTGCAAAAGGGATTAAGCCTATGCGATCCCCCTTAAGTCCATCGATGAACACCTGTAGCTTGCGTTTAGCTTCCATTATTCTTGAGGGCTTTATATCTTCTGCCAGCATGCTTTTGGAGGTATCGATTGCGATGAAGATATCCAGTCCCTTACGGTGATACTCGGTGAGCACGCTTCCCCACTGCGGGCGTGCCAGGGATAGTATTAAGCAAAATATAGCTGCTATAATGAAAAGAGCCTTAAGCACCTGTTTTCCCTTGCTGACCAATGATGTCAGTTGCCTCATCAACACGCTGTCTCCGAAGCGTGATATGGCTCTGGATTTAAGCTTGAATACGATGAAATAAAATATACCAATCAATGGCAGGATGAGAATCAGCACCAGGTACTCGCTTTGGGCAAATCGCATCTAGGGCACCCTCCTGAAGATGGTATTTGCCATGATGATCTCCAGGATCAAAAGGATAAAGGCTGGCAGAATGAAGAGGCTAAAACGGTCATTGTATTGGGTGTATTCCTTTACCTTTATATCGGTCTTCTCCAGCTTGTCTATGGTCTCGAAGACATTCTTTAGCGCTTGGGAATCAGTTGCCCGATAGAACTTTCCGTCGGTGATCTCAGCTATCTGCATCAGGGTCTCTTCATCGATATTAGATTCGACCATCTGGTAGGACTTGCCAAATAGTGGGTCATGGACCGGATAGGGGACGGGACCTTTTTTCCCTACCGCGATGGTATAAATTTTCACCCCCAGCGCTTGGGCAGCTTTGGCAGCGGTAATGGGATCTATCTCCCCTGCATTGTTCACTCCATCGGTAACCAGGATGATCACCTTGCTTTTAGCCTTTGTATCCTTGAGTCTATTGAGACAGGTTGCGATGGCGCTTCCGATGGCGGTAGCATCCTTGAAGGCACCAATTTCTATCCCGGACAGTAACTCAAGCAGCACTGCATAATCGAGGGTCAGGGGACACTGTGTGAAGGCGACCTCGCCGAAGGTTACCATGCCGATATGGTCGTTAGTTCTACCCTTGATGAACTCAGCCACTACCTCCTTGGCGGTCTGGAGCCTGTTTTTCGGTTTGAAGTCCTCGCCGAGCATGCTGCCGGATACATCAAGCGCTATCATTATCTCGATCCCCTCGGTGAGTATCTCGCTACTCTTCCAGCCCGCTTGGGGTCTCGCTAGGGCTACCACTAGTAGAACCAAAACGATCGTTCTTATCATTACCAGAGAATGGGATAATTTATGGCGCAGGGTCGGCTTCACTGCCCGAAGACGGGAGACATCGCTGTAGCGAATTGCCCCGCAGTTCCCCCTGATACGAGATAGATATGCCAAGATCACAGGGATAATCGTAATGAGAAGCAGAAGGTAATGGTAATCAAGTAACCTCATTTGTTCATCTCCTCAAGCTCCCCATCCTTTGGTTGTTCGACGGATGGACTTACTGTAGGATCTGGAATTTCTTGCTTTGGTCTCGATTCGTCTCCTGCATGAGAATCCTTGTGTTCACTCTCTTCTTCGAGCCTCTCGATGACCAGGTATTTGGTCTCATCGACTATGGTCATTCCCTGGCTGAAGGTTTGTTCTATCTCATCTTGCTGGGGAATGTACTTTGCGAACTTGACCAGGTCGCAATCCGTTAGGAAACGACTGGTCATCTTGAGGTGCTCATCACGCATCCCTGATAGTGAGAGGCTTGCAATAAGCTGCTGGGTAGTACTCTCAAGGGCTGGGATAATGTAAACCCTGCCCAGGTATTCCCTTATGATTTCAGAAAGCTGTAGGTAAAACTCCTTGATCTTTCCCTGGCTCAGAAGGTCGGACTCATCGAGCTGGCGCAGTTTCCGGTAGGCGACCTCATGGGGAGGCTTTTGTTCCTCCTCAAGTAGCCTTCTAGCCCTGGCTTCCTTGTACTTCTTGATTGCGAACCAACAAACAAGCAGCAGACAAACAACTCCAAGGGCGCCAGCGCCCAGAATGTAATATCCACTAAGATCCGGCTCGATGCTGAATGGAGGCTTCTCCGGTCTTAGTCCCTCATCCTCGCTGGGGGTTACACTCTTGCAGGTAACCTCGTGGAATAGGGTGTTGATGGTTCTAGTAGCGCCGCTTTGGTCGGTATAGATTATCTCAAGTGGCGGTATGGTGAACTCGCCGACCTCGTAGAGCGTTATCTTGGCTACATGCCGAAGCAGCATATTACCATCTTCTTGCTTGATAGGATCTCCAAGCCGTACCTGCTGTATCTCGAAACCTCCGAGATTCATACCGAAGGATATAGGTGATATCTCGATACCGGGTTGGTAGGTAACTTTTATTTCATAGGTGATAGGATCGCCCACCGTGATCTCGGTTTTATCTATACTGCTTATAACCTCGATTGCATTTTGTCCTTGTCCCCATGCAGTTGGCGGCATAAGCAATAGAGCTACAAGTAGCACTCTCAGCAGCCAAATCTTTGCTTTTGAATTTGATCGCATTACTGTTGGGCTTGCTTGATCTTGTCCTCGAAGATGCGCACCTCTTGAGCCTTCATCATCCTTCGCACCAGCTCATTTTTGACCTTTTCAGCCTTTTCGTTGAACAGTTTTTGAGAGGCAACTTGCAGCGCTTGTTCCCGGGGCAATTGTTGTGATGGGATTATCGAATCCACCTTGATTATGTGATAGCCCTTTTCGGTTACGATAGGCTCGGTATATTCACCGCTGGGGGTGGAGAACACAGCCTCTGAGATCCTCTCATTGTAACCGATACCTGGGATGGATCCGTCTTTTTCGACCTTGCCGATCTTGCCGCCATCATCCTTGGTTTTATCATCGATCGAATATTCAGTAGCCACCTCATCGAAGCTCTTGCCTGACTTCAATTCTTTGATCACCTTATCTGCCTGCGCGCTGGTGCGCACCAGGATATGGCTTATCTCTCTTCTTTCCGGGGTAATGAACTCATGCCGGTTAGCCTTGTAATAAAGCTCCACATCATCCTCGGTTATTTCGATCTTCTCGCTTAATTCTTGTTGGATGAGCTTTTGTGCCATCATCGCCTTCTTGAAGTCAAAGGTGGCGGCGATGATATCCTTATCCCTGTCCAAGCCCTTTCGTTTTGCAGTATTGTATAAAAGCTCGCTTGCGATGTATTCATCGAGCAGCCTGCGCATGCCACCAGGCTTCTCGTACTCCTTTTGCAAGCTCTGGGGCATCTTCTGCAATTCATGTTGAAGGTCTCCCATTGTAATCTTTCTGTCCCCGATAGTAGCCACTACCACGCCTTTTCTTTCACCCAGGTCTGGCTTGGTTTCCTCCAACGATGTCTCAGCTTCGAGCACATTTTGTGCATCTAGCGATCTTTGCAACCTCTCCAGGCACTCCACTATCCGTTGATTGATCTTTTTGCGCAGAGTATCGCCTTTTAGGAAGTGTTTTGCCATGATGTACTGGGCAAGGGCATTTTGATAATCCTTCAGCCTATCCATGTAGATGTTGCCTACCAGGTAGTGTATGTTGCTTCGTTGCTTATCCGAGAGGTTGCTTGATTCCATGTACTCCATGTATTGATTGATCGCCTGGGGATAAAGCTCGTTGTTATAAAGCTCGATAGCAAGCTGCCTAGCATCCTCTCCCCGCCCAGACTCGGTTACCTTCTCATCACCGTTTCGGTTATAGACAATCAGCGCACCCAACAGGATGGTGCTAAAGATGAGCACCGCTATTACACTGAAATTGCTAGATGTTTTCTGTGCACCCGACATTTTTTCAATCCTTTGCTGTATTTTTTCATGATAGCCTATCTGAACTTGTTTGCCCTTGCCTTGAAGAACTGGACCAGTGGCGGTATGAAGTCTTTATCTGTATAGAAGTTTATCGAATCGAGGCTTAGGCTGCGAAATAGCTTGTCCCTGTTTTGCTGGGACTCGAGGTTTATTGCTGACACTGTCTTTCTTACAGCTTCGCTTGCAGTATCGATAAGCATAGGCTCGCCGGTCTCGGCATCATATAGCATGACCAGCCCTATATTTGGCAGTTCCCGCTCCCTGGGATCCGATAGGGTTATACATATAACATCGTGCTTTTTATTTGCGATCTGGAGAGCCTTGGAGTAATCGGGGCTGAAGAAGTCGCTGATCAAGAAGACGACCGCCCTTCGCTTCAATATTTTATTCATAAACTCTAAGGCGGCGGCGATATCGGTCTTGATCTCATCCGGCTCAATAAAAAGACGCTGTCTTATGGAGTGATATAGTGCCTTGATTCCCCTTGGCTTCGAGTTTGCGTGGACAAGTTTCTTTCCATCCTTATCAGAGGGCTGGAATGTAAGCGCTTCGCTGATCACTCGAAGCACATGTTTCCTTCCTTTCTTTGGTGGAATGTACCTCTCGATACGGTTGGTGAAGATTATCATCCCCACCCGGTCGTTATTTTTTATGGCTGAGAAGGCGAGGACTGCGCATACCTGTGCAGCCAGGTCTTTCTTAAGCTGTTTTACGGTGCCGAAGCGTCCGGATGCGCTGGCATCGACCATCAGCATCACGGTCAGTTCTCGTTCCTCGACGAATTGCTTGACAAAGGGCTTTCCCATGCGAGCGGTTACATTCCAGTCGATGGTGCGCACCTCGTCTCCAACCTGGTACTCGCGCACCTCGTTGAACTCGACTCCTCTCCCCTTGAAAACGGATTGGTACTGTCCCGCCATGACCTCGTTGACAACGCGATTGGTGAAGATCTCGATGCGTTGTATCTTTTTTATTACCTCGTCAGGAAGCATCTCTAGTCATCGCTAAATAGATTGCTTGATCACAAATTTATTACTATTTCATCGATATTTAGTTCCAGAGAAAGAAGGCGTGAGGGTTATTGAACCACTAAGGCAGGAAGACACAATGAAGAAGTGATATGGTGATAAAGGAAATATGTTCCTCGCACCCTATTTACACTTTGCGTCTTTGGGGGAGGTCTGTTTCTTTGTTTAATTATCTTTGGGTGAGATTTTTTTCCTTTATCACTGGTTTTTATATCAAATCAAAAAACGGATTGACTAGTCAGTCCACTTTGTGTAATATAATACCAAAATGGTCGTGATGCGGATCCAAGTACCGATGCAGAAAGATGTGATGGCAAGATACTGAGGGTATGTCTCCAGATTTCGATATGACAGCTAGCAACAAAGAAAAATCTAATAAGCAACGAAAAAGACGAACTCGACGAAAGCTCATCGATGCAGCAGCTACCGTGTTTGTGCGCAAAGGATTCCACGATACGCAGATCGGCGATATAGTAGCTCAAGCGAATCTCGGTCAAGGCACCTTCTATCGCTATTTCAAAAATAAGCACGATATATACGAAAATCTGCTTGATGATTTCGTTGCCCGGCTGATGGATGGCTTTTCAGAGATGTCGCTCAATCCACCTAATGACATCAATGAATACAGGGATGCATGCATAAAAGGCTACGGGAGGTTTGCCGAAACCATAATGGAAAATCGCCAGATGGCGTTGATGCTGCTCCGTGAGACACCGGCGATCAATGAATACTTCGAGCAAAAGATGTCGCGACTCATAGGGCAGTTCGCTGGCCTTGCTCGCTTCTATCTCGATCATGCGATAAAAAGCGGTTATGTTCGCCCATGCAACTCCAGGATAGTAGCCGAGCTGCTGGTCGGAGGGGGCTTGCGGCTTGTTGAGCAATGGTGCAAGGGGAGTTTCCAGGACATCCCAGCTCAACAGATCATCCAACAGGGAGTGGATCTAATATTCTTCGGATTCAAACCATTTGAATCTTAAGGATTGACAGGTGTTTCACTTACCATAAATCATGATAGCGAAAGGTATGAAAAGATGGCGAAATTAAAAGGGAAGAAGGTGCTCATCACTGGGGCAGCCCAGGGGATCGGGTACTACACGGCGGAGAACTTCGCAAAGGCAGGCTGTGAGCTTTTCTTGAGCGATATCAACAGTGAAGCACTCCAAAACGCAGAGAAAAGGCTTTCTAGTTCAGGTGTGTCCATACATACTTACATACTTGATATCGCCCAAAAGGATATGGTCGATTCAATGGCTAAGGACATCATTGAGAACTACGGCGGGATCGATATCTTGATCAACAATGCCGGCATCGGTTACCTCGGCGAGATTGCGGATACTCCCTTGGAGAAATGGAAAAGGCTGATGGATGTTAATTTCTGGGGTGCCTTGTATCACTTTTACGCCTTCCTTCCCAGCATGATCGAGCGCCGCGGGGGGCATGTGGTCAATGTATCATCGGGTCAGGCTTTCTTCAGGCTACCAACCTGGGGGGTCTATGCTGCGATAAAGACCGCTCTCGGAGTCTTTTCAGAGGTCTCCCACTTCGAGCTGAAGAAGTACAACATCAAGGTTACCACTGTATATCCGTTTATGGTCAATACTGGCTTCTATGATAATGTAAAGGCGGATACATTCGGCGCTAAGCTGTCGATGAAACTGGTTCCTTATTACTCGCAGTCGCCTCAAAAAGTGGGCAAGATAATCTTCAAGGCGGTAAAAAAAGGTGTGCGCATAGAGACGGTGCACCCGCTGAACGAGTTCGGCAAGCTATCACAGGTACTATCGCCCTTGGGATTCACTATCGGCACGGTAAGCAACCTGTTTCTCGGAAAGGGAGCCAAGGAGTATGAACAACTAGTATCAAAGGAGAAGGATAATGGGAAGACTGAATGATCTCAGAAGGATGATTAAAGAGAAAAGGATCGGGTTCCTTTTCGATGAGGTTATGACTGGAAAACATAGGTTCGAGCCGGGCTTCGGTCCTCCTGGCGATAAATTCATGCAGTTCAAGGCGACCTGGGGACCAAAGCATTTCAGCGAGTGGATCAATCCATTTGGCGAAAAGTTCCTCATCCAGGAGCTTACAGGCACGGTAACAATCGAGGGATTATGCGAGAATGCACCCATGAGCGGTACTTTAGAGCTTAAGTATTTTAGCGAGCGCAAGATCCGTTATACCTTCGAGTTCACCATCGAGGGCAAGAAGTACCAGTATATTGGTGAAAAGGTTAATATCCTGCCCTGGAACCTGCCTACATCTCATACAACCTGCTTCGGAAGGCTAACCGAAAAAAAGACCGGTAAGCTGGTATCGACCTCGGTTACATATTTCAAGCTAAAGACCATGCCTGGATTTCTACTGAGCTTCCGGCTGGCATGATAGGAAAAAAATATCAAGATTCCCTTACTGGCTTGCTCCAGGATTACAGATAGCGATAATTGCCCTCTCCCCTAAGAGTCTGTCTCAAAATGTCCAAGAAGTTCCACACCCTGTCATTGCGAGCGAAGCGAAGCAATCTCTATCTTATTGATTATAAAGAAGATTGCTTCGTCGTCGCGACTTGCCGGGACTCCTCGCAATGACATGTTGGGGGTTTTGAGACAGAGTCAGTTTGGGGGGAGAAGAGGGGGGATATCCCTCGATTTGGTCCCTATTGTAAGAAAAATCGGGACTCCGCTCGGGATGACATATAGTTTGATCATGCGCCTTATGGGTAAGGACTGGATGCCCGCCTGCGCGGGGGTAGGCTTTGCGTGAAAAGCATTCTTTCAGGTGGAGAGATCGCTAAATGATGCCAGTTGAATCCCCTTCTCTTCGAGCATCTCGCTGAACTGCTTGCCGGTGATAATTCGGTAGTTGTCCTGGAAGCGATAGCCGACAAAGCCTGATGACCACGGTGCTTCCAGTCGGGGGTGGTTGCTGGTTGCAATATGAACGCAAAGCTCAGCGATTGCATGCGAAGGCTTCTTTGCCAGATCATCTGTGATCTGTTTCAGGTATCCCATGCTCAGTTTTTCGGGCGAGTAGAGTCCATACATAACATCGGGATGCAACAACTCGTATTTCTGTAGCAGGTCGATTGCTATTTGATTGGTTACGCCAAGAACCAGCTTGACAGCATTCTTGAATGACAGCGCTCCCTTGGCGGGTAGATGTGTCTCAAAGGGTAGGCGAATCCATCGGATGCCGAATCGAAGCGCAGCCTCGCATAATGGTTGAAGAACAAAGGGATAAAGCTGAACATGCTGATGGGTATTGAGAAAGGCGATCTCGATGCCCGCATCTTTTGCTAATTTTATCTGGGCGCAGATCTCCTCTAACAATAGATCCCTGCTAAGATAGCCTAACAGGTATCGCCTTAACAAGGTGCCATGGCTTGAGGGCAGGGTACCTTGCCGGCTCATTTTCATTCCATCGCTGAGCGGCTTCCCCTGGCTAAGTGAGATATGGATGCCAATGTCGATCTTTTTTATTGCTGAAATGTCGTTGAGCGCTTGCTCGAATGTGCTTCCTCCTGGAATCAGCGAGATTGCAGTTATCCTTCCATCTGTTGCCGCTGCTATGGCTGCCTGGTCGATATCGGGGCTGATGCCCACATCATCGGCTGTTATTACAAGTTTAGCCATTGTAACCGTTGCTTTCCCTTTGCCACTGTTCAAGTAGCCGTCTGAAGCGCGAGCCATAGAGCATCTCAAAGAGAGCCTCCTTTTCGGGAAACTGCGCCAGAACCTGGTCTTTGAACCTGGAGATCTCTATTTCTAAATCTATCCTTGGCAGGTCGCTGTAAAGGATTAAAAAAGTGATCCGATCAGCAGCTCTCTGGATCATTTCCTGCTGTTTACGGTCGATCATCTTCAGTTCATTTTCCAGGTCGAACTCATCCATAGCGTTCTATTATTAGTGGTAATTCATTGAAAGATCAAAGATGATAGATAATAATCTGTGAGCAGAAGGCATGAATCAATTGACATGGGTTGATTACTAGGATATAGAAATTATCGAGAAAAACAGCGATCTCCGAGCGATAATAATGAGAACGATAAGCCTTAGATTTATACTTACTTTCATTGTTCTGACATTCGTATCCTGCAGCATTCTAAGCATCTATAAGAACGGCGGTTCCTTGCCGCCGGTAACCTTGACAACCGAAGCAATGGCGCTAGATACGAACAAAGCGGAGGCTTATGCGCTATTTCTTATGGCTCGAAGGGAGCTTATCAAGGGTGATATAGATGAAGCCATAAGATATTATCGGCAAGCGATATCTGCCGATCCAGAATCCGCGAAGCTATACACCGATGTAGCCCGGATTTATTTGCGAATATCGAATACAGTAGAATTGAACAAGGGTAATCAATATCTCCAAAAGGCGAAAGAGGAGATTGAGAGGGCAATAGCGGTAGATCCCGGATATGCCCCCGCCTACGAGTTGCTGGGCGATATCCACACCTACACCATTCCAGCGGATTATAATCAAGCTATAGTCGCCTATCAGAAGGCACATGATTTAAATCCCACAGAGACCGAGTCGCTTTTATCAGTTGGAATAATCCACCTGAATAATGCCGACTACAATATAGCTTTACAGGTTCTCCGGCAGGCACAATCGATTGATCCCAGCAGCCCATATACGAACTACTACCTTGCCGAGGGTTATTCGATGGTTAAGGATCTAGAGTCCGCTGAGAGGTATTATCAAAAAGCCCTGGATGTCGAGCCATCGTACTACAATGCAATGAGCAAGCTGGCTGAAATGTACGAGAGCGAGGGGGAGCTGGAAAAAGCGACCAGGATTTACCAGAGGATTATCTACTACTTCCCGGATAGCAAAGAGGATCGATTTCACCTGGCAGGATTGCTTTTATCACAGAACATGGTGGATGAGTTTACCCCCCAATTCCAGGTCCTCAGAACCGACCCGATCTACGGGGTACACATATACAAGATGATAATCTACTACTACATGTTAAAGGGGAAGTACGATCTCGCTGAGCTTTATATAAAACGGGCTTTGAACGACTGGAACCAGACTCCAGAACAGTTTTTTATTTTATACCTGGAGAACTACCGGATACAGGAACAATATGATAAGGCGATAGAGCTTGCAAAAGATCTCACCGTTCGCTTCCCTGAAAACATCGACTTTTACTTGAGCCTCTTTGAGCTTTATTTGACTACCGACCGTAAGCAGGATGCCTTGGACACGATAAAGACAGTTACCAGAAAATTCCCGGACAAGCCGGATGGCTATTTTTTTATGGCAAGGCTTTACTTTCTTCTCGATGAGAAAGAAAAGGCTGTCGAGACCCTCACCAAAGCCTCTGAGATGTTCCCTACCAACGAGAAGATCAACTTCTGGCTGGGCATGATGCTGGAGGAACAAGGAAAGAGAGACCGGGCAATTGAAATCATGTTCAAGATATTGAAGATCAATCCCGATTCACCGGATGCGCTCAATTTCATAGGTTATTCCTGGGCTGACCAGGGAATAAACCTTAAGAAGGCTAAAGAATATATAGAGAGGGCGCTGCATTCGGTGCCCGACAGCGGAGCATTCCTTGATAGCTTAGGCTGGGTATATTTCAAGATGGGGGACAAAGAAAAGGCATTACATTACCTAAAAAAGGCTGCATCCCTGGAGGCGGGTGATCCGGTGATCTTTGAGCATCTTGGAGATGTCTATAACAGTCTCGGAGATATAGAGACCGCTATTGAATACTGGAAGAAGGCGATCGGCATGGAGCCACCCAATGCCGAGGAGATTGAAAAGCGGATGCAGGAAGCCATAAAAGGCTCCCAAGAATGAAACCCACATGCGCAGCTTCTGCTTATTGATCACTATCGCTTGTTGCACAGCCTGCATGCACGGCTGCGCTAAAACCGTTCCTCCACCGAAGGATCAATCCTCGCTTCCAGAATCCTCACTCCAGATGATTGAGCATTCCGCTGCCAGCCTCTCGCCGCCACAAACGATTAAAGGCTTCGTGAATATAACCTATATAAGCAGCGATGGCACCAGGCATACCAGGGGTTACATTCGATACCTTCAAGATACGGGACTGAGGCTCGACATGCTGAATTTTCTCAGCCAGGTCCAGGCATCGATTCTGATCACTCAAAAGCAAAGCCTTATGTATCGGGTCTCCAATGATGAGCTTCGGGATCCATTCGCCAGCCTCGAAAGCAATGACAAGGAGGCGGTGCTGTTTTACTTGAGCGCCCTTTTGAGGTGGATTTATCCACCTTCTGAATGTCTTGAGCAAAGCCATATCGGCACATTCCATGACAGCATAGTGATTCGATGTCCACCAGTAAATAATGCATGGGTATTTAAGTACTATTTCCAGAATGGAGTACAGTTACCCAACTATCTGGATATACTCGATGGTGAAGCTAGATTATTACTGTCGGCAGTCTTCGGCGAGCCGTGGGAGGTGGGCAAATATACTATCCCCTCAACGGTTACCTTGTACCTTCCGGATAGCATTTTGATCCTAAAATTCGAGAGTGGTAAGCTGCGTGCCGATGTAACGGTAACCGAAGAAGAGCTTATCGATATCGGCTATAAGTAACCTAAGTTACCCCGGCTCTCCTTGCCATACAGTATTATCTTGGTCAGATGGAATCGAGCCTTTGCATCCTCAATGTAATTAAACTGAATCTCTTGAATCGAGATCGATTGTTGTAATGGAATAGCTGTTTGATATGTGATGCGGGGGAAGCTGTCTTGTTCGAGTGAGGGTAGCTCAGCCTTGGCGATCTTTGCTTTTTCATGCCTGATATCTACCGCTAGTCCTGGTTTGAGATATGCCCACTCTGCTGTATCTATGCCAGCTTTCAAGGTTATTGAAGGGTGTTCTGGAGAGCTTAAAAATCTTAACTCAATGATCGGAGTGCCTTGTTTAACCTTGGTGGATCTGGATAACATGCTCCATATCTCAAGATAACTATAGGAGACATTGGCATCGGGATAAACAGTGGCATGGGTGAAGTCATGGTCAAAGGGATTTAATAAAATGGTCTCAATGGACCATGGCTGATATGATCTGCTGAGCTTGATCGCATCTGCAATATCCATAAGACTCCAGCCTTGCATGTAAAATACGACAGTATTATCCAGTTTTACATTTTGCAGTTTTTCCGGCTCCACGACAGCTATTGCCTTGAAACGCTTATCCGGAAGTCGGTATGACACCATTGATGGCAAAACATTGGCGATGGAGGATGGACAATTCAAGAAGTACAGAGCTTCGGCTTCGGCGAGTTGCTCCTGGTAGGCGGGGAGCAGGCGCATGAAGACCTCCTCGATCTCCGCTTTCTTGAGCCATTTCTCTCCATTGCTATGGTTGGCAGCATGGTAAAACCCGATAAGGCAAGCAAGAGCTATCACGGTCAGCCCCATAATGTATTTCCTGCCTCTGATTAGCTGATGCCATTGATATATTACAAGCCCTATCAGCATCGAGTATCCCACCGATGGCAGGTACAGATACTGCTGCCTACATATATTGAGCACCGGCAACAGGCTGATTATCATCCAGAGGATGCAGAAGTGATACTCCCTCTTGTAGGCGGCTAATAATAAAACAAGCAGCAGAAATATTAAAAAGGCGAAACGCTCGTAGGTAGCAGGTCCGAAACGGAACCATAACATCGGCTCTGTCAGCCATCCGATATAGGATGAGAGAAATGGCAGTATGGTGTAGGTGAGGTTAAAGGGAGCCTCCTGACCGATGCCTCCCATTCCACCTAGGATGATGAACCTGCCTGCAATATATGCCCCAAGCACAATGAAATAAGGTATGGTAGTCCTTATTCGGCTGCGAATTTGACCTTGTTGATAAAGGACGATTATGCCTAAAGCCGGCGTAACCGCGGCGATCTCCTTGGTTAAAAGCGCAAGGATAAATAAAAAAATAGAAACTACGTAATGAAGTCCTCTATCCTTGGCAATGTATAATACAAGTAAAATTAGGCTCGTAAGCATGAAAAGAGATGCCAGCGAGTCGGTTCGAGAACAAACCCAGTATAGTATCTCAAAATGGCTGGGATGAAATAGGAAGATCAATGCTGCAATGGATGCGATCAGTTGACTGCCAAACAGCAGCCTGGTCAGTACATAGACTAATGCTACCACAGCCAGGTGAAGAAGCAGGTTGACAAGATGAAACGAATGTGAGGATATGCCAAGCAAAGAACTGTTCAAAGCCAACGATACCATCACTAATGGACGATAGAAACCACCCTGTCCCCGATTTCCGAACCAATTAGCGATGAAAAAACGACTCAGTGAATTCTCCCTCAAGTTTCTTAAAAGAACATAATCATCAGCGAAAAAGGGATAATCAAGGACATAGTAAAAACTAACAAATCCAAAAATGAAGAGGGATAGGAGTATCGAAATGTCAAACTTGAATGAACTCTTATTCATTGGTTGTATGATAAACTCATTTTTCTTTGATCGCAATTTCCTTAATCGCTTGGAAAGCTTGCCAAATAAAAAATTTTCTAATATTCTTTGCGAGGTTTCTTCAAAGAATCGGCAAGTTCATATTGAACCAATTGAAACCGGTTTTTAGATCATGTAGTTTAGCTTTCTAAAAAGCACAACTCGCAAAATAGGGAGTGGAAACAATGGCTGTAAAGATCAGCAATGAAGAGATTCTGGAGTATCATTCCAGGGGACGAAAGGGGAAACTCGAAGTCATCGCCTCCAAGCCATGCGCCACACAGAAAGATCTTTCTATCGCCTACACGCCAGGTGTTGCGCTACCATGCCTGAAGATTGAAGCTGATCCCCTGGCTGCATTTGAGTACACAACCAGAGGGAACCTAGTTGCAGTGGTATCCAACGGAACCGCCGTGCTGGGTCTGGGGGACATCGGAGCCTTGGCGAGCAAACCGGTCATGGAAGGAAAAGGAGTCCTGTTCAAGCGATTCGCTGATGTTGATACCTTTGATATCGAGATCGACACCAGAAATGCGGATAAGGTTATCGAGGTAGTGCAATTGTTGGAGCCGACATTCGGTGGAGTGAACCTTGAAGATATCAAGGCACCGGAGTGTTTCTACATCGAAGATACTTTGAAAAAGACCACTAAGATCCCGATCTTCCATGATGATCAGCACGGCACCGCCATCATTTCCGGAGCAGGATTCTTAAACGCACTGGAGATGGTTGGCAAGGATATCAAGGATGTCAAGGTGGTAGTCAGCGGAGCCGGCGCTAGCGGAATCGCCTGCGCAAAGTTTTATCTCAACCTCGGTGTGCGCAAGGAAAACATGATCCTGTGCGATAGTAGGGGTGTTATATACAAGGGTAGAACCGAGAATATGAATCCCTATAAGGAGGAGTTCGCTGCTGAGACTGGCGCCCGGACCCTGGCTGAGGCTATGAAGGGAGCAGACGCATTCCTGGGGCTTTCCGTAAAGGGGATGGTCTCCAAGGAGATGGTACGTTCTATGGCAGATTACCCGATCATATTTGCTATGGCGAATCCGGATCCAGAGATCACATACGAGGATGCTTTGGATGCCAGGAGCGATGTTATCATGGCAACAGGACGCTCCGATTATCCGAATCAGGTCAATAATGTGCTCGGCTTCCCCTTCATCTTCAGGGGTGCGCTGGATGTGAGGGCGACAGATATAAACGAGGAGATGAAGGTGGCTGCCAGCAAGGCGCTTGCTGACCTGGCTAAGGAACCGGTACCTGAATATATCTGCAACGCTTATGGCGGTGTAGAGCTTTCGTTCGGAAAGGATTACATAATTCCCAAGCCGCTCGATTATCGGGTTCTGGTATGGGAGGCGACTGCGGTAGCAAAAGCAGCGATGGATTCAGGTGTCGCACAGGTGCCTATATCAGACTGGGAGGAGTACAAAAGCAGCCTTGAAAGGCATATCGAACATAGCAAGTGGCTAGAGTCTCTACACGAGATAGACCATCCATAGGCGTCCTATGTGCTTGCGCCTATCGATCATTGCCGGACTACTAATAGATTAGCCCCTTCAGGGTAAGAAAAAGTCTTTAGATTACCTACCTATAAAGATAGCGCAATCTCGCAGGTCATAATTTTCATGCCTCCCGAATAGGTCGGGATGGGGGCTGCTCTAGACATAAGACTTGTTTCGCCAACGGGCACCCATCTGTCATGCCCGCCCCACATCAAGTGCGGGGTAAACTACGGCGGGCATCCAGTCCTTACCCATAAGGCGCATGATCAACCTATATGTCATCCCGTGGGGAGTCCCGATTTTAAGAAAAATCGGGATGAAGTCGAGGAATCTCTCTCCCCTTCTTCCCCCAAACTTGGGGAAGTGGTTGGTGGATGGGGCTTCTTGTCCTTTCTTCTTTGCGTCTTTGCGTGATCCTCTTTCTTTCTTTATAATCTGTAGATGAACTGATGAAGAATCGAGGAGGCAGTTTATGTACACTAGGATAAAACAGGCTCTTCAAGCAGAACTGGAAGGCATTAAAGAAGCTGGGCTCTACAAGGATGAGCGAATAATAACCACGCCACAGGGAGCCGAGATAGAGGTCTCGACTGGTGAGCGGGTTCTCAACTTCTGCGCGAATAACTACCTGGGGCTGTGCAGCCATCCGAAGGTCATTGAGGCTGCACATAAGACCCTGGATCAATATGGATATGGAATGAGCTCGGTGCGCTTCATCTGCGGCACCCAAGAGATCCACCGCCAACTGGAGAAGAAGATAGCCGAATTTCTCGGTATGGAGGGTGCGATACTCTATGCAGCCTGCTTCGATGCCAATGGTGGCATCTTCGAGCCGATTCTGGGAAAAGAGGATGCGGTCATCACCGATGAGCTAAACCACGCCTCGATCATAGATGGCATTAGGCTGTGCAAGGCTAATCGCTATATCTACAAGCACTCTGACATGGATGATCTGGAGAATAAGCTCAAGGAGGCTCAATCGAGCCGCTACCGCCTCATCGCAACCGATGGTGTCTTCTCCATGGATGGAGATATAGCCAAACTGAACGATATCTGCGATCTGGCTGAGCGCTATGATGCTATGGTAATGGTTGATGACAGCCACGCCACCGGCTTTGTGGGTGATACAGGACGGGGAACCCACGAATATCATGGCGTCATGGGTAGGGTCGATATCATAACCAGCACCCTGGGGAAGGCTCTGGGAGGCGCATCCGGGGGCTTTGCAGCCGGGCGCCGGGAGATAATCGAACTATACCGCCAGCGTAGCCGACCATACCTGTTCAGCAATACGGTGCCCCCGGTGGTCATTGGAGCTGCTTTGGCTGTATTCGAGATGCTCAGCGAGACCACGCAACTGCGAGATAGACTGATGGAAAACACCAATTACTTCAGGGAGGGGATGACCGCCGCCGGCTTTGACATTATGCCCGGCAAGCACCCTATCGTGCCTATTATGCTCTATGATGCGAAGCTGAGCCAGCAGATGGCACAAAGGCTCCTTTCCGAAGGTATCTATGTTATTGGATTCTTTTATCCGGTTGTCCCTAAAGGAAAAGCGAGGATCCGAGTGCAGATATCAGCAGCACATACAAAAGAACACTTGGATCGAGCCATCTTAGCGTTTACCAAGGTCGGCAAGGAGCTGGGTGTAATACAGATTTAAGCCCTGAATGCTTTGTAGCCATTAAGGCACAAAGCAAAGGGATAAGTTCTTACTTCTATTGAAATGCTAAGGAAACTTTGGACTTTTGTTTATGGTCTCATACTATTTATTCTCATAGGTCTGCTCGCCAAGGGATACCGGCTGGAGCTTATACAGGGGATCAGGGTTGACAATATGATGGATAACCTAGGTCAGTGGATCCCCTGGCGTTTATTTGCAGTGAGAAGCATTTCTGATGGGATTATTCCTCTATGGAATCCGCACTCATTCTGCGGCACCTCTTTTATAGCCAACCCTCTTTGTGCCGTGTTCCATCCCTTGAATATGCTTTTCACTCGTTCCGATTATTTCGAGAGCTTCGCCCTTTCCTTGTTTTATATGCACCTGTTTGCTGCCTTTTCTGCCTACTGGTTTCTTCGCTATATCAGGTTATCCCGGCTCGCTGCCATTTATGGAGCAATCATTTATACATTTTGCTTATACCACGGTTTCTTGATCCAATGGATTGGCGCTGGTTATAACCTAATACTCCTGCCATT
>CAYUVA010000039.1:0-43869 GCA_964448115.1 uncultured bacterium
TGAAAATAATTTACCAAAGGAGGGCATCCTTCTTTACGATGGTTCTGGATTGTCGAGAAATGATCGCCTGACTGCACGATTCTTGGTTGAATTGCTAGAGCTGGCTTATCGAGATCCCACCATCTCCTTTGAGTTCATATCATCCCTATCATTAGGCAATGCAGATGGGACTCTGAAAAAGCGGATGGCTGATTGCCCTTCATACAGCATCCGCGCCAAGACCGGCAGGATAAAAGGAGTCTGTGCACTTGCTGGATACGCCATGAAGCAAGGCAGCGATGCAAAGGCATTTGCTATGATCTTCAACGATTATCCTACGAGCTGGGCACAAATCAGAGCTATCCAGGACGAGATCTGCAAGATAATAATCAACGCAGAGTAGTAATCCTTAATGCTAGTACTTTCCGAACAGCCTGGCGAAAAATCTGTGTACTGCGTGTGAGATACCCTTGACTCCGATATACATGTTGATACAGTGCCCTCGAACCATCTCCAGGTCGTTCTCTTGGCAGAATTTTATAATATCATCGTTCTCTGACATGAAATTTATCCATACCTTCCGCAAGCCTGCTTCCTTGCACTGCTTCAGGTACTCGAGGACCTGCTCCGATTTACCGTCTAATATAGCAACATCTGCATCTTTCGGAGTTTCAGCATAACTAGAATAATAGTTTTTTGCAGCATCGGTAGTAAAATCAGGATCAATGTAATAGAAGCTGCGCCCGGTCTCATTAAACCTTTTCTCAGCCAGCCTTAAGCGTCGTGTATCACCGAACAGAGCCACCTTTTCAGACTCGACAAATGGCTTACAGTATTCCTTCATAACTATCCCCTACTATTAAAATTAAGCTATTCAGCTTCATGGTATGTAAGGCGGATCATCTTATCGCCTTGTTTTATCTTTTTCACAGCATCCATGCCGTCGGTTACCTGTCCGAAAACCGTGTACTTTCCATCAAGATGTGGCTGCGGGGCAAGGCATATATAGAATTGACTCCCGGCGCTATCCGGCTTGTTGGGTCTAGCCATCGCTACCGTACCAGTTACATGTTTCCGCTGATTGAATTCATCCTTAATCGTATAGCCCGGTCCGCCACTACCATTCCCTTTGGGATCGCCACCCTGGGCAACGAAGCCAGGTATTACCCTGTGGAAGGTAAGTCCATCGTAAAAGCCCTCCTTGACCAGTTTAATAAAGTTTTCAACGGTCTGCGGGGCATCTTGCGGATAAAGCTCGATAGTTACATCCCCGTATTTCGTCTCCAGAACCACATAGCCGATATCATCGGTCGAACTTCCCTTGTCCATTGATAATTGCTCCTTGTTTTTGCAGCCGCATGAGGCTAAAAGGCAAAGAGTTAGTAGCGTTGAAAAGATAACCAGATATCCTGTTCTTTGCATCTTGAATCTCCTAATGAAGCTCTATTAGTATTGCATCTCATGATCGTTTAAAGTATGACCTTATGGGCAATTATTTCAAGTCCTAATTTACAGGTATCGCCATAAGAAATTAAATATCAATCCTTTGACCAGGCAATGGCGGACAAGCTGAATAAACCTCCTTTACTAAGATAATACCTAGATCAGCAAGCGGAATTTTATGCGCTCCTGAATAGTTTCCCTTGACTTGATAGCTAATTGGGTCAAAGGTGATCACATTTACCGCCACCGGTTGATTGTCCTGCAAATCAGTAATGTTATGCCTTATGGGAAGGACATTGAAAACTAGCCTATTGCCAGCAATTGGGAACAACGAGAAGCTGGGCACTATCTGCGGATAGCCATCAGCGCCGACGAAACTTAAAACCTTGAGAGCCTGGGTGCGGGAAAATTTCTCCATAACCTGTACAGGCATACTGTTCTTATTATTACCAGCCAGCTTAAATATGATTTTTCTAGGCAGGATTGGAACAAGTTCCTTTAATATGGAGATCTTGTTGACCTTATAAGACCCGGTAATCTCGGAAACCTTTATAACTCCCACCCGCCTTATGCCCATATATGCATTGTAGCGAAGCATATCCTTGCTATTGATCTTATCGATGTAGGCACCGGTCTCTGCGAAGCCTGTAAAATCTCCCTTGATTATCCAGACATCGAGCTGCTCGGTGATTACCGCCGCGCAGACCCTGCTCGACTCTTCGAGGTTCCTTCTCGTTTTCCAGATCATCAGCTCTCCGAAGATAAGCTCATCCCCCTCCCCGGCATCCATGGTCGAGATGACCACGACATTCGGCTTGCCGTTGGCATCGCAGGTGGCGAGGAACTTTGGGGTCATGTCACCGGCAAGGGCTGTTTTCAGCTTCTCGCTCAGCATCTGTAATCCCCTTTTACTGTAATAATTTTACCATTTTTGATTCTAGTTGGACCGCTCCATTTCACCAATAGCAATCCCTTCGAGGCAGCAATCGCAGCCAACTCCTCCATCCGTTCGCTATCCATAAGCTCCTTTTGAGCATATTCATACTCAAGCCCCAGCAGCTCGTATTTTGCCCGGCAGGAGTTCTCGAATGCCAGCAGATCATAGCGCTGCAGGGTGGGGGCGTTGTTTGCCAGGTATTCGGCAATCCTGGATATGTTTTCCTCGGTATCGGTAGCACCAGGTATTACCGGCGTCCGTACCCATAGCGGTATTTTGCGCTCGGTTATAAGCGAGAGCGACTTATGCAAGCGCTCCAGCGACAGGCCGGTAAGCTCCAGTGACTCCTGCTCATCGCTGAGCTTGTAATCTAGCAATACCAGGTCAACCAGGGGCAATATCACCTCTAATGCCTTTTCGCTGGCGCATCCGCAGGTATCCAGTGCAATGTGAATATTCTGTTGTTTGAGCTGCTGGCAAAGGGCTGCAACGAAGCGCCACTGCATGAGCGGCTCGCCGCCGGATAGAGTAACACCCCCGGCAGAGGTCTCGTAGAAACTTTTGTCTTTTATCACCTCGTCGGCGACCTCAACCAGGGAGTATTCCCTGCCGATGGTCTCAAGCGCAGCGCCGGGGCACTGCTCCACGCAATCACCGCAAGTGTCGCATAATGACCGATCGATTACGATGCGGTCATCTTGGGCATGAAGCGCTTGTTTGAGGCATATTTTCAGACAGTCGTGGCAGCCGATGCAGCGAACATCGTACCAGACCAGCTCGCTTTTCAGGCTCATTCCCTCCGGATTATGGCACCATGCGCAGGTTAAGGGGCAACCCTTGAAGAAGATAGTGGTACGAATGCCGGGACCATCCTCGGTTGAAAAGCGCTGAATGTTGAATATCAGGGCTTTTTCTTGCTTATTTCCTAACAATGCCTTGTATCCTGCATGGAAAGAATAATATTTTTAGCCAGAGTTTTCCAGGCAAGATCCGTGCTTTCCAGCCCTGAAGTATTGATTTTGATGACAAGGTAGGCAAGCAGTCCTTGCCCCGAAGTGGCAATACAACAGGCGTGAGGCTTGAGAAAATATGACACATCACTAGATCCCTTCTTGATAGAGGGGACTTCCTGAACATCCCCTCCAAAAAGAGGGGATTTAGGGGTGTGTCATTCACCATATCATTCTATCCTTTTCCTTCTTCGTGCCTTAGTGCCTTTGTGGTTTGACTTCTCCCTCAAGCCTATTGTATCGCCACTACATGGCTTAAGGACTGCCTGAGGCAATCTACAATCCATGCGACTCCCTGGAGATTATCTCGTCCTGGATCTCCTTGCCGAGCATGATGAAGTATGCGTTGTAGCCGGTAACCCTGACCAGCAGGTTGCGGTAATCCTGTGGATTTTGCTGCGCTTCGCGTAGCATCTGCGGGTCGGTAACATTGACCTGCAAAGCGGTGCCTCCCTCCTGGCAATAGGCGCGTAAAAGAGCCGCCACCTTGTCGATGTGCTCCGCATCTTTGAGCATCGAAGGAGATAAGGAGAGGGTATGCGAGCCGCCGTTGGGTGCGGTCCGAAGCTCCAGCTTGCCTACAGATCTTATATTAGCGGTCGGTCCATAACGATCCATGCCGGTTACCGGGCAGACTCCATTGGATAAAAACTTGCCCCGTGGTCTGCCATCCGGGGTCGCTGAAGTGCTCGGGGCATAAGCGATCCAATAGTTCCACGAGAGATAGCCTGCTCGATACTTCTTGCCAGTCGCAGGCGCTATTCTCCGTGAGACACGCTCAGTCCATCGCCTGGAGAGATCGGCTGCTATCTTGTCAGACCTATCGTCATCATTGCCGAACTTGGGTGCCCGATTCAGCAGCATGGTGCGGATCTTCTCGTATCCATCGAAATTGTGCTTTATTGCTTCCACAAGCTCTGCCATACTGAATCGTCCCTGCTCAAATACAAGGCTTTTAACTGCCAGGAGGCTATCCACGGCAGTAGCCAGCCCGATCCCCTCCACGGTCAGGAAATTGTACTCTGCTCCACCCTCAGTTATATCCTTGCCCTTCTCGGCGCATCCATCGATCATCGCAGACAGGTATGGTGTTGGCTCGAAGCGCGCCCTTATCTCATCGGCGATATTGTTGCAGGCAATTATTCTGTCAACCAGGGCATCAAGCTGCCTATAGACCGCATCACGAAACGCCTCGAAGGTGCTGAATAGTCTCGCATCCCCAGTGGATACGCCCAGCCTGATGCCGCTTCTCATATCAAGTCCGTCGTTGAGTGCAAGTTCGATCGCCTTTGCCAGGTTGAGGTTCACATCCACGGTGCCGGAGCGATCGTTGCCCTGAAGCGTGTTCTCCAGGCATCCGACCGGCGCATAATCCCAGAGCTTGTCCTCCGGCAGCCCCTGCCAGCGCAAGCCCTCCATCGACTTCTCATCGAAGTTGAGTAAAAACGGCGCCCCCTGAGCCTTGGATATCATCTGTGCCACCCGGCGAAGGAGCGTTTGGGGCGTATTTTTATGCAGGCGAATGTTCGGCTTCGGCTCCAGCAGGTTCATATCCTCGATGACATCGAGAAAAAGCCAGGTAAGCTCGTTGCTCGCATCCTTCCCGTCTTTGTCGATGCCACCTAGGGTGATCAGTTGACCGAAGCCGGAATTGATTCCCTGGTTGGGACCCATTCGCCCTTGATAATCATAAGCGTAGTTGTGCTTGATAAAGTAGCACTGGAGAAGCTCCCTGGCTTGATCCCTGGTCAGGATGCCTTTTTCGATGTCCCTTTTATAGTATGGATAAAGGTACTGATCCACCCGTCCCGGCGACAATCCGGGTCCCGGGTAGCCCTCCTCAGCCATAACAAGCATGTGCGCCATCCAGAGGCTCTGCAGCGCCTCGTGGAAGCTCGATGCCGGCTGCCAGGGCACATTGCGACAGATTTCAGCGATGCCAAGAAGCTCTTGTTTGCGCAGGCTGTCTTTTTCCGTTTCTGCGAGCCGAGTTGCCTCATCAGCATATCGCCTTCCAAAGCTCTTCGCAGCCTCACAGGATATCATTATGGCTTTGCGGACATGATTGGCATGGCTGTCTTGGGCGGTCAAAAGCGCCTTTGTTTCCTCGTAGATCCCCTTGAAGCCGATGTTCAAGACCTTCTTGTAGTTGGGGATGATATGTCCCGGCACCGCCCCGCAGTTGCCGATGCCCTTGTCGTTCAATACGAGAAACTCATCGAAGAACCTTTTGCCTATCCTCTTGTATTCCTTGGCCTCTTTTTTAGTAAGCATCCTGGAGAGCGCGGTATTGAAATAGGACCCCACGATAAGCTCCCCATCGAGTATCTTCACCGGCAGGTGCTTGCTTAAAAGCTCCTTGAAAAACTCGGCTCTGCGGATGACCAGCGGCTGTTTGAAGATATCATCGGGCATCGGTATATGCCTTGCCATAGCGAGCAGGCTATCCTCGTAGGACGGGAAAAAGGGAAGCGGCTCGGGAACGATAGTCCAGACATGCCTTGCCCAGACCATATCCCATGGTTTACCATTTGTGAAGGGCATGACCTCGTTCCTGAAGTATTCTCTATCTCTGAAGGAGAAATACTCATCCCTCAGTTTCCTGACTCGTGCAGAGAGTTTATCTGAGGGTTTCCAGAGTGTGCCCGGTGGTGAGGTGGAGGGTTTTTCCTGCATCGTTTTTTCTCCATTGAAGGCGCATGAATAAAAGGAAATAAATCTTTTATTGAAAATAAGTCTAATTGGATTATCCGATCCTGTCAATTAGAGCTTCAGGTGGCGATAAAAAGATAATAGGCAGGATCCACCAATTTTTATATACGAGGTAGCTATTGCTCCTCAATGTGGTCAACGCCACTGATGCTGGGTATCCTGCCTATACATATAATATAGGTTCTGGAGCCGTTTTTGTCAATAGGCATCGCCCATTCCTTATCAAGTGAGTAAGAGAGCCTTGACACTTATGATTTTACTCTTTTTCCCAGAAATAAAGGTGCGTTTATACGAGCCATTTGCTGGATCTGCTGTCGTTTCAATTGTTCGATTTGGGTATTTTGATTGTGCATCTTTTTTGATATCATACCGCTACTGGTTGAACGATTATATCAAGCAGATGCAGCCCTCCATTCAAATAGTTGACTGTACCATCTTACGAAGCTCAGTGGTCGCATCTGCCCGTACTTTTTGCCTTTTGGAGCTTCGTGCTGAGGGCTTGAAGGCTGAAGACTTTAAGCCTGGTCAATTTATCAATATCCTTTGCTCCCAGGTCGATGTGCTTGAGCATTCGCACAAGACAGCGGGTAAAATTATTCGACGCCCCTTCAGCATTCACTCTATCACCGGCAAGGATAGCTTCGAGGTGCTTATCGAGGTGGTCGGTCCTGGAACTGCCTGGCTAGCTGGTAGATCAGAAGGAGACCGCCTGGATGTAATGCTCCCCTTGGGCAATGGTCTCGACATCGCAAAAGTGGGCGAGAGCACCATAGTTCTTGTCGGCGGCGGAATCGGCATCGCTCCTTTGCATTTCTTCGCCCAACAGGCACTGATACACGGTAAGAGGGTGATAGTTTATATTGGAGTCTATGATAGGGCATCCATACCAGCCGAGATCATTAGAGATAAGGGAAAAAATTATATCCTACATGTTGGCGATAAGCTAAAAAAATTGGGTTGTGAAGTGCTTATTGCCACTGAAGTCTATGACCCCCAGAGCGATTTCACAGGATATATTTCCGATTTCTTTTACCAGGGTATGATCACGGAGCAAGGCGAGGTAAGATTACCTGATATCCGTGCCATTGCCTGCGGTCCTATAGACATGCTTCGCGACTTCAAGGATTATGTTTTCAAGCTCGATATTCCCGCCATGGTGTTGTTGGAGGAGCGTATGGGGTGTGGATATGGAGCCTGTCTATCATGCGTTTGTCATGGATACCAGCGGGATGAGAATGGTGTGCTCACCGACAGGGTGGTTAACAAGAAGATCTGCACCGATGGACCGCTTTTCCTTGTTGAGGAGGTGATCCTGCATGGTATTGAATGAGGCGAATCCACTGGCTGTGAGCCTTGGAGCGCTTAAGCTGCAAAGTCCAGTAATTTTAGCCTCCGGCACCTGCGGTTATGGCTTGGAGATGCTTCGAATCAGGGATTTTGATTTCAGGCAGGTGGGAGCAATAACGCTCAAGGGCACGACAATGGAGCCTCGTCGAGGCAATCCACAGCCAAGGATATGCGAGACTCCATCTGGATTGTTGAATTCCATTGGGTTGGAAAATCCGGGCATCGATTTCGTGCAGCAACAGATCCTTCCACAATTATCGCAACTTGATACCATCATAATCGGTCAGGCTGCCGGATTCTCGGTGGAGGAATATGCTTATGTTGCTTCCAGGCTCGCATCCTCAGAGAATGTCCATGCCGTGGAGATAAACATATCTTGCCCCAATGTCAAAGCCGGCGGCGCTGCCTTTGGCGCAGATGCGCATTCCGCATTCGGGGTCATAGATGAAGTAAAAAGGAACATTGACAGCAAACCGATAATAGCAAAATTGAATCCAAATGTAACCTCCATAACCGAGATAGCAGCCGCTGTGATCCAGGCTGGTGCTGATATGATCAGCATGACCAATACCTTTAAGGGGATGGAGATAGATCTCGCTATCGGTAAGCCATACTTTGCAAATACAGTAGCCGGACTAAGCGGTCCTGCCATATTCCCATTATCGCTAGCCAGGGTTTACGAGGTGTATCAATACATTAGCAGAGAAAGGCTTGATATCCCGATAATCGGTATGGGCGGCGTTTCTTGTGGCAATGATGCGCTCAAGATGATCCTAAGCGGTGCATCGGCGGTGGGAGTAGGTACCGCGGTTATGACAAATCCACTTATAGCTGCTCAAATAAACGAGCATCTGCACCGGTTCATCGCTGACTGTCCCTGGAAAAAGCCGGGTGTTCAGCTAAACCGCATCTCCGACCTGGTCGGATGGGCGCATAGAACCACAAAGGCACAAGGAGGAAAGTGAAACCGTGGTACCGTGATAAAGTAATGGAGGAAAGAAAGACCCTCTCCCCCCGCCCTCTCCCAGAGGGGTTTGTCTCAAAATGTCAATATTTCACCAGAAGTGTCATTGCGAGCAAAGAGAAGCAATCTCTATCTTAACCTATAATAACATCAGCATCTTTGGTGATACCTTTACTGACTTTAAGACCTCCAATAATTACTTGATACCTATATGGTTTTAGTGTGATATAATCCTACCAACTGGCGCTTGGAAAACAAACCATATCAAATATTGATTGATATTTGACTATAAAAGATCTATTTTCTAAGGCAATGATTGGTATATCTATATGTAAAATCTCATTCAAGGCAGCCTAATTAACTGATGGCGTTGTATCGGATAAATCGCGCTTATCGCAATATACGCCGAATACAGGAGATCATCAATGTCCTGGCAAGGCACGGCTTCGGCCAGTTGATCGCCAGGCTTAACCTATCCGAGATCATGGGCGTGGAAAAGATCGCCCTTCTATTAAAAAAATATAAAAAGCCAACCGTTATCTATACGATCCAGGAAAGGTTTCGCCTGGTTTTAGAGGATCTCGGTCCTACCTTTATCAAATTCGGACAGCTCCTATCCACCAGGCCGGATCTGATCCCAAAAGACTTTGCAGATGAATTAAGGAAACTGACCGATCAGGTTCCTCCATTCCCTTATCACAGCGTTGAGACTATCCTGAGCGAGCAGCTTGGAGAGGACTTCAAGCAAAAGCTGTCGAACTTCTCATCTGAACCGATCGCCTCGGCATCCATTGCCCAGGTGCATCTGGCAGAGCTTGACGATGGAACCAAGGTAGTAGTCAAGGTCCAACGACCTGGCATCGAGCGGTTAATCGAGTCGGATATCGATATACTCTATTATTTCGCTAGCCTTATCGAGAAGAACATCAATGAGATCGCCCGCTTCCATCCAGTCGGGATCGTTGAGGAGTTCGCCAAGGCAATAAGACGGGAACTCGACTTCAAGATTGAAGGCAGCAACACCGAACGCGTGCGCAGGAATCTTCAAGGCTATCCGTATATAAAGATACCCAAGGTTATCTGGGAGTTAACCACTGGTCAGGTGCTGGTTATGGAGAGGCTTGAGGGATTTCCCATAGATGATATGGCTGAGATAGCGCGCCGCGGATACGATAGAAAGCTACTTGCCCATATCGGCGCCGAGGCTGCCCTGACCATGATCCTGGAACATGGGGTCTTTCATGGCGACCCCCATTCGGGGAACCTGCTCATCCTAGACCAGAATACCATTGGGCTTATTGACTTCGGTATCATCGGTTATCTTGACCGCGAGCTAAAAGAATCGATAGCTAATATCGTTGTCGCCCTGATTGCTCGCGATTATGACCGGCTCATCCAGGCATTCATCAACCTCGGCTTGATAGACGAGGAGCATAACCTTCGAGCCATAAAACGAGAGCTGATGGAGCTTATCGAGCCGTATCACGGGATGCCGCTCAAGGTCCTGGAGATGGGCTACCTGTTGCAGAACATTCTCGAGGTCGTCTCGCGATATGATGCTGATATTCCGCCAGACCTTTACATGCTGGTTCGCTCGCTTATACTCATCGAAGGTTTAGGCCGGCAACTTGACCCGGAGATAGACCTGGTCAAGATCGGCACCCCTTTTGCTCGTCGCATCCTCACCGCCAAGCTCGATCCCAGGCGGGCGCTATATGAATCGTACAAGCTCGCTACCGAGGCTACCGAGCTTATTCGCCTGTTACCTGAACAGCTACGAACATTGCTTCGCAGAGCAATCAAAAACCAACTCAGACTAGAGATCCGTCATGGCAACCTGGAAAACCTGGAACAAGAGATCAGCCGAGCCGGTGGCCGTATGTCAGTCGCCATTATCTTAGGCTCCATGGTGATAGCATCCAGCTTCCTGCTCGTCTCCGGCACCGGACCTAAGGCATGGGGGGTATCCCTGTTTGGGCTTATTGGCTACCTTTTCGCTGCCATTCTTGGTATATGGATATTGTTCGCTATTTTAAGATCCGGGAAATTATAAATGACATGCTAATTGACGGCTTCAACAGGGAGATCCGATATCTTCGGCTTTCAGTAACCCATAGATGTAATCTTCGCTGCCTTTATTGTTCCGCATCTGTGCGTAGCCAGGCAAAATGCCATATAGAAACCCTATCCATAAAGAAGCTGATTTCCATTATACAAGCAGCCGTCGGGCTTGGAGTGGATCACCTGCGTATTACCGGAGGAGAGCCGCTGCTCAGAAGGGATATTATCGAGCTGGTGAGAGAGATTAGGGATATCGGCTCTATCAAGGACTTGAGCCTGTCAACCAACGGGCTTTTACTCGCACCACTAGCCAAAGACCTTAAGGCTGCCGGCTTGGATAGGGTCAATATCAGCCTCGATGCAATGACACCAAAGCGCTTTGAGAAGATCACCGGGGGTGGAGATGTCAAAAAAGTCTTGCAGGCGATCGATGCAGCGCTTGAATATGGGTTGCAACCGGTGAAGGTCAATGTCGTGATCATAAAAGGCATAAACCATGACGAGCTGACCGCCTTGACAAAGCTGGCAAAGGATCGCCCCGTATGGGTGCGTTTCATCGAGCTGATGCCATTTTGTCGCAAGATTGTTTGGGATAATGACAAGGTTGTTGGCTCCCAAGAGATAAAAGCTAGGTTATCAAAGATCATGGAGCTTTATCCAGCAGGCTCCACGAGAGGGATAGGTCCGGCAAGCTACTACAAGGCTCTTGGCTACCAGGGATTCATCGGCTTTATCGATCCCTATGCAGAGCACTTCTGCGATACCTGCAATCGCCTGCGGGTAACCTCCGATGGCAGGATCAAGCCCTGCCTCTTCAGCGAGGAATCGATCGACCTGAAGCCAGCGCTTGTTGCTGACAACCCAAGCATCCAGGCTATTGCAGACCTGTTATACAGGGCTGCCATGATGAAACCTCGCAGTCATGGATTGAAAGAGCGCGCAAGGCTCGACTCTCTTGATGACATGGCATACATCGGGGGATGAATATATTTCCCTCTCATCGGAAGTCATCGACAGTATATACCATATAGCCGGCATCTTCATAGATCAGCCTGTAACCGAAGGCGGATAGCTCACCTTCATCAATTGGAAACTCGAAGTTGGGGACAACGATCCTCACATTCTGTTTTTTTATCGCCTTCATAGCCTCTTTTGCCCATAACTGGCTTGTAATCGCTCTGACTTGTGCAAAGGGCATTCGCTTGAGTTTGTGCCTCTCTTGATGAAATGTTCCCCAATCGAGCTGTCTTCGTATCATCATCATGTTACCCAGGTTATCCTTGAAGTTGATCATCTTGAGCCTGTTAGCAGCCAGCCCTACCTCTGGTGGCGCAATGATCCTATCAGTAGGCTCGGTGGCATGATGAATTGTTTTTCCAACCCGCTCAAATACAATCCTAGGGACACCGCTAAAGCCCATGGAACCTGGAAAGGGCAGCTTTGGCACAAACAAACCTGTGCTGAATAACATGCCCAAAAGAATTATGGACAGCACGCTGAGATCGGTGATCACATCCAGCCTGCTCGCATCTATCGATAGCCGAGAAAGCCTGAGATTGAGCCATGATATATAATATGCAGCACCGATAAACAAGCCTGGGAGCATAACCAGAAGATAATGGGGCCAGAAGGCAAGGCTGTAGAAATTAAAAGCGAGCTGGACGAACATCTCGAATGCTAAAAAGACCCCTAATCGATCCCTGTAATATACGATAGCTATAATGATTCCAGCCACGCCTAGCAGCAGGATATATCCGCACTCGCTCATAATCCCTAATATGCGCTGAGATAATGGCGAACTCGTGCCCTTGGTGAGATGGAAATACCAGGTATTGATGATCAGGTCCCTTCCATATACCAGGTAATATCCCAGATAGAGTGAAGCTGAACCGATAATGCTTATGGCAGCGAAGACCAGTCCCTGGCGGTTACGCCTTATCAGCAGTAAATACAACAAAACACCAGGAACATGCAGCAACATGGTCATCTTGCAACTAAATCCCCAAACAACCATCAATCCGAGCAGGGCAGCATCTTTTATCCGCAAATCCTCGCGGCGTGAAAATAAGACAAAGTAAATCAAACTGACAAAGAGCATCACATATACCTCGCGCTCCAGCAGGTGATAGCGCATGACCAGGTAATGCAAAGAGAAACCGAGGCTTACTAGCAGGGCGATGACATTACCGCTTACCGCTCTAGCCGCTCTGAATATCAGCAGACCTATGATCACATAAAGGGTGGCAGTAGTCAGCTCGGCAGTGGTCAATGAAGCGCCGAGTACCCGGTAAGCGATGCCGAGAAGCGTATCCATGCCGGTCAGGTTGACATGGGAGAAGTCGATATATGGCTTTAAGCCTTCATTCAAAAGGTATGGAATATACAGGTAATAAGGATCTTCGATCCATACTTTGTCATATAGAAGGCGTATTATCCTCGGCGCTATGGAGAAAAATGTAGCTACCAGCCATGTAGCGATACCGGTGTTTGAAGTCCTGTTCGCCTTCATTTGCGTTGGTGATCGTCTAATATGGTATATGCGCTCAGTCGCTGAAGGAGTGGTCTTCTACCCGCTTGTCGGAGATAATCTTGCCATCAAGCAGCCGTATTATGCGATCAGCCTCCAAGGCAATGTATTCCTCGTGGGTAACCAGGATTATGGTGTTTCCTTCGTTGTGTATCAATCGAAATAGGGACATGATCTCCCTGCCGGTTTTGCTGTCCAGGTTGCCGGTAGGCTCATCGGCAAGTATCAATGAAGGATTGTTAACCAGTGCCCTAGCAATTGCCACCCTCTGTCTCTGTCCGCCGGAAAGCTCGCTCGGCTTGTGCACGCTTCGCTCGGCTAAGCCAACCTTCTCTATTATCTCCATTGCCCTCTTGCGCCTTTGCCTTCTTTTTATGCCAGAGTAGATCATCGGTAGCTCGACATTATGCAGCACCGATGCGCGGGACAGCAAATTAAAGGTCTGAAATACAAAGCCGATGCGCTGGTTGCGTATCTGAGCCAGCTTATTATCATGCATCTTGCTTACATCCTCGCCCTCTAACAGGTAGATCCCAGCGGTTGGGCGGTCGAGAGCGCCGACGAGGTTCATCAAGGTCGATTTGCCGGAGCCAGACGGACCCATGATTGCAACATACTCGTTTCGGCGGATATCGAGGTCTATCCCTCGCAAGGCATGAACCTTCTGTACTCCAATATCATAGACTTTCTCTATCCCTCGCATGGAGATGACCAGGTCGTCTTGGGAAATTGCCTCTTGGTTACTCATGTCAGCGGCTCCTAGGATGCATTCATCCATAGGATTTGGTTTCTTTTACTTCTTGTTATTTTCATCCAGTCCAAGCTTTTTCTTGTTCTTGATATCCAGCTTGGAGCCGTGGTGTAGCTTCTTTAGGGAACGATAGGGACCGACTACCACGATATCGCCTTTGCTCAGACCTTCTTTGATCTCGATATGCGTGTTGCTTGAGATACCAGTCTTTATTATAACCTTCTCTGCGGTCTCTTCGGGGGTTATGCGAAAGACCACATCGACCAAGTCCTTGTCTGACAATTTATCAGTGCTATCTATTTGTTCTTCATCGGTCTTTTGGTTGTCGCTCTTTTTGTTTTTTTCATCTTGCGGTGCATCTTCAATGCCGGGAGGTCTTCTTAATACCGCTTGTATCGGCACCGCCAGCACATTTTCTCTAACCCCTGTAATGATCTCTATATCAGCCGACATGCCCGGCTTTATTCTTCTATCCGCCCCGTCGAGTACTGCTTTGACATGGTAGGTTGGAATTGAGCTTCGTTGTTTAAGCAGTCTGCTGGCTTCCTGAGATGCCGCCGAGGCGAGCTCGGTAATGGTTGCGTTAAAATCGATATCCTCTAGCGCATCGATGGTTACTTTTGCCGACTGGTTCAGATCTACCTTTACTATATCGCTCTCATCGACCTCTGCTTCGACGGTGAGCTTGGAGAGATCCGAGATACGCAAAATCTCGGTTCCCAGATTGTTCATCGTTCCCGGCACCACATTCTCGCCGACTTTGGCGCTTATCGAGGTAATCACACCGTTTATAGGCGCCTTGATTATCGTCTTGTTTAGCTCGTCCTCTGCGGAGACGACCGCCTGTTTAGCCTGCGCCAGCCTTTCCACTGCACTCTTGTACTCGGCTTCCTGCACCTTGTACAAGGTCAGCGCGCTCTGGTACTCAAGGGGAGACAGAAACTGCTCCTCGTATAGCTTCTTTTTGATCTCCAGATCCTTTTTTGCCTGCTGTATGCTTGCTTTTGCCGATTCGAGGGTGGCTTGAGCCATACGAAGGTTTGCCTTGGCGCTCTTTAGCGCGGTCTCGTATTTAGTTGCATCAAGAACCAGCAGCACATCTCCCTCCTTAACCTTATCGCCCTCTTCGACCATGATCCTTTTGATCTGACCGATAACCTGGGAGGAGATCTTCACATCGACCACCGGAACGATATTACCGCTGGCACTGACCGTGGATTTGATGGTTCTTCTGTCAACCTTTTCGCCCTGCACCTCGATAGCCTTTGAGGATCCGAATCCAAAGCTTCCCTTTTCAGCGTTTTTCAGGTTCACATAGATGATCAGTCCGACCACGACAACTATTACAATGATGATTATAGCTTTCTTCATATCACGACAACCTTGATGCTCAAGTTGGTTTCATTTTGCTGAAACAGGTTCCCTAATGAACTATCATCAGAATGGACCATACTTCATCAAGGCAACCCTGCCGGCAATCCAGAGCGCATAGAGAGCAAATACCATTATATAGCTACTGGCGCCCTCCAATTCAGATGTTTTCTTTATTCCAATGCCCAGGAGGATTATCTTCCAGAGGGTGAACATGCTGATGGCTGATAAGATCAAAAAGACAATATTTTCCTTAGGCAAGAATGAGACCAATGCACCCAAGTTGATGGAAAACTCCATGTTCTGGGTGCTTATCATTATTGGAACAGCGATAAAGCCGCCCAGGGTCTCTACTAGCGCTGCGTAATTTAGCACCGAGAAGGTCTTTACGAAGGTCGTATTGCCGCCAACAAGGTTAGTAATAAGATAGAGCACCGCTGCCAGCACCAACAGGCTGATGGCGGTTCCGAGCACCGCTGCCGGCACCGTGATTATCTTTTGTATTGAACCTGCTTTTTCCATGACTGCTTCTATTGTCTTGTCAGCCTGCTCTTGTGTCATCTGCCCCTCTTCCACCATTTTCTCGAACCTTTCCCTCATCATCGCTGAATAATCCATGGTAAAGGCGATATAAGCGGAGACGACAATCGCAGAAACCAGGATGATTACGAAGGGCAACACCCAGTCTGGCTTGTGGTTCAGATACTTAAAAAGCTCAGCCGGATTTATGAATACGGCGATTATCCTCTGTAGCGGCTTCATCTCCGCTGGTTCACCACCTGGGCTTTTTGTAATAGGCTCTTCCATCGCTAGCTCCTTCAAATAAGAGAGAGTTCAATCGCTCCTTACAATACGGAATTGTCCATGATATGTCAATTATGCATTTTCCTGAACACCTTGAGAATTTTATTATTTCTCGATATCATTATCTTGAAATTAAACTCTAAATAGCATCGCTGCCAGGATGAAGCCTTTGTATTCACTATATCGGCAAGTAGGAGGATGGAATCGATGATAGTTGTAAGAATAAAGGACAATGCCCAGGTAAGGATCCGCAAGATGCGTATTGATGACCTGGAGAAATCGCTTCGATTTTTCAGGACACTCACCGAGGAGGATAGAAGATATCTTCGTGTTGATGTAACCGCTATCAAGGTGATTGAAAAGCGCATCCAGGATCTGCATTCTCAAAATATAATACGCCTGGTTGCAGAGGCCAAAGACTTGATAATCGGAGATGCAACCTTAGAGATCGGACATACCAAGTGGGAGAGCCATATAGGTGAACTTAGGATCATAGTAGCTCCCAAGTACCAGAACAAGGGACTGGGAAGCATCCTGGTAAAAGAGTTGATCCTAAAGGCGCTGGAGCGTGGATTGGAGAAGCTGATGATCAGGGTCATGCGTCCGCAGGAAGGAGTAAAAAAGCTCTTCAAGCCGCTCGGTTTTGCCGATGAGGTTATCCTACCGGCGTATGCAAAAGATCAAAACGGAGAGGTACAAGACCTCATTGTAATGACCTGCGACCTGAAAAAGGTAAAAGATCGACTACTCGAATCGATCAATAAGAGCAGGGAACAGTATCTTGTCCGCGAAGAGTAAACAAGAAGCACCCGGCGCATCCGGAAAAAGTTCCCTGTCGGTATGGGTACCGATTTCATCGGTAATCTTCTTGACTACATCGCTTTATTCTCAGTATGTAATCATCCATAGGTCCCCCGTTTTAGGCTATTTGGCTCTCTTATTGCCGCCGATTGTTCTTTGCCTGTTGACTCGAAGGCTGGCTCTCGATGAAGCAAGCAATCTATTGGGTGGCATCAGGGGTTCAAAGTTGCTTCTTATTCTTGGTTTCATTCTCTTGGTAGCTATCTTATTCCGCACCTATAGGCTCGATGATATCGCTGCTCGGCTGCTGGTCGATGAGCCGATAAAGGGGATCTGGGCGGTTGAGATAGCTCAGGGAGCCTCATTCAAGCCGTTTTTCCACGAGAAGGAGTTTCTTTTCATCTATCTCGAAGCGCTGTTTGTTCTGCTTTTCGGAGCAAATATCGTAACCTTAAAGCTGGCAGCAGTATTCACCGGGCTGCTCAGCTTGCTTGCTGTTTATTTCATTGGCAGGGCGTTTTTTTCACCTATAGTAGGGCTGTTAGCTGCTGGCTTCTTCTCGGTAATGACCTGGGCGGTGGCGACCAATCGGCTGGCAGAGCGCTTGAACACCGCACCGCTTGCCGTGTTGACCTTTTATTTGTCAATCAAGCAACATCGCCAGATTGTAAAGCTCCCCTCATTTATCATCGCCGGCGCTTCTTTAGGCTTCGGATTTTACAGCTTTGCGAACTTTCGTCCAGTTTTTTTGATTATGCTACTATTCTTTTTTTTCTTTTCGATCATCGAGCGGGGCTTTTTTCTCAAGAATATCGCAGGCATATTGATTTACTATGCGACAGCTTTATTTGCATTGCTATTACCGCTTGGTTTCGAGTTGGACAAGCTGCAAACCTATTTCCTACACCTGGCAGGTCACGAGACCAAGCTCTTTCGCGACCTGTACGATATGCTCATCAACCTGGAGCGTGGTCTATTAGCCTTCAATAGCAAGGCGATAGGAGACATGAGCGTGCAGCCGGGTGCGACCGGCTATGGAGGTATTATCCACCCGTTGCTGGCGGTTTTATTCATTTATGGCTTGATTTATGCCATTTTCCATCTAGTGGATAAGAGAAATTTCCTGTTATTTGCCTGGTTCGGAGTCTCTTTTTTGCCTATTTTAGTCTCCAGCCCGGAGCCGAGACGCTTCAACCTGGTCATGCCGCTTCTCTGCCTTTTAGCCGCACTCGGAGCGGTTATTTTAGGTTCTGCAATATTCGTAAAACAGGGATGGATCTCAAGGGTTACCATTGGGGCGCTTTTTGTTATTCTATTTGCCATAGTGTCAGTGGATAACTTCAGGGCGATCTTTTTTCGCATGTATCCCCCAAGCAACGGCATTGTGCCTCACTACCTCGCCTTTGCAGACTATGCCCTTGAGCAAAGCAAGTACTACCGGGTGTTGCCGACCATTCACCCAGAGCAGGCAGCAGAGTTCTATCTGATTATGAAAAAAAAGGCTGACCGGGCGGGGGTCTATAACCTGGAGGTCAACTTCAGGAACCTTGAGGAGATAATCCCTTTAGGCAGCGACCCAGAGCAAGATGTTTACCTGGTCATCTCAGATTTCCCGGAGTTCAAGGCGGAGCTGGATCTCATCGAGGATTACTACCCCGAAGCGAGGCTCAAGGAACACCGTGATGCGAAGGGAAGGCTTCTTTTTTACTCCCTATTCCTTCAAAGGGATGAAATAACGCGCCTCATCGGGCTGGAGTGCGTTGACCTGGCAAATAAGGATCATAAAGCCAGGATTAAAGGCGGAAATATCGCCCAGGAGCTTAAAAAAAGCGGTTTCTTGGGAAAAACAGCTAGCGATATCCAAGTTACAGGCTCAATCCGCTTGCCCCGAAGCGGCATCTACCGGCTGGCGGTTCACTCCACGGTGCCCTATCGGCTGCGCGTGGCTAACTACCTGCTCACCGATGATGATAACCGCACGGCGAACCTCCGCTTTTATAAGGGATTTTACGATGTGGAGCTTTCGGTTAACGGCATTGCCGCAAGCGATGAGCTTATCATCGAGCTTGGCTTTCCGCAGCGAGCCGACGTGGCAGCGATCCCCAGCGGCATACTTTTCTCCATTCCAGCGCTCGATAACCGCCTGAAGGGGGTAATTCCCCAGCAGACCGAACAGGTTTACAGGATCAAGGATATGATCACACCCTATTATCCCCCTGATAAGGGTAGGCTGGTAGCGCGAGACATAATACCGTTGCCTTATGGCGATGGCTACCTTTGTGCTGATTACAGCCGGCGCCTGGTGGTAAAGTACGACAACAACTGGAATTTCATCGCTGCCGTGGATCCATTCGATGAGATAAAACGGGGCTTCGAGGAGCCTTTTCTTATGGCAGCCGGCGCTGATGGCAGAGTTTTCGTTGCCCGAAGGGATATGGTCGTTGTCCTGGGAGAGGGCTTGAAAAAACGGTACCATAAGACGCTGAATCGAGGTGTAATCTACGACATAGCAGCCTTTAACAACGGGAACCTGCTGGTGCTCTGTATCGCCAACCTGCTGCTCGAACTGGATGCATCTGGGAATGTCATATCCGAGAGCCGGCTCGATAATATCATCCCGGAGCCGGTCATCGAGCCAAGGCGCCTCGGTATTTCAGCCCAGGGTATCCTTTATATATACGATGCCAGGCGTCAGAGGATTTTCCGCTTGGATAGAGATTCTGGATACATCGACAGCTTCGGCAATGAGTTGGTTAGAATACCAGGACGCTTTTCTATCGATGATAATGGGAATGTCATCTATATAAACCACGATCTTCCTGGCTATATATATATACTCACCCCTGGTGGCTCGCTGCTCACCTGCCCGCGGGAGATGGATGAGACGCCTAACATCGCCGAGAGCTTGACCGCCAAAGGCATTGATGTTCAAATAGAGGCTGATTTCGCTGCTCTTGTAAATGCGAGTTTCGCTAGCCCCAGGCTGCTATTTCTCAGCGGCGGGGGAGAAGAGGGGCTGGTTTGGGAACTGGAAAAGGTGGCAGTTCAATAATGAGGTATCTTGTCTTCATCGCAGCAATAGTCGCTGTCCTGGTTGCATCTATCGGTCAGGCAATGATCAGCGCCAATCGCCTTAGCTTGGGGCTGCTTTTTTTCGCTGTTGGGATCGCCTGCTTTATTTTTTCATACCTGAAAAGCTCCCGCCGTCCGCTAAAACCTCCCGCAATCAAGGATTCAGATCGCAGAAAAGATGCCCTGGTCAGCGCGGTTTACATCATCATCCTTCTCGTTGTAGCCCTTTTCTATCGCGGTTACCGGCTGGAGGATTACCCGGATGGATTTTACTATGACGAGGCGGTGGTCGGCATGGAGGCTCGCTTCATCATCGAGGGAGTTGATCATCCCCTGTTTGTCGAGGTTACCCACACCACAAAAGTCATATTTTGGATCATATCCATCGTCTTTCGTATATTGGGTCAATCTATCTTCACCCTGCGCTTCACCACAGCCCTGTTCGCTGCTGGCGCGGTGATTGCGAGCTATTTTCTCTTTCGCATCTATTTCTCCAGGGAGCTTTCTTTTTTCGCAGCCTTGCTGTTTGCGCTCTCCAAGTGGAACATAACCGTAACCCGCATCGGCTGGCCGGAATTTGGGCAGGAATTGCTCTGCTATGTGCTAGTTATCCTGTTCATTATCAAAGCAACAAGAACTGGCAGATGGTACTATTACCTAATCCTCGGAGCGGTTACCTCCTTCGGTTTCTACGGGCACTTCGGCTTCAGGGCAGCTTTATTCATCATCTTCTTCTACTTGTCTTACCTATCCATCTTCAAGAGGGGATTTCTTAAAGCCCATTTTCAAGGCATGCTTATGCTGGTCTTCAGCTTTATCATCCTTTCCAGCCCTTACCTGGTTTATATCATCAAGCACCCGGATCAGTACACCAGTCGCATGAGGGAGACGCAGCTTTTTGCCAGAACTCCCCCCGGACAAGAGTGGCAAGAGGTCAAGAACAGCCTGAGAGCGAATCTATTGATGTTCCATTACCGCGGAGATGGCAACATCCGCCATAATATCCCCGGCGACCCGATGCTCAACCCGGTGAACCGAGTGCTGTTTTTGCTCGGGGGTTCGCTGCTTTTGGTCGGCTTATTCAAGGCGGAGACGATCCTGATGCTGCTATGGTTTCTAGGTCCACTGGGACAAAGCATCGTTACCATAGAATATCCTCACGCAACTCGAACTATGGGGATGACACCGCTGGTCTATTTCTTGTGTGCTTTGTGCCTGTGGCACCTGTACGTGGTATCCTCGAAGGTGCTCGGAAAGCGCGTTCTGAAGCCGATAGCTGCGGTTCTCTTGATCGCCATAAGCACTTACAACTCCTGGTTCAGTTGGGATTTCTACTTCAATCGCTATGCCCATACTCCAGGCGTATCCCAGGGCTTCTACAAGGCTTTCTCCGAGATAGGAAAATTCTTCAAGCAGTTGGATAATAAATATTATGTAATCTCAAGGTATCGCCACCACGAGGAGGCTATCTTCATCTCCGGCGCCCTTAAGGACTGCCGCAATTTAATCATCGAGGAGATCCCCTACGAGAAACCTTTTTCCGATAAAGACCTTATGTTCGTGTTCCTGGCTGAGAGGTACGATCTACTCTATGCGATTAAGCTATATTACCCGAACGGGATCGTGCACCAGGGAATAGATGACAAGACCAAAAGACCTCTTTTCACTGCCTACGAGGTGAAGCGAGAACATATAATCGAGGCGCATGGGATAAAGGCTAGATACTTCTCGGCAAAGGAGCAAAATGGAGAGATAACACTTGAAACCAAGGAGGAATTCCCCGCTCAGGCACTGCAAAACAGGGAGAAGCAGCCAGCTTACCCCCCCAAAAGCGCTCACTGGCAGGGATCGATCAAGATCACCCAACCGGGAACTTACAGCTTCGATATGACTGGGGTTGAAAAAGGAGTGGTTATGGTCGATGGTGAGGTGATATTTGATTCGAGCCGACCTTGCGATGAGCGCAGGTACCTCAAGATGGGCATTGGCGTATATCCGCTTGAGATCAGGGCAAATCTTGCAGCATCCAGCGATAATCCGCCCCGACTGCGCATGATCCCGCGTGGAGCAAAACCTCTACCGGTACCTCCTAGAGCATTCTACGACATCGAGATCCCAGGCAATACAATGGCTGGCGACTTCAGGCAGGGGGAGAGCTTTGAGGGAGTGCCATACTCTCGTCGCTATCTGCCCAATCTTTCCATCGATGTCTGGGAGTGTCGGCTCTGCGATTCGCCGTGCACAATCGAGTTCAGCGGCGAGCTTGAATTACCGATGGATGGTGAATATCGCTTCCAGTTCGATTTCGATGGCACACTTAGGCTATTTATAGATGACGAGCTTGTCCTTTCCAAGCAGGACTACCATCACCGCCGCCTGGTAGAATCTCAGCCACGCGAATACAAGGCGGGGAGGCATCCCTATCGCCTGGAGATAGTGGCTCACGATGCCTGCAAGTTCTATTGGATTCTTCCCCATAAGGTTCGAGAAATAGTGCCACCAACGGCATTTCATCGATAATTTTCTTTACATTCTATGCTGGTAAAAGTAGTTTTTCGCCTATGAGAATATTGATTGTCTCTTATATGGACCTGAGCGGACCGGGTACCATCCAGGCTTACAACTACGCAAATATGCTCGCAAAGCTTGGCTGCCAGGTCATGTTTCTGTTCCCTGGAGATATCAATACAGTCAAGTATATGGATACTCCACCAGCCTTTGAGATCGACCAGGTTGTTATTACTCAAGCCAGGTTGAGCAAATCTCTAACCAACAAGATAAGAAACTTTTATCCAAAGATAATTCATGTATGGACTCCGAGAACAATTCCTGCCCTGGTTGCGCTCCAGACATTGGAAGTCTGCGATAGTAAGCTGATCATACACCACGAGGATCACGAGGACTATCTTTACCAGCAGCAGGGAGTAGATGTCTTCGCAGACAAGCGCTACTTCCTGGACAGCCTGGTTAATCCGGAACGCTATCCCTGGAAGCACCCGGTGATCTCTTATGTTGCGGAGCGGCTCGCTGATGGATTCACTTGCATCTGTAAACCGCTTTACGAAAGGTTAAAAGAGCAATGGAATAAACCGACACACCTGTTATATCCAATCATCGATTTTTCAAAGTATTCCCTTGAGTCTAATCACAAATTATTCAAGAATCTTGGGCTTTCCGATAAGATGGTTTTACTTTATACCGGCTCCGTGGCAGGCTTCCATGATTTCGACCTTGTTCTCCAAGGCTTCGCAAAGGCTGCCCAACGATGCCCTGGGTTGCACCTGCTCCATATCGGCAAGATACATATCGAGCAATCCATCGACCAGTTGATTAAGTATCTGAAAATAAAGGATAGAGTAACCCTGTTGGGTAAGCTGCCTAACCGCCTTATACCTCATTTTTTAGCCAGTGCCGATATTCTGGTTCAGGGGGGTAGAGACAACCCATTCAACAGGTATCGTCTCCCAGCCAAGCTCCCCGAATATATGGCTGCCGGCAAGCCGATAATCACCTTTGCCACCGGCTTCGGAGAGGAGCTTGCTGATAAAAAGGATGTGCTCAAGACCTACACCGATGATCCATCTGAACTTGCGGAGTGCATAGTCCAGCTCGTAAATGATAAAAAGCTAGGTGAGCAGCTTGGAGAAAATGCGAAAAAAAAGGCTGAAGTGTTGTTCGATCCCATGAAAAATACCAAGTCTATATTAGACTTCTATCAACATATTCTCAAAACCGAAGCAGCCGACGGAGCCATGAAACCAGTACCCCTTTCCGATTATCTCCCACTTGATATCATTGAAGAGAGGCTTCGATTTAACAATGATGTCCAAAGATCACGAAAAATGCTCTATGAACAGTTATTAGCCAGGGAATACTTGGTTCGAGCCAAGGATATCCATATCTCAAACCTCGAAAAGGCATTAGGAAAAGTAAAAAGAACCCCGTTTTATAAAACATATAGTATTCTCAAGCGAATAAAAGAAAGGTTCTCATAGCGATACCTAGCCCATCCTGTCCATAGCTGGAGGTGAAGCCATGAGATGAATACTAACTACCGTTCCCTGTTATTCTACAAGATCTATAACTAACCGAAGGGGCATCGGTCTGCTGGGTAAAATCGTTGTATTATCAGGTCTTTGTCATTATAGCGCCGGAGAGATCTGCGCCGATAAGGTTTGCATCAGTCGTATTTGCATCGGTCAGGTTTGCCATGAATAGAATGGTTCCCTCCAGGTTGGTAAATGAAAGATCACAGCTAACCATCGAAGCTCCCCCCAGAAAGGCATCCTTCAGGTTGCAACCGGATAGATTCGCATGATTGAGATTGGCTTCCTTAAAGTCAGCATCCTCGCAATTGGCATCCTCCATCTCCACATTCTCCATATTAGCCTTGTGGAACTTGGCTTTTCGAAGATCTGCATTATCCAAGTCAGCATCCTTGAATATCGCTTCATTGCATCGTGCGCCCCTGAGTCGGGCACCATTTAGCTCTGCCCCCTCCAGGTTGGCTTTGGATAGATCTGCCCCCGATAGATCAGCCTCATTAAGATCCACTCCCTCAAGCCTTGCGCCATTGAGCTTCGCACCGACCAGTCTTACACCATTGAAGTCGGATCCGGTAAAGATCCCGCCACTTAGGTTCAAGCCGGACAGATCAAGGTTAGTGAAATCGAGCATCTGCATCGGCTCTTTCTTTTTTACCTTTTCCTTTACTTGTTCAATAGTTAGAGCCATAGTATTGCTAGGTCTTCTAAACAGTAGGTTATGGCAGTTTTACTTACCTACTCAACAATTATACTTATATAGTAAACTGCCTAAAAAATCAATAGCTGTTCTATCTTGCTAGTCTTGTAAACATGTTCTTTAGTACGAATAGCACAATATGGGGATTCTCCGACATGCGGCGGCGAAGGTAAGCCAATGCATCCTCCCAGCGATTGGCAAAGGGAACATATAGACGAATGTTTACTTCCTTGCCACTAAGATCCTTGAGATAATTGCTGGAATCACCATTCATTCCCCTTAAGAAATCAGCATTTTTAAACAGGCTCCCAGATTTGATCCCTCTATAAAGATCATCAAGAGGTATCCCTAATAGCGTCTGAAGCTCGAACTGAGAATGAGAAATGTGGTTTGGAGCGATTATTTCCTTAAAGAATCTGTATATATAACTTCTATCATGCGTGCCCAGTTCAGTGTAAATTCCCTTTTCAAGCAGCCTTCGGGCAGATTTAAGCATCCTTTCCTTCATCTTTTTCTTACTGGTCAGCGCAATGCTCGCCGGCTCGCGGTAGATGCCGATTACGATGCGAATGCGGGCACGCTCATCGAGACGCTCAATATCCTTTTCGGTGCGATGCAGCATTGATTGAAGCACGGTGCCGACATTGCCTAATCCCTCGTTCAGCAGCGAGATGTAGGTGTCGAGCGTGAAATCAGTCCAGTTGTGATCCTCCATGTCAATGGTTACCTTTACCTGGTTTGATTGAGCCTTGCTGCAAATATCCTTGATATGCTGATATGTCTCGGCAAGTGCTGCATCGCCGATAGTCTGTATAGTTTTCCCTGGCGGTATCACAGTGAAAGCCGATGGCTTCAAGGAAATAGTTGGTCTTTTTATGCCAGGCTCGAAATCATCCATCTTGACAATACGATAAATCAACTCCTCATAGAGTTTTTTATATCTTGATACATTCTCGAAGGAGATCGATGCTTCTCCGAGTACATCCATGGTAGTAAGTAGCCCCTGCTCCCTGTAAATGCTCCTCGTCTTCTCGATAGCAAGTTCCAAAGAGCATCCTGCCAGGTATGGCTTGGTGAAGATCTTTACCAGGAACGAAGGAGTCAACTGCGCAAAAAGCGGATGCATAACCGACCTCCTTATTACCGCATCAGGATCAACCTCAGAATCGTACCACTTTTGTCCATAGCCGACATATATCCCTCTCCCCGCTTTGGGGGTGGGGACAAGTTTAGAATGTCAAAATGTCGGTGGATTGTCAATGAATAGATTGTCAGGTAGATTGGCTGTTGTGCAGATGGCGGTTAAATAACCATCAAGACTCAAGCCTCACGCCTCATCCCTTACATCAGGCTGCCTGGGGGGCTCTGGTGGTTCGTGAGCGCGCTTTGGTACATTTGAAACACCAAATTCCTTAGCGATCTGATCGATCTGCTCACCACTCAGCGTTTCATTCTCCAGTAATTGTTTTGCCAGCTCATGCAGTGCATCGATATTTTCGCCAAGCACCTTTTTAGCTGTGTCATAGGCATTATATACGATCTTTTTTATCTCGTTATCGATAATTACCGCCGTCGCCTCGCTGTGATCCTCCTTTTCTCCTAGTTCCTTACCTAAAAAGATATGTTCCTCCTTCTTGCCAAAGACCACCGGACCTAGCTCATCACTCATACCCCACTCGCAGACCATCTTGCGTGCTATCTGGGTTGCTCTCTCCAGGTCGTTTGCGCTGCCGTTGGTGGTCCATTCCTTGCCGAAGACCAGCTCCTCAGCCACCTTTCCGCCGAGCATTGATGCCAGGTTGTCCTCGAGATAATTCTTTGGATAAGTATATTTATCTTCCCTTGGTAGAAACTGGGTTAGTCCGAGAGCCATTCCACGGGGGATTATGGTCGCCTTGTGTATCTCTTCAGCATTGGGGAGGAATTTTGCCACCAGTGCATGTCCAGCCTCATGGTATGCGATAAGCTTCTTTTCCTTGTCGGTTATGACGCGGCTGCGTTTCTCTGGACCCATCATTACCTTGTCCTTTGCATACTCCAGGTCAGCCATGTCAACCTTATCCTTGTTCTGCCTGGCAGCCCACAATGCAGCCTCATTGACCATATTTGCAAGGTCAGCGCCGCAGAAGCCTGGCGTACCTCTGGCTAGCACCACAAGATCGACATCTTCCGCCTTGGGTATATTTCTGAGATGTACCCTTAGTATCTCCTCTCGTCCCTTCACATCAGGGCGATCCACCACTATCTGGCGGTCGAACCTGCCCGGTCTTAGCAGCGCGGGATCGAGCACATCAGGGCGATTTGTGGCAGCGATGAGGATCACTCCCTCCTTGGACTCGAAGCCGTCCATCTCGACCAATAGGGCATTTAATGTCTGTTCCCTCTCATCATGTCCACCGCCGAGCCCGGCTCCGCGGTGTCGCCCCACCGCATCAAGTTCATCCATGAAGATAATGCAAGGGGCATTCTTTTTTCCCTTCTCGAATAGATCTCTCACCCGTGATGCTCCAACACCAACGAAAAGCTCTACGAAGTCAGAGCCGCTGATCGAAAAGAAGGGCACTGATGCCTCACCAGCGATCGCACGGGCAAGCAGGGTTTTACCGGTGCCTGGCGGTCCGACCAGCAGGACACCCTTGGGAATCTTACCGCCTAACTTTGAGAATCTTGAGGGGTCTTTAAGGAATTCTATTATCTCGCGCAGCTCCTCCTTGGCTTCCTCCACGCCAGCCACATCAGCGAAGGTTACCTTCTTATCCTGGTCGGTAGTCATCTTGGCGCGACTCTTGCCGAAGGATAAAGCCCGATTGCTTCCCCCCTGCATCTGCCTCATGAAGAAGATCCAAATACCGATGAATAAAGCCAGTGGCAGTACCCAGGTGGCGAGTATGGTCAACAGCGAGTTATCGCTCTGCTTTTCGACCTCGATGCGGACATTGTGATCGCGCAATAAAGGTATTAAATTTTGATCTATAGGTGCAAAGGTGGTGAAGGTTTGCTCTGCTTGCAACCCTGACTCAACTTGTCCCTTATAGGTACCCTCTATGCTATATCCCTTTACACTGGTTCCCACTATCTTAACCTCGGCGACAATGTTCTTTTGTACCTTATTGAGAAAATCGCTATATATAATCTTCTCGGATTGATTCTGTTGATCCTGGATGATCTTGTAGCTCAGAAGAGCGATTGCTATAATTACCATCCATAGGGTCAGGCTCTTTAGCTTGGAGTTCAAGTCTTTGTCCCCCCTTATGGGTTTTCATTATTTTAGTCTCAAGGACATATCCTTTCTATTATAAGAAAAAATGCTCCTAAAGACAAATTTACCTTACCAATCATATTATTTTAATTCCGACAACATAATAAATGAAAATATACCTGGCAGGAAGGCTGGCGAAAGTCAGTGCAAGGAAAACACTCTCTTTTTTGTCAATGTAGAAATATAAATTTTCACTTAGACATAATTCTCCGGCGAAAAATGCGCGGTGGTGAATCAAGCCTTTTCAGGTGTCCTTTCTCAAGGGTGAAAACATTGGTAGTAGGAGTTATGCATCTCCAATCCAGATGCCTGGTACTTAAATAATTTATGTTCCTTTGCCCATAGACGATACAGATTAGTTTGCCAGTGCCATCAAGTTGCATAAATGTAGGATTATCTGATTTATCTAAATAGATAAAAGTATCATCCTTATCTACTTCTGGAAATATAGTTTTGATTTCTGAAGTGATCCTGTGCAGTAACAGGTTGTTGTTGAAAAAGCCAATCTGCCACTTAAGATTTGAGAAAATTATGATTGCAAGAAATAAAGTAATAAGTATCCATCGAGGCATTCTATAATATCGGTAAATTAATGAGCTTATAAGCAAAGCATAGCCAACCAAGGAGAAATAAAGATACCAAGGGGCGGTTATATTGAATACAGGAATCAAAGGGATTAGTATTAAAATAAACGATAATTTTATTAAAACAGAATCTTTTTTATCTAATAACCTATAAATTAATAAAATATATAGAGGTATTAGCAATAATAAAAAGTAGCTGCCCTTAAAAAACAATAGAATATATATATTTTTTAGAAATATATTAATAATATGAAATATCAATGAAATATCAATATTCTTTGCTAAGTTAAAACTAGACTTTATATCTCGAAAGAGGAATAATCTGGCTAAAAGATACAAAATCGAAATAACTATGAATGGCAAAATTGTTTTAACACCATCTGTAAATAGAATCCATTTGCCGTTAAATATTCTCTTGTGAACAATTAAACAGAATATAAAATATAATAAAACAGCCAGGGAGAGAGCCATCTCCTTTGCAAGTAGAGAAATAGTGAATCCAATAATACTTATTATAATATATTTCTTTGTGCCTTTTGAAATATATCTAATAAAAAATATTAAAGACACAAGGTAAAAAATAAAACATAGTGAATCGTTCCTTTTTGCCAGGTCAATTGCTACCACCGCACTTGAAATATGAGATGAGAAAATCATGCATGATAGCATTGATGCCATTATTGAGATTCCTAATTCCTTAAGAAGAAAATAGACCAAGATTACACAAATGATGTGAAATGTTAGGTTACTAAGATGATATCCCCACGCTCTTAAGCCATACAGGGCGTAATCAAGGTAAAAAGAAAGGGTGGCTAACGGTCTGATCCTGTCCTCTAATTCGATTATATAAGTCAATATCCACTTGGCAGGCTCAGTTATTTCATTGAAATAAAAGGAATAAAGATATCTTGTAATAACTTCATGGGTGAAGGGAAAACTTATCGAATAACCATAAATAATGATATTTAGGACAATTATGAAGAATATCGTTTTTTTATTATTCATAAAAAATTAAATGCATCCTTACTTACCTACCGGCAGGTATGGCCATAGGTCGCCTTCGCAGCCGCTGCCGCGGGGCATTATCTCGATAAGGATATACCCTTGCGGGATACCCGATGGGAACTTGTCTATATCAAGCCGATAAAAGTAATTAACCGGATCTATCATCGGCATGGTCAGCCCGGTTGGCTCTCCCTCGAAGTAAATCTCCAGCAGCAAAGCCTGCCATTGCTGTGGATCGTAAGCAGCAGCGAACAGGCTCATATACCCTCCTGTGCTGCTGGTTATATGTGTATTAAGATAGCCGGCAATAATAACCCTCGGTGGTTGGCATCCCGGAGCTGTTGCGGTTGCCGTGGGAGTAGTTGTCGGTGTTACTGTCGGCGAGGTGGCAGGGACCGTCGGCGTCGGCGTGGGGGTGCTATACAGCGATCTAGTAAAGTAACATCTCGCAACGCCATCTTGATTATCCCGATAAACCAGGCAGGGATTCCAACCATCCTGCACCAGGACTAGCGCATCCTTGAAGCTGGCTGCATAGACAATCCACCTATTAGGCGACCATTGTTCGCTTTGGGCGAGCAGCTCGGTCAGGTAGATATTGCTCTGCTTGTGCGGCAGCCCCCTTGAGTCATGCCAGGCGATAAAGACGCCAACCGGACTTGAGGTTATCCCCGGCATCACCGGCTGGTAGCGTATATCAGCATACTGATCGCTCATATTGGCCGGTGCAGACCAGCTCAAGCCCTGGTTTTCGGATTCGACCATGCATATTTTCGCCTCGCCTGCCGGATAATCGGCATAGACGATGCGCACCACGCTTCCGTCATCGCTGATGGCAGCCTTCTCCACGAACGATGGTTGGTACACCTTATTCAGCTCCACGGCAAGTATGGGCTGGGACCAGTGGTCTGCGTAGTCGGTGCTGCGCCGCAAATACAGCTTGTAGTTATCGTGTGCGCCGCTGGTGTCGTAATAGACGCCGTAAACCCGGTTATCGCGGGAATAGAGCGTGGGCAGACCGCTGAAATCTCCATCGTCGAGACTGAACATCCATGGCTGGGAGAACCTGTTCGTTTGGTCAGCGATCTTGATGCAATATGTCTCCCAGGTGCCGTTTTGATCACCCATATAGAGTACCATTGCTCTATGGTCGATAATTGCCAGGTCAGGATGCTGAACATTCATTCCTTCCGGGGAGATGATCGCTGGCTCAATCCAAGTAGTTCCACCATGGTCGTTCTTAGTGAAATAAAGCCTGCTGTCGCTGGAGCTTCCCTGCACATAAGCGAGGTACAGCCCTTCATCGCTCCCTGCCAGTGTATGATGCTTGATCCTGATACCGCTGCTCAAAATGGTTGATGGCTCGCTCCAGGAGACGCCGCCGTCGCTGCTTCGTATATGCCTCAGGTTCCAGTAGTAGTCGGCTCTATCCATGTAGATGATATCGATATCACTGCCAGAGGCATATATATCAACCGCCTCGGTCTCAATGGCTGGAGGTGAGATGGGGATAGGCTCTCTCCATTGGGATTGTTCCCCCCTTTTGTCCCCCCGTGAAGGGTGGGAGGCGGTCAGTTGATACGATAGCGTAATCAGTATAAGCGCTACGAATATTCTGGGAGCTGCTCTCATTGCTCAATTACCTTGTATATACGCAATGGAGCGATTGAAGTCAATCGGTTGATCGATAAACTATCGGAACTTGTAGCTAACCGATATGGCTGCGATATCGAAGTTGATCCTGAACTTGCCCAGCAACGGCGGTCTCTGTGTGGAATAATCGATATTGCGCTCCTTGATGTGGTAGTATGCATAAGACAGGTCCAGGGTGAGCTTTTCGGTGGCGCGCCAGCCTAATCCAAGGCTATAGCCCTGCTTGGAGCAATCGGGCACATCGAGCCAGAATGACTCATCAGGTATGGGGGATGGATCGTTAAGGAAACCTGCTCTCAGGGCAAACCTCTTGGTGGCTTGATACTGCACGCCCAATCGAACCTCGATGCGATCCTTCCAATTCTTGGGCAGATAGACCTTCTCGAAATTCAGCGGATTCTCTCCGAGCAAGATCTCGTATCGCTGCATGGCTTTTGACCAGTCCATCCAGACCCCCTCGCCGCTGAGCAGCCACCTATGGCCAAGCCTATAGCTCAATCCCAACTGACAGTATTGCGGAGTATCTATCGGCACCTCGGAGTATATCTGTATCGATTCGCCAAAGACTGGCTGCATTGGTGGAGGTATCTGTGTGGTGATATCTCCCTTGAATCTCAGTTGAATCGCCGGCACATAGTGAATCCCCAAGGTCAGCCGGTCGGTAATATCATAAAGCAACCCGACATCAGCGGTGAAACTTCTAGCCCCGGTGCGTAATTGTGATCGTATGCGTGTATTGGGGTCTTCCATGAGTACATCGGTCAGCCCCGGGGTGTATAGTGCATCCTGGAAGATATCGACCGAGTAATATGCGATCACTGCGTCTATATTTGCTCCTAATGCGAGTCTATCAGTAGCCTGCCAGCCGATGACCAGTCCGCTTTTTACGATATATAAACGCTCATATCGCATCATATACTTTTGCGTTCCCCAGTCTGGCCAGTCGAAGACAGCTCCATAGGGAGCAAATCCTGCAAGCCCTATGGTCCAGTTTTCCGTGCCTAGGTCATCGGTTATGGCAGCCATAGGACCGATTACTAGATGATTCTCCAGTTCTGATACCGGATAGGAGTCAGCGAGATGATCGGCAGCTCGATAGAACTCGCCGTTGTAGAGGATAGCATTACTCAGATTGAACAAGGCATTGCATCCTTTTAACTTGGCTACGCCAGCCGGATTATAGAATACACTGGAGAGATCTTGGGCAACCGCTGTGAAGGCGCCTCCCATGCCAACCGCCCAACCGCCTTGTTCGCTGACAAAATAACCGCCAGCTATCGCCATGGCTGGACAAACCAGTAGTACGAAGAAAAAGGGGATGGTGTCTCCTTGAAACCTAGACATAATGCAAGCTCCCTTTTATCTAATGTCTCAAAACTCCCAATTCTGTTTGTCATCGTTTCTTTTCCCCTCACTTATGTCACCAAGCAGGAGAATTAGCGATCAGGAGCTATCCTATTAGCCAATGGAATATAAACACACTGGTCTTAGCTAGTCAAATAACCGTCCATCGATGATCGATTGTCCGGGATTCACTGCTTTTGAAGATCTATTATCACCTGCTCATCGGTAGAAATGTTCAGGAACGCACGGACCTCCTCGAAGGTTGCCCCGCAATCGATGAAGCGCCAGAGTTGCTTGCACTTAAGATCCGGGAAGTGATCATCGCAAAAGCAAATATCCTCATAGGGGCGAAAGATCCCAGCCATGATATCATCCTCGAAAAGGTACGAGGCGAAGCCATCGCCGGTGCGATAAATGAGAATATATGGCTTACTGGAAAGTAGCCTGGGGAAAGCCCGCGAGATATCATAGCTTAAATCCACAATGTAATCTGGTTCACCGGCAATCCTTCTGAATACCTTTGCATCATAGATATTAGGGCTTATCAGGAACTTGTGCTCCCTGGCGATATTGGCGATCAGCTCACCTGGTTCGACAAAGAACATAAGCAACTTGTCCCAAACTAGTTGACGCATAGTTAGATGGCCGGTCAGAGGGATGAAGTTATGCTCATACTGGTATAAAAAAAGCATGTTCCAAACAACGAGAAATAATAGCACAGCGATGAATGCGCGTTGTAGGGAAGCCTTTTTCATCGTGCTTAGCAGCTCCGCAATGCCTAAAGCGAATATGGTTGTGCAATTGGCGAACTGCCGCAAGCCGAAGTGAATGCCGGTGCCGTAGTAGATCACGCTACTGTTGAGATGAAGTTGAAGCAAAAATGCCATAAAAAGCAGGATATGTACCGATTTTTTCTTGAACCCGGCTAACAGTCCGATCAGGGCGATCCCCACCATTGGCGTCCAGGTTATCAATCCGTGATTGGTAGAAAAAAGAATTGGTCTCCAGTCAGGTAATTTGATGCTTAGAAAGTTGCTGTGAGCGTAATAGTAAACAAAGTACTTGTCATGGATCGTCTTCCAGTAAATATTTTGCGGGGAAAAGCCGATCAAGACCGCGGGCAGAAAAAGCCCATGTTTCAAGGTCGCAGCAGAGAAATCCTTGAGATCAAGCTTCCTGGCAGCCCTGAGCTGATCCCTCAATGCGTCGAAAAAGGGTAAAACCATGAATAGAGCATTCTGCCAGCGCACCATGCACATCAAGCCACCAGCGAAACCGAGAATGATCAAGCTCTTGCAGGTGGGTTTATCCCTCTGTTGAAGCCAATAATACACAAAAATGGTTACTATAAAATAAGAGGGTGCATGATTCATGGTGGTCTGCCAGATAGTTGTATTTAGCACCGATGTTCCGCCTATCACTGCCAGGCTGCTCATGATCGATACCCGCCGACTATAAAAAAGGCACAATGTTTTGTAGGTCAATAATATAGCCAGGAAGCTATAAACCAGGTTGGCAAAATAGGCGCTAGCCTGGTGAAAGGTCGAATATACGCTGGTGGAGATCGGCAAGCCGAGCTTGTTAAAGAAAATTGCACAAATGTGAAACAATCCAAAAAATGGCGCCCATAAGATGGCAGTCCCCACCGGCACTGAGTGATAGAAATGTGGCTGGGGATTGAAGTACTGGATACGATCCATCCAGAAAAAATCGTGATCGATCACAAAGGAGACCACCTGTGCATAGTATCCGAAGGCGTCTCCCTCGAGGATTATCTCGCGCCCCTTGAACTTGAAGATGATCAGAAATAAAAGACAACCTATAAATAAGACAAACAGCAGTCGATAAACATTCCTGTCCGAGCACATGTCCTGGCGATTGCACATATTTAATCTTGTACTTCTATGAGAGCAAGTCTTTAGCGCCCTGGATACACTGGCTGGCAAGCTCCAGTACATCTTGACCCCCAGTGGGGATGGGCAGCTTTATTGAGAAGGGCTTGGTATATCCGATGCGCAGAAGTTCGCTCAGGATCTGCCGGTTGGGGATCACTCCCGGTCCCGGAATTATGCGATCTTGCTCGGTCATCTCTGGTCGTGGTTTTTCATTCGCATCGCCTATATAGACCGCGTACAATCGCCTTTGGTCGATGCCCTCGATGACCTCCAACCTCGATTCACCGATATAGAAATGAAATGTATCAATTGCGATACCTACATTATTCCTATCTGTCTTGTAGATGATATCGAGTGCCTGGGAGAGTCTGCTGATCGAGCTATCTTCAAAGCCAGGGAACTCTAGCGCCAGGCCGATATCATATCGAAGTGCGATATGAGCCATCTCCCTTAGAATATTGACCGTCTCGGCTTTTACCTCGCGATGGGTTATCTCCTTGTCCGGCAACAAGCCAGGGGTAAGGATGATGTAATTACATCCGATCTCTGAGGCAACCTCGCTGAGGAATCGACAGTCATCCATGACCCTTTGTTGCTGCTCGCTGTGGCCGAAGTTTATGCCAGCAATGTTATAGATGCTATAAGGAGCCAACTCTGGAAAGCCTGACACCAAGGACTTTAGCTGCTGAAGGTCTTGGTCTGTGATATATTGCCTTAGCTTATTTGACACCAGGTCTATGCAGTTGCATCCCGCTCGATGTGCAAGGGTTAGCTGGTCCTCCAGCGAAAGCTCGGACAACAAACACGCATTGAGACAAAGCTTCATTTTCGTTTATCCTCCAGGAAATGATAGGGAGGTTGGGCTTCTCTCCATTTCGAGATTTGCTCGTAGCTTGATCATCGATTTCCAACAGTTCGATATTATATCATTACAGTAAGGTTTTCCAACCGCCTTTAAAAGCATCTATTCGACAACTAATCCTATTCGACATGGTGAATATGACCATTTTCTCAAGGCTCACATTCCATCTGCTTGTATATCCTGTGGTACCTGAGCACCTTTTTCACATAGCCGCGGGTCTCATCGAAGGTGATATATGGGATGAACAGCTCGTCGGGCACATCATCATGATACATATCAAGCCATGAGCGGACTGCTAAATCACCCGCGTTGTAGGCAGCTATTGCCAGAATAGGCTGCCCCTTGAACCTCTTGAGCAGGTCGTTGAAGTGATGGATTCCCAGGCGAATGCTCACCTTGGGATCGAAGAGCATATCAGTATTGAAGCTATCTATTCCAAGCTTTTTGGCAACTGCCCTGGCGGTAGTGGGCATGAACTGCATAAGCCCCTTTGCAGAGGTTGGAGAGATCGCTTTGGTGTCGAATTTGCTCTCTGCATAGATGATGCCATAGATGACATAGGGGTCTATATCATAGCTACTCGCCAGCTCTTTGACCTGATCCTCGTATTTAAGTGGATATAGCAGCCTGAGCAAGCCATAAGGTAAGAACCTGAGGTCTATCTGCGAGGGGATAAATTCGAGCAGCTTGTGGATATACTTTATTGTCTGGTAGGGCATGTCAAGCTCGTGGTACATGGCGATCAATGAGAGGATGCTCTCCATATCGTTGTAATGCACTCTTTGATAGCCTCGGTAAATAAGTGCAGCCTCGCTAAGCTCGCCCATGAGCCATAGTTTCTTTGCATCCTTGAGATCCTCGTTGCCGCAAAAGTCCCCGTATAGCATATAGTCATTTATCGCTTGCCTCGCAAGATCGAATCCGAGAACCGAGATTTGACTCCAGGCTCTATTTTGCATCAAAGCCCGATGGTATAATAGTTCCACTGTCTGTGGCGCCATCGATTCAGGGTAAATACTAAATATTATGTTCAGGATCTCTATCGCATCGATATATTCCCCATTTTCCAGGTTTTCTTGTGCCTCCGCAAGTAGTATGGCAGCAGTTATGACGCTCGTTTCCTGGAGGTCTTCTTGGTGAATTTTTTCAATCTCATGTTTTATCCTTTCCAGGTAAAAGGTAGATGGATAAAAGCGGATCAAATCATGGAATGCTTCGATGGCTAGTTTTGGCTTCCCAGCCCTGAGTAAGGACATTCCCTTCATGAATTGCGCGTCCTCCATGAATCTGCTCTCTGCCCTTTTTTGAATGATAAGGTCGAATTGAGATGCAGCCTCGTCGAATCGTCCAATGTCGAACAGGGTGCGTCCCAGGGCGAAGATGGAATCATCCCAGTATGCACTGCGAGATGGTTTCTCGCAAAGAACCTTGAGCACATCGATGGCTGCCTTTTTGTTACCGGTTCTAAGATAGTAGTAAGCAAGACCGTAGCGGGCGCGGTCTTCGCTTATTGAGCCATCGAGGTTTTCGAGCAGTTTACGATAGTGATAGGCAGCATAGTTGTAGCGATCGGTCTTATTGTAGATCCGCACCAATCCGAGACGAGCTTTTTCTTCCCAGCGAGACTTGGGGTATCGGCGGATGATATCCTTGAATCTGCTCCGCGCATCCTCGAACCTCTCCTGTCGATAGTAACACATTGCAAGCTGGAACCTTGATCGAATAGCTATATGGCTATTGGGATTTTTCGCTATCGCTTCATTGAAGATCTTTATCGCTCGCTGGTAGTTTCCGTGGTAGTAATATGCCAGTCCCCGCCTGTAGATCTGCCTCTGGCTCAGTTTTATCCACTTGCTGGGGTGTTTTCTTCTCAGCCGATCGACCTGATCGCAAGCTTTGAATGCTGCCACGCTCCTCTGGTTGGAGTCGAAGATAACCTGGTACCAGTAGAGCGCTTGAAATATCTCGCCTTTCAGCTCATAAAATCGTGCTATGCGTAGCGCCATTTCACCGGTAATCTCCGAGCTTCGATATCTCTTTCTCTCCGCCTTGAGAAACTCTATCCCCTTGCTGTAATAATATACCTTCTCATAGGCATCTACCTTGGAGTAGATCGCCTCGAGCCGAAAATGTCCTCTGGGGTACTCAACAAGGTAGCGATCCAAGATGCTGATCCCTCGCAGATAGTCCCCCTGTTCAATTGCAGCCAGCGCACAATTGTATAATCCAAGCTCGGAAAAGGCTGATTTATCATCAAGCATCCCCTGGAAAAGGGGTATAGCCAGCTCTATGCGTCCCAGCCCCTGATAGGTCTTGGCTTTGAGGTAATCGATATGAAGATCCCAGTACCAATGGCATCTCTCCATGCCGCTTATCTCGATGAGATCGATGATCCCCAAATAATCTCCCTTGAGTCTCAACTCATGGAGCATGGAGAGCAGAAGCTCCATGTCTTTGAGGTCGCAATCCGATGACTCAAGCGGTGAACATGGGTAAAATAATAGGGTAATTATCAACCACGTTGCTTCTATTGGCTTGAAGAGGTTTCTATAAATCATCGGTTATGATCTCGATACGGTGGGGTGTTCCCCAACCGAGCTATTGAATTACCTTATAACGATGCGAAAGGTAAACTTCAAGGATTTTGACAGGCAATCAAGAAGATGCCTAATTTAGCTTATAATCCCCGGTGGCAAGGAAATATGTGATGCTGCCAGCCTTTTGTTCCTCTCGGCGAGGATTAAGCTGGATAAGGCTGGCGTTACCACTCAGCACCATTTTTCCTTCCTCGACCAGGTAATTTAGCTTATCACCCCTAAGTATTATCTTACCCTTATGAGTAACCTCGACAGCTTCCTGGGAGGTTATTGTCTTGCCATGCATGTTTACCTCCGCCTTGCCGGCGGTAATGACGATCTCATCCCTGTATATGCGCACATTCCCCTGATAAATAGCGATATTTTTTTCCTTGTCGTAGTTTATAGAATCCGCAGATATATTGAGCTTTGTCTGGGCTTTTTCTTTAAGTTGTTCCAGGAGGTTTATCGCATCCGGCGAGGGCGTGTTTTGCTTGATCTTTGCCTGTCCGAGCATCTTTTTAAATACCTCCAGGTTCTCTTGATGCTCAATAAATTTCTCCTTGCAGACCTGGGCGATCGGCTTGGAGATGACCGCATAAAAGGTGTCGGGGTACTCCTTGATGATCTTATCAAAGTATTGCAGGGCATTATCCCATAGCCTAAGCTCACGATATGCGGAGCCGAGGGCAAAATAGATCTTGGGTTCATCGCTCTTGCAGGTTTGCTCTTGCAGGAGCTGTTGATAGATCTCGATTGCCTGCGGGATGTTCCGCCTTGAGCTTTTCTCGTTCTGATACACCTGAGCCAGGTTATATTTGGCTTTGTGCAGCAGCCTGTTTTCGGTCGCTGTCTTGAGCACCTCCAGGAATGATGCCTCAGCTCCCTGCCAGTCGCCGATCACAAACTGGCATTCACCCTTCATAACCAGGGCTTCAGGAAGTCGATCCCCCCGGTTATACTTGTCGATGATAAGATCGAGGTACTCCAGGGCTTGCGAGCAATCAGCCCTCGAGCCTTGGTTCAAGAGCTTCTCGCTCAGCAGGATCAAGGCATCATCAGCAAGTTCGCTTCCAGGGTAGCGATCCGTAAATTGGGACAGGATGGTCTTGGCTTTCTCCCAATCATCGAGCAGGATATATGACCTTGCCATTAAGAAGTAGGCATCATCGGCATGGCTGATGCAACCAGGGTCATTAAGGCACTGATCATAATACTCTATTGCCTTTGAATATTCTTGGTGAACGAACTGGCGATTTGCCAGATCGAAATAGCTAACCTCTTTGGCTAGGCATAGAAGGTTTGCGTGTAAAGCTAATATCATAGCGACAATTAAATATGTAAAAGCTCTACAAGGCATTACAGGGTTACCACGGTTTGGATACGGTTCGTTGTATCGCAGCCCTCGCCAAAGCATATCGATTGCACCAGCGGGGAGAATTCCTGTGCTCGGTTCGTGCCTTGGTGATCGGAGATGAAATTGATCGATTGAGCGATCAGCGGCACCTCGAAGCTACGCAACTCCCCTGATCTTCTCTGCTTCTCCAGTTTCTCGATTAGACGAGGGTCCAGATCTAACTCTGATACTGAAACCTGGTCGAACGAGGTTTCGGTTGCTGGAGTAATTGGTTCCCCTGGCAGATCGCTGTCGATCTCGTGCCTGGCTAGATAGCCAACATTGGGGCTGAAGTTTAGATATATCCCGGAGGCGACCACGATTAAAAGAGCGCTGAGGATGGACGCGGTTGCGATCAGCTTGAATCGATGGGTTAAAAAGACGGTTGTTAAGGTGGTTTTAGATTCCTTTGAGCCGCCGAGGTTATACTCCTCTATGATGCGATTCATGGTCTTGTTGATCAAGGCATCCTGAGGTTCGAGGGCTTTGTAATGTTCCAGGAATGAGTTGGCCAGGTTCATCTCTTTGAGCATCCGGCTGCATTTTCCGCAACCCTGAAGGTGCTTTTTTATCTCGTTTGCCTTACTTTTCGGCAGTCGCTTGAGTGAAAAATCATCTAGTACCCTTTTTACATCCTTGCATCTCATGCCATCCCTGCCTTTTTAAGATATTCATAAAGTTGCTTTTTAGCCCGGTGGACCCTAGATTTCACTGTTCCGATCGAACATTTCATCACCTTTGCGATCTCCTCGTAGGGCATCCCCTCGTAATAGCTCAAGATAAGCACGGTTCTTTGTTTTTCTGGCAGCTTTTGTAGTGCTTCCTTGACCAATATCTCTCTCTGGGAGCGCTGGTAGATCTCCTCGGGTCCCTCGCCGTTATCGCTAAGCTCTATGCCCATCTCCTCTTCGCTGCCATCCATTTCCTCTCGAAGAGGCAGATGTTTTCTTAGCTTGCGTTTTTTTAGCTCGTTTATCGAAAGGTTGGTAGCGATCGTATATGCGAAGGTGCTGAACTTGGCTTTATGCTCGTAGGTCGCCCGGTTCTTGAAGATCTTAAGGAAGGTCTCCTGGAAGATATCCTCCGCGGTCTGGCGATCGCCTATGAACCTGTAAATATAGTTTAGCAATGGTCTCTTGTACCTGTTTAACAGGATCTCAAAGCTTGCCAGGTCATCATCCCGGCAGCGGAGCATGAGTTCCTCATCGGGAAGCTGGTCTCTCGGCTCCATTAACCAGCCTCCTCTTTATCGATTAAACATCCTTTATCAGACACGGTTCCCATGATAATCATCGCTATTTTACTTAGCAAAGTAGAGCCTTTTATATCATATTTTGCATTCTTTGCATTATCTAGTTTCTGGTTAATTAGTTGCTAGTTGGTTAGAATACTTACCTATAAAGATAGCACACTTTTGCGGGTCATAATTTTCATGCCTCCCTAATAGGTCGGGATCGGTGCTGCTCTGGATATGTAATTTTTGTCGCCACCAGGCACCTCCATGTCATTCCCGCCCCCTTTCTTGTCATTCCCGGGCTTACTTTAATAATATCATATTTCCGGCTCGATGACCTGTACAACGATCGGGGGATTTTTCGATGATGATCTTGGATACAGCGCAGGAATCCGCTGCTCGTATCAGCGCATCCTTGTAATTAGCAGGAAAGTGAGCAGATAACCTCATCAATATAGCAAACTCGGGCGGTGCAGTACTAACATGCTGCAATGGGGAAAAATTCCTTTTTCTCAAGATTGTTGGATACTTTTGAACACCATGAAACCACTGTTTTGTATTACAAAATTGTATTTTAACCATTTACTAATTGAAAATTAACTTATGTTAGTTATAATTGATTGCCTAAGAGATAAAGAAGATACACAAGGGAAATCATAAGATGCCGAATGAAAAGATACTAGTGATAGATGATGAGGAGGGTATCCTTGAACTTATCGCCTATAACTTTAAGAAGGAAGGCTATCGAGTGGTAACCGCTGATAGCGGTGAGCGAGGCTTGAAGGCAGCCAGAGAGGGCGGCTTCGACCTTATTATCCTTGACCTTATGTTGCCGGGCATTGACGGATTGGATGTTTGCAAGATCTTAAAAAGCGAGGATAAGACCGCGCACATACCGATTATCATGCTTACCGCCAGGGGAGAGGATATCGATATGGTAACCGGCTTGGACCTGGGCGCTGATGATTACATACCAAAACCATTCAGCCCCCGAGTGCTGCTTGCCAAGCTCAAGGCGGTGCTCAGAAGAAAGCTAATCCTGGCTGAGGATAAGACCCACAAGCTAAAAAGAGGGGTACTACTTTTAGACATCAAGCGCCGTCAGGTTACCATAAATGATAGACCTGTCGAGCTTACCTTCACCGAGTTCGGCATCCTCCAGTTCCTAGCCACAAGACCTGGCAATGTCTATAATCGCCAGCAGATCATAAGCGCAGTAAAGGGCGATGATTATCCGGTAAACGATCGCTCGGTCGATGTCCAGATAGTCAATCTGCGAAGGAAGCTCGGCGAGGCAGGCATGCTGATCGAGACCGTCAGGGGCGCTGGCTACCGATTCAAGCATTGAAATAGAACATCTTCTACCGGCAGTTGACCATCTTCAAGTACAATCCCTTGAACAGGTGCGAATATGCCGAATAACAATGGGATTACAAGATACAGCATCCCCCCTTTAGCCGATGTGCGGCTTTTGATAGATATTCGAGTCCATCAGGTAGGCTACTGTAGGATATTCATAAATGGGAAGGGTTCAGTGAGCCTGCCGTCCTTGGTAGTGCAGCGGCATTCCAGCAGAATAAGACCAGGTGCCAGGGCGCCTGGCTCGATGCCAAGCGGTGGAAGCATGAATATACCGCTGCCTGGGGGACTTTCCGGCAGGGTTACTCCAGTAGCTGCTTCGTTGAAGTAAAGCTCGCATCCTGAGAAACCATGCTCCGCAGGGTCTGATGCATAAATAAGCAAGGTCAAATTACCACCTGTTGATGAAGTGATCATAGTATCCATATAGCCACCTAACAGGATCAATGGATTCGGCAAGGGTGTTTCTGTGGCGGTTGCAGTAGGCTGCTCGGTCGGCTCCTCGGTCGCGGTCGGAGTCGGGGTCTCAACAGTCGCAGTGGGAGTGTTGGTCGCTACGGTCGGCGTTGAGGTCGCTGTCGGAGTATTGGTCGGTGGTATGGCTGTCGGGGTCGAGGTGAAGGTCATGGTGGCTGTGGGCAAAAGAGTAAAGGTGCTGGTTGCCGTCGGAGTCTCCGTGGGTACAGTTGCCGTTGGAGTATTGGTCGGCGTATCGGTTGGTGTATCGGTAACCGTCGGGGTGGCTGTGCTGGTCGGAGTATGGGTAATCCCCTCCAGCATTACATCATAATGCGATTCGGGTCCAAAATAACCGTTGTTGTCGAAGATTTGTATGTAATAGATGTTCTCCGAGTATCCAAGAAAATCTACCCTTGATGCCAGGGTATCGTTGTAATCGTTGTTGTGATCGACATAGTATTGGTTCTCATCGAGAAGATATAACACCGTGTCCACTCCCGGCTGAAGATTCAATGTATATATAGCAAACATGGTGCTAGGAGCGCTCCAGAAGTACAGCCAATCCTCGTCGTTGGGATCGCAGAACAGATGCGTCTGCGGGGGGTGGTTCAAGATTATCTCATTGGCGCTGCCGGCATCGTTGTCATACTCGTAGGGATCATCGTTGGTGCATGGAGTGCTGGTCGGTGTTGCAGAAGGAGTGCTGGTCGGAATAGCACTGGGGGTGTTAGTAGGCGTGAGGGTCGGAGTCATACTGGGCGTTGAGCTCGGAAGCATGGTCGAGGTGGGAGTCATTGTCGGAGTATCACTTGGCAATGGGGAGGGAGTGTAGGTGTGAAAGTTCACCATTATCCGGTATGAGTTGGTCGCTCCCCAGGCTCCATTAGCGCTCTCGATAACTATGTAAAAGATGTCCTCGTAATCTAACATGTCATAGTCGATTCTCGATGCTAATGTTTCGTTCCAGTCATTATTTTCATCCACCGGAGATAAGGTATTATCCATCAACAGCATGGTGGTATCTACATTGCTGTTCAGATCAAAGGTCTCGCAGGAAGCAACATATCCTGAGACACCATAGAATGACATGAAGTCAACATCCCCCTCCTTGCAAAGGTAGTGAAGCTGCGCTGTGCCATCGGTAGGGATGGGTGTAGCCAAGAAATACACATCATTTGGCTCGTAGGCATCATTAGCACATGGATCGATTGCATAAGAGCTGCCAGGTGTAGCCAAAGAGACCACTAGTAATCCAAGCCCTACTAAAAAGACCTTCAAAGGGACTGGCATCTTGCCCTCCTATTGAGTATTTATTCGTAGATATGCTCCTTTACAATACTTGAATATAACAGAGGCTTTGCCCAAATACAAATATTGTCGAACAGTCTCTAGAGCACTCTCCTAAAAATAGCGCAATTTCGCAGGCCATAATTTTCATGCCTCCCGAATAGGTGGGAATCGGTGCCTGAGGGTCTTTGCGTGAGATCTTCGGCGGGTGGCGCAGCTTTTTAAATGCGGCACCCCCCGAAAGCCGAGTTATAAGCAATAACAAATAATATTATCCTATCCAAAAATACAATTAATTCAATGAGTTATCCCCTCTGCGTGCCATATTGGCACGATTATTCGGGGGCAAAATTGGAGGCTTGAGGATCCTCGGAAGAATTTTTCAAAAAAATTATTCTTTAATATCAATGAGTTAATCTAAATAGATCAATTAG
>CAYUVA010000040.1:0-43589 GCA_964448115.1 uncultured bacterium
TGGAGTGAGGCGTGAGGCTTGGTTATTGAACCACAAAGGCACCAAGGCACGAAGAAATTAAAGAAATAATCACGCAAAGACGCAAAGACGCAAAGACACCAAGGCACAAAGAGGAAAGTGATACCGTGATACCGTGATAAGGTGATACCGTGAAGAGAGGATGGTTAAACAAGGTTAACTGATTCAGCGCTGAAACAGTTACCAGGTATCAGGTTAGGCGCGGGGGAGAGAATTTAGGTTAACTGGATCACCGGTGATCCAATAACCACCCTCCCTTAGCATAAGCTCAAGCCTATCCCTTAAGTACCACCAGTGGCTTCATTCGAGCTACTTTTCTTGAGAGACCAGCCTGGTGCACGACCTCAATTACATCCTCGATATCCTTATAAGCCTCCGGCATCTCCTCAGCAAGGGCGGCGAAGCCTGGTGCTCGTGCAATGACGCCCCGCTGCTCCATCATCGCCTTTAGGTCTTTACCCCTGGCGGCAGCCTTAGCCTTGACCCGGCTGAGCACCCTTCCAGCTCCATGACAGGTGCTGCCGAAGGTCTCTTGCATAGCTTTCTCTGTGCCCACAAGAATATATGAGGCTCTGCCCATGTCGCCGGGTATAAGTACCGGCTGCCCAATGTGCCTGTATTTGACGGGGACTTCGCTATGTCCGGGTCCAAAGGCGCGGGTAGCTCCTTTTCTATGCACAGCGACCTTGACATTCTTTCCATCTATTTTATGAGTCTCGATCTTGACTATGTTATGTGCCACATCGTAGATCAGGACCATGTTTATCTGGTTGGGGGTCATGTTGAGCAGCTTGGGGAACTGGTCCTTGATTATAGCCATGAGCATCTGTCGATTAGCCCAGGCATAATTTGCAGCGCATCTCATCGCACCCATATATCGTTTACCCTCGTCAGATTCGACTGGCGCACAGGCAAGCTGTTTATCTCGCAAGGTTATGTTGTACTTGGCGGCAGCTTTGTTCATCAGCGCTAGATAATCAGTACAGACCTGGTGTCCGAAGCCGCGACTACCTGAATGCACCATCACCGTGATCTGTCCCTTGAATAGCCCGAAGACTTGTGCAGCCTTCTCATCGAAGATCTCGTCAACCACCTGTACCTCGACGAAGTGATTACCGCTGCCTAGAGTGCCAACCTGCTCGACTCCGCGCTTAAACGCTCGATTGCTAACCTGGTTCGGATCGGCGTCTGGCAGGCAACCGCCTGACTCACAGTGTTCGAGGTCGAGCTGCTCGCCATATCCACGATTTACTATATATGCAGCCCCGTGGATGAGCACCTGGCGAACCTCCTTATTGCTCAGCCTCAGATAGCCGGTTGATCCAACGCCGAGGGGTACATTGGCGAAAAGCCCATCTGCTAGCGTGGTCAGCTTAGCCTTGATCGAATCCCAAGTGAGGTCGGTGCGCATCATTCTTACGCCGCAATTTATGTCAAAGCCGACCCCGCCGGGGGTTACCACACCCTCCTTGACATCAGTTGCGACCACTCCGCCGATGGGCAAGCCGTAGCCATAGTGCGCATCGGGCATGGCAAGCGCAGCCACCTGGATGCCGGGGAGGCTCGCCGAGTTGACCACCTGCTTTATGGTCTCATCCTCTCTTATCGCTTTCATCAGCCTTTCCGAGGCATAAACGATTCCATCGACCCTCATGCCAAGCGATTTCTCGCGGGGAATGCGAAACTTGTAGTCGCTCAATTTTTCTATCCTGAATGCACTCATTTATTTCAATCCTTTATTCTCAAACCTAAAGCATTTTTTGTCTATTCGATCGTCAAGTAGGGCCAGGGTAGGCTTTGGTTTCCCTGCTGGTCAGTTGCAATGACCTCAAGCAGAAACTGTCCGTAAGAGTTCTCTGCAAGCTCCCTAATATAGGTCTCCATAGTATATATGCCATCGCCAGCGACGACATCTCCGAACATCCCGTCATCGCGTAGCAAGACCCCAGTCGGCGAACCGGCAAAATACAACTCAACGCTCGCAATGTCGGATAGCCCCTGCGCATCGGTTACGCCAATCCAGAGGGTCAAAAGTCCTTCACCGCCGGCTATGAGCTGCGTATCCCAATAGCCGCCAAACAGGATAACAGGGCGATCCGAAGACCTTGCCGAACAATTGCTAGATATATGCTGTCGATAGATGCTCTGCCAGTTCGGAGTATAGCAGGCATAAGAGATACCATCAGCGGATGAATATTGGTTACCGCGCAGTATGTTCAAATATGGCCATAGCAGGCTCTCGTTGCCAGCATAGTCCCTCGCCACCAGCTCGAATGTATACCGGTTGGGTGCGATATCGCCGCCAACCTGGGCAACCACCAGTGAATAAACCCCATCGCCAGCCATCATATCGCCGCTCGTGCCATCGTCGTAAAGATAAACGCCGGTAGGGTGCTTGAACCAGAGAAGCTCTACATTACCGATCCCGATATTGTCCAGAACATAAGCCAAGAGCACAAAATGCCCCCCGATCCCTGACCCAATGGAGGTGTCCATATAGCCAGCGAGCCTTATTTCAGGCAGAATTGCATCCTGTATGCTCGACTCTCGGTTGGAGTAACCGCTCTCCCAGTAGCAGGCATCGCGCGCCTTGACACGATAATAATAGCGCACGCTGTCATCGAGACCGCTGAAGGTGTGGCAGGTCCCTTCGATCCAGCCGCTGATCGAGGCTATCTCATTAAAGTTGATGTCGAGCGCACATTGCGCAAGGTACTGCCAGGCGCCGGAGCTAGACTCATCGGACCAGCAGACCTGGTTGGAGGTGCCTGCCGTGTATTCAGGCTCATCGAACAGGTAGGGCGCATTAGGGGGAGCTGTTGCCGTGCAGGTAACCGATGGCGTTGCGGTCGGGGTCGCTGCGCCTGTAGGCGTATCGGTTGGCGTGGAGGTGATTTGGGTTGGAGTAGCGGTATTGTTGGTGCCTGTGGGGGTAGATGTCGGCGCGGTAGGTGTTATGGTAGGCGTTGCGGTAGGGGTGCTCGGCGTTTGAGTAGCTGTTGCCGTGGGGGTAGGTCCCTGCACATTTGGTCCCTCAATCTCCACGCGAATAGTCCAGTCTCCAGAAACGCCGAAGTCATCGCAATAATGCCATTCCCAAGCCTTTTTGGTGTTCACCCACATGACATTGTTATGATAGGTTATTCCATCTCGGTCAGCGCCTAGAGCAGGCGGATAATCAAAGCGATGCTCAAGAACAATTACGAACCTGCCCTCGTTTATGGTGATGTTGTAGGACTGCATGTCAACATCGTTCCAGTTGTGCGAATAGAGGGTGTATGCCTCGGTTACGGCAAGGAGCGTTCCCGGCTCCGGCAGGTTGCTTCCTGCCTCGTAAATGCGAAAGTTGAATTCATTGCTGGTCTCGTAGGCTGAGCCGAGAAACACGCGGACCGTCTTTATATTTATCGGGTACTCGTAGCCTTGTGCCTCATATATCTGTCCGAAGTACTCATTTGCCACTGTGCCAGGATAAACAGTAACCTCGCCGCCCTCGAAGGAGTCGTGTTGCAGCCACCTGGATCCGCAAAATGCCTGAACTGCGCTGAGCACAGATATAAGCAGAAGGACAGATGGCACTATGAACAATCGAGTCAATCTTTCATTCATGAATCTCATACGATAATAAGTATATCAAAGATGGCAGGTGATTTGCTAAAAGTAATATGCGAATTAATCATTTGCTTCCATTTGATCGATTCAATATTCCCAAAAAATGTGGATATTATTTTACGATGACATAAAGATTATCTTTAAATTTATATTTTATTATATCCAGTCAGGCTATTGTAATTCAATCTCCCCCTCTCCTACCGGCTCCCATGAAGTATGCAGGTACGCCTTGGGCGGAGAATCTAAAAAGGAGATGTAGATAGGCTTTTCATTGCGCAGCATATCGAGAACATCGTAATACATGCTCACCGGGAGGTGCATCTTGATCTCCTCGATTTCATCCTTTCGGTTGCGGATAATGCTGTCAACCTTAGGCTCTACGCTGGGATCATCGAAACATAGACTTGCGATCTTCTTCTTATCTTCATTGTAAAGAAAGATGATCACTCGATGCTGCACGGCAGTTGTTGGTCCTCCCTGAAAGGAGATATTGTACTTACTGATCTCATGGGTCTTTAATCTTTTCATTGAATATGATCCTCCGGCTAAAATGCAGATGTAATAATATTCTGTCTCACCTTCAGCATAAAAGATACCAGTATTTTTTCTTTCAAACAAGGTCATGTATGCAAGAAATTTTTGGTTGAAGGAGAAATGCAAATTTCCTAGGAACCATAACAGCTATCGCGCTGTTACATATTTTAGATTACAGGATAAAGTTGATCATAAACCTAAGATAATGGGACGATGAAGACTAGCGAGAGGTTCGGAGAGTACCTGGTGCGCAAAGGCTTAGTCTCTCAGGACGAGCTGGACAAGGCGCTACGCATACATAAGGATCGAAACAAGCGTCTCGGTGAGACCCTAGTTGAACTGGGCATCCTGCATGAAAAAAGTTACCTGGAGATCCTCGGTGAGTATATTGGGATTCCGTTTATAACACTCAAGGATTTCCCACAGGATATACAGCCCCCGGTAGAGCTATCTCCCGAATTCATGCGCCAATACCGCATTTTTCCTCTGGAGCTTTCCAATGGAGACCTGAAGCTAGCAATGGTTGATCCCCTGGATCTATATACAATCGATGATATCGAGACCGCTACTGGACTAACCGTCAAGCCGGTTCTCTGCCTGGAAAAGGAGCTGATGAGTGCCATAGAAAACTACGCCAGCGGCGGGGCATCACAGGTTGACAAGATAGTCGATGATATGACCGAAGAGGAGCTTTCTATATATACCCAGGATGTCATGGAAGACGAGGAGATGCTCAGGGATATGGCATCCGAGGCGCCGGTGATCAAGCTGGTAAACCTTATGATCCAGGAAGCTGTAGAAAGAGATGCCAGCGATATACACATCGAGCCGTTCGAGAATGCACTGAAGGTTCGATATCGAATCGATGGTATCCTGCATGATGTGGAGGCTCCGCCAAAGAAGATACAGGCTGCGGTCATCTCCCGCATCAAGTTGATGGCACAGATGAACATCGCTGAACGGCGCCTACCCCAAGACGGTCGCATTATGACCCGGGCGGCTGGAAAGAAGATCGATATGAGAGTCTCAACCGTACCAACGCTGCACGGAGAGAGCGTTGTAATGAGGATCCTTGACCAGTCAAGCTCGCTTCTAACCCTGCAACAGCTCGGGTTTGAGCCGGACCACCTGCAAAAGTTCCAGAACATAATAGTAATGCCTCATGGCATATTTCTGGTAACCGGTCCAACCGGCAGCGGTAAAACTACCACCCTTTATGCTGCGCTGGACAAGATAAATTCGCCAGAGAAGAAGATTATCACCATCGAGGAGCCGGTGGAATACCAATTGATGGGGGTCAATCAGATCCAGGTGCGAAACAAGATCGGTCTCACCTTTGCCAAGGGCTTACGCCATATAGTCCGTCAGGATCCCGATATCATCATGGTCGGCGAGATCCGTGACCTGGAGACAGCAGATATCGCCGTTCATGCAGCACTAACCGGACACCTCGTCTTCTCTACGCTTCACACCAATGATGCCTGCGGCGCCATCACTCGACTTATGGATATGGGGATAGAGAATTACCTGGTTTCATCCGTGCTGGTCGGCGTATTGGCTCAACGGCTGGTCAGGGTCCTTTGTCCACACTGTAAGGAGGCTATAAAACCGAGCCAAGAGGTGCTTTCGGAGCTGGAGCTGCACAATGATGAAAACGAAAAGATAGACCGTATCTACCAGGCGGTCGGCTGTGAGAAATGTAACCATACCGGATACAAAGGCAGGAAGGGCATTTTCGAGCTGCTGGTTCTGAACGATGAGATACATAAACTAATCATGGACAAGGCACCGGCTAACATCATAAAACGAAGAGCAAGAGAGCAGGGAATGCGCACCCTGCGCCAAGATGGATGGGCTAAGGTGAGACAAGGCATTACCACCATCGAGGAGGTCTTCAGGGTTACCCAAGAGGAAGAGACCATCGCCAAGATTTAATGGAACTTACTGGCTCTAAGAGGTAATTATGGCAGTATTCGAGTACCAGGCGAGCGACCCATCAGGAAATGTCATCAAGGGCGAGATGGAAGCAAAAGACCGCGCCGCGGTGATCAAGCGTCTGCAAAGCCAGCGCTTCTATCCCCTGAGAGTAAATCAGAAGGTGGAGAAAAAGGGGCTATCCACCGAGATCTCGCTCAAGGACATATTCTCCAGGATTACCAGCAAAGATGTGATGAACTTTACCCACCAGCTCGCCGCTTTAACCGATGCTGGCTTACCCCTTGACCGCAGCCTCCGCATATTGGCTAACCTGGCTGAGAAGCCCCGATTAAAGGCGGTGCTGGAGGATATAGTCAGGAATGTCGAGGGTGGAAGCACCTTTGCTGATGCCCTGGCTCGCCATCCCAAGCTGTTCAATCGCCTTTATATAAATATGGTTCGCTCTGGCGAGGCTGGCGGAGTTCTGGAGAAGATCCTGGTTCGTCTTGCAGAGTTCATGGAGAGCACCCAGGAGCTGAAATCCGAGGTGGTTTCCGCTCTGATTTACCCGGTCATCCTTGTCTTTGTAGGTGGCGCTGCAGTAGCGATGCTTATCACCTATGTTGTTCCTAAGTTTGCCAGGATCTTCGAGGATATGCACGCTGCCATTCCGCTCCCTACGCTTATACTTCTTGATTTGGCTAATTTCCTCAAGATGTATTACTGGGCAATAATCTTGGGCATACTATTCTTTGCTGTCCTATTTCGCTATTACCTGCGCACCGAGAGCGGAAGGTATAACTTTGATGTATTGTCCTTGAAGCTCCCAATTATCAAGGATCTTATAACCAAGATGGAGGTCTCTCGTTTCTCCAGAACCCTGGGAACTTTATACCGAAACGGTGTGCCGTTGCTACAGGCTTTGTCCATAACAAAGGAAATCCTGGGCAACGAGGTTATAAAAAAATCGATAACAGAGGTCTATAGCGGCATCAAGGAAGGCTCCGGCATCGCGGAACCGCTGGGCAATAGCGGTGTCTTTCCACCACTGTCCATCCACATGCTCGAAGTCGGCGAGGAGACCGGCAACCTCGAGGATATGCTGCTTAAGATCGCTGATACCTACGAGAACGAGGTCAAGGTGGCGGTCAACAGGGCAGCACGACTACTGGAACCTATGATGATTATTATCATGGGAGTTGTGGTCGGATTTATAGTCGTATCCATGCTTTATGCCATATTCTCGGTGAACGATATACCTATGTAAGAACTTATTGAGTCATAAGGAGAATAGATGATGTTGCTTCTAAAAATAATCAAACGTATAGGCGAAAGAAGAACAAATAACGATAGCGGTTTTACACTCATCGAACTGATCGTGGTCATGGTCATCCTGGGGCTGCTGGCAAGCATCGTTATCCCCAAGTTCACCGGACGCACCGAGGAGGCGAGGAGAAAAACCGCTCGCACCCAGATATCGCAGTTGCAGACCGCCTGCGAGCTGTATCGGGTTGATAACGGGCGCTATCCCAACTCGCTCGAGGAGCTTACTGCTGTCAACTCCGAGACTGGCGAAAGATACATGGACAAGATCCCCAAGGATCCTTGGGGCGAGGACTATGTTTACGAGGTTACCGATGGCGGCAAATCACTGCGCATTACCTCCAGCGGTGGTGAGGGAGAGCCGATTAGCAACCTAGACTGAGCAAACAAGATCAGGATAAACCTTCCAGAAATAGCGTTCACAATTTTATCGCCCAGTAACATGAGATCACCAGGGTTCATACAGGCTATAAGGAAAAGCGAGAATGGCTTCACCCTCATCGAGGTGATCCTGGTCATGGCTCTGCTGGGTATCAGCCTAAGCATCGTGCTCCCACGATTCATCGGCACTTTAGACAATATACGACTAAAGACCTCTACTAAGCGGGTCGCATCCTGCCTGCGCTATGCTAGAAGCAGGGCTATAGCGCTCAAGACCACGACCTCCATATCCTTCGGGCTTGAGGATGGTAGCATCAAGGTCAAGGCGGATAATCCCCCAGTAAAAGTCCCCAGCGCAAAAGAAGATGATGACAATAATAAAAAGGATCTCCCCTTCATCGCGGAGAAGAGCCGGAGCAAAGGGGGATCGGTTGAGCTTTACGACTCCAAGCTGCCTGGCGAGGTGGAGATGCAAGCCTGGAGCGAGGAGCTTTCCGATGTTCTTCTCGAAGGAACCGTTACCATCGAGTTTTATCCCAAGGGGAATAGCTCTGGGGGAACATTATTTCTGCTTTTGCAAAACGGTCACTACTTCGTGATCGAGGTCGATGCTGTTACCGGCAGGGTGTTGGTTACTGAGGAGTTTGCTGACTATATCCCTCGATACACAGAATATTATTAAAAGTATTGAAATGAGAGCAAAACAAACAGGTTTCACCCTTATCGAGGTTATCATCGCCATGTCGATCCTTGCCATCTCGATTACCTCTCTTATGGAGCTATTCACCATAAGCCTCAAGGGGGTTAGGGTAAGCCGGGAGACGACTTTTGCCTCCATACTTGCCAAGAGCAAGATGAGCGAGCTAATGCTGCAAAGAGAGGTCAAGCCGGGCGGTGAATCAGGCACCTTCGAGCAATTCGGGGGAATCTATGATTATGAGACCATGATAGAGGAGTATGAGCTTCCAAACCTGGTCAAGGAGGGCGCACTAGACTTCGATAGCGTATCTGATGCTCCGGTGGAAGAGGAGGATTTATATAAAACTTACAAGATTACCGTTGTGGTGAGCTGGGGAGGACGCAAGGTTACGCTCACAACCATAAGGGTGCAGTACGAGAACCCGGAGGCGATGTGATGAGCACTTGGCTGAAAAGAAGAAATCATAATATGAATGGCTTCACCTTGATCGAGTTGATCATCGCCTTTTCTATCGTCGCGCTTATATCGCTTGTTATCTTAAGCGGTCTTCAGGTGGGGAGCCGGGCATGGGAGGTCGGCGAGTCGCGCATCGAGCTGTCTCAGCGGGTGCGCATCATCACCGAGATCGTCTCCACCGAGCTTCAGTCAGCCTTTCCCTACTACTTCAAGGACGAGGATTACAAGAAAAAGCTACAATTCTGCCTTGCCGAGGATCGGATCGATTTCGTGTCCAGCGCAGAAAGCCTGCTTGTCAAGGAGTGGGGCATGAGCATGGGCTTGAGGGAGGTCTCCATCTATGTTGAGGACTCGACCACCTCTGACTATCAAGGATTGGTCATGAGGGAAGCGCCGCTGGGGAGCGAGCACCCTTTCGATCCCGATCGCGGACGAATATTCGAGCTTGACAGGTGGGTTACAGAGGTATTCTTCGAGCTTATACCGATCTATAACAGCGAAACCGGCGAGATATTTAAGGCTGGTGATGTTGAATGGTGTTATCCAGAGGAGGAAGAGCTGATCGATCGCTCCTTTGTTTTCGACTTCGGATTGCCAGAGCAAGATGCGCGCAAGCTTCAGAAGATGTGGGGAGAGAAGCTACCTATGGCTGTAGAAATGACCTTGACCTTTATCGATGAGACACAGAGCGATCCCGTGAAAATAACACTTCCACCGTTTTATTTTCCATTCTGGAATACAAGAGTTCTCGAATACCCTAAAGAAAAGGGTGAGGGAGAACAAGTAACCACTACCACCACTACCCAACCACAGGCTCCTTCCCGCCCCACTCGCGGGCGCCAAGGGGGGAGAAGCAAAGGGAAACTTCCTTTCAATAGATAGGATGATACAAAGAGATAAGAAATTAGTTCGCATATATTTTGCGCTTAAAAGCGTTGTCTCCTCGCACCGCGGGGTCGCTCTTCTAATGACCCTCTGGGTAGTGGTTCTTCTGGGGCTCGTCGCCTCGGAGTTCGCCTATACTATGCGAATGGAGCTGCGCATCACCTCGAACTACAAGGAGGAAGCCGAGGCATACTACCTGGCAATGGCTGGAGTGAACGCTGCTTTGGCAGAGATAATGGCAGTCTCCAAGGCGGTATATAAGGACAGCAGTGGAAAGGTCGCTTTTTTGGGACAGAGACAAGGGGTCATCGGAATGGGGGAGGATGCGGGAGCTGTATTGCCACCAGCGCCGAATCGGGAGAATATTTCACTCGGCAATGGAGCATTTGATTATGTAATTGAGGACGAGGATGGAAAGCTGGATCTCAACTGGCTCACCGAGGAGAGAAATATAGGGCATTTCAAAAAACTGCTCCGCGAATCAGGGATAACCGACATGGATACAATTAACACGATTACCGATTCAGCCTTGGATTGGCGTGATGATGAGAAGGGGCACAGGCTTAATGGCGCCGAGGATGAATGGTACATGAAAAACTACCAGGAGCAGGGCTTTACCGAGCCTTATCTCTGCAAGGACGGTCCTTTTGACACTGTTGAGGAGCTTCTGATGGTGCGGGGCATGACTCCGGAGATACTTTATGGCGGAAGGATGCCCGAGAAGCTGGCAGCCAAGCGCTCACTGTGGGAAAAGAAGCGCCAGGGAGAAGAAGCGCCTTCATACAAGGGGATCTATCCCTACCTGACGGTTTACAATACGAGCGGAAGGATAAATCTCTATACCTGTGATGACTTCATAATCAAGGTGCTTACCGCAACTGAGGATGACTACAACAGGCTGATCGAGCTTCGTAATAGCGGAGCGCTAAAGCGTAATATAGGTGGAATTTTCACTTCTATATCACAAGATTTCACTATATTTGCGACCGGGTATCTAAGCGGTGGGCTTCCCCGTCGCACAATAAAAGCTGTTGTAACAAACAGGTTAGATCGCAGGAATAACAAGGATGCGGTCAAGTTCAGATACTGGCAAGACAATGCCAAGGAACCCAAGCAAGGAAAGGGTACTGATAATGTATATAAGCCAGACGAGTTTAGCCATACAACTACAGGACGATGAGCTTCAGCTTCTTCTTTTAGGTAAGGGGCTAAAGGAGATGCAGGTTCTCGGGGCAAGGCGCCTTGAGTTAACCATGCCAAAGGAACCCTCATCCCAGGAGTACGAAGATACCTTGCGTTTGCACATACGGGAATTTGTAAGCAGCGCTAAAAAGAAGCCTGACCAGGTTGTATTGGGGCTTTCCAGGCGCTATGTACATTACAGGATCATCGAGATCCCAAAGGTGGCAGACGAGGAGATCGCCAATGTGCTTGAATTCGAGGCGCCAAGGCACTTCCCTTTCCCGGCAGAGGAAGCATACTACAGCCACCTGAAGCTCGATTCGAGGACAGCTAATATGCTGCGCATCCTCCTGGTTGCGGTAAAAAGAGGCTATCTAGACCCGTTGCTCAGAGCCTTGAAACAGTTAAACCTCTATCCTGGAATAGTAGATTTCTCCTCCCTGTCGCTGGTGAATGCATATTATCACCTGTACAACCAAAAGCATGATAAATCAGTAGCTTTAGTCAACATTGACCGAGGCATTACTGATATAGCCATACTGGGCGGTCATGAGTTTGTATTCAGCAGAGCCATTCCTACTGACCAGTTGTGGCATAAACAATCGACCTCCAAGCCTGCCACAGGTGAGTTCTCTATCGATCCGGATGCTCTGGTTCAGGAGCTGAATACCATCTTCAGGGCAGCTAGATTGGATAAAGAGGAGTCAGTTGATGAGATAGTCCTGACCGGCATGTTCGCGGATGACAAAACCACCAAGGACAAGATTTTCGAGGCTATACGAATAAATACGGTCGGCAGAGCGACCAGCGAATTAGTAAAAGTGGAATCATCCGAGTACACAAGGCAGGTCGATGATTATGGATTCATTCCCGTTGGTTTGGCTTTAAGAGGCTTCCGACAACATCTGCTTAATATCAATCTCCTACCTCCCTCGCTAAGGATCACAAAGAAAAACTACAGCCTGATAGCTACCATCCTCCTATCCTCGCTTTTGGTTGCCTTGGCTGTTCTTCTCATAGTCGGTGCATTCTATAAACAAGGTCTTATATTAGGGTATTACGAAAAGGAGATCGCTAGGATCCTACCCAAGGTTAGGGAAGTTCAAGAACTAAGCGGACGATCAAGGGCACTGAATCAGGCAATTGACACCTTTGCCGGATTGCAGCAGAGCATAACCCCCCGCCTGGACATCCTGGCTGCCTTGAGCGATATCATCCCCAAGCCGGTGTGGCTTAACGAGCTGCGGGTTGATGGGAACAAGCTGACCATCGTCGGCGAGGCTCAAGCACCGGAGACGCTGGTGGAGAAGCTCGAGGAACATCCATTGTTTCAGAAGGTGAAGATGGGAAGGGTGGAGAGAAGCAGGTTTACTATAGAGATGGAGGTTATCAACGCTCGATATATTCCTTCACCTGAGACCTCCAAGCTGAAGAAGCCTCCCCAAAGCAAGATGTTATCTGATATTCCCCCGCCTGAACAGAAGGGATCTCCTAATGTGGATAGCTCAAGCGAGGATCAGGCTCCTGTCTCCCAACCGGAAGCATCGACCAGCCCAGTAGAGGCATCGCAGGTCCCGATGAGACCGCCCGAAGCACCATCGACTAGACCGATCGATGCCCAACAAGAACAAGCCAGCGAGGAACCTTATCCCGACTCTGAGGTTAGATCCAAACAAGAAGCTAGGGAAACTGGACAAAAAGATGCCACCAATCAAGAGGAGGCAAAGAGACAACAGGACCTGATAAACATATTGCGATCCTTTGCTGATAGGAAAAATCAGCAAAAGCAAGGGGAACAGGGTACCGAGGAAGGACCGAAGATATACGGCTTCGATGAGCAAGAACAGAGCGAATAGCTACGAAATGATATGAAGGAGTTGTTTGAAAAGCTATCCGATAGGGATAAACGGATCATACTGATTGGAGCTGTTGCTGTTGGTCTCTATGTTCTCTATCAATTCGTAATCGTGGGGTTGCTTGATCTTTATCACCAGAGAGAGGCTCGCATAATGTCCCAAAGAAAGCTGCTAGATAAATACATACAGGCAGCTAACCGAGAGCAAGACCTTCACACCCGGGTAACAAAGCAGCAATCGTTGAAAAAACAGATAGAAAGCCTGCTGCTTCCCAGCGATACACCGGCGCTGGCGGTTGCAGATCTGCAAAAGATCCTTCGTGAGATAGCCAAAAAACAGCACCTTGATATCAAGAGTATCACGCCTAAAAATAGCAGGGATATAGGGGATCTCTTTACCGCCATTACCGTCGCTTTTCCACTTACCGGTACCATGAGTCAAATAAAAGAGTTCATTTATAAGATTGAGAATAACTCGTATTACATGGAGATTCCTAGCTTGAGGATACGAAGCGGAAACCCAAGAGAGAAATACAAGGATGTGGTTGTAGATCTTGAGGTTACCGCTTTTGTGGCAAATAAAACTAAAACAGAAAAAGAGGATAGAAACAAGGAGGGATCGAAATGATCCCTTTTGGTAGCCTGGATAATTCCCCGATGACCATGGCAAGGATAACACCATGTTAAATAAATATCTGCTCATAAACATCATCGTGTTGAGCATGGTTTGCTTTATAGGTTACAAGCTCTACTCTATCATGTCATTACCGGTCAACTTCGGCGATCTGGTCATGCCCTTGCAACAGCAAAAAGACCAGGCAAAGAGGGATTTACCCGTTCTCAAGGATAGACCACCTGTATTTACCCGTTATGCGAGCGTCAGCGATAAGAATCTATTTCGCCCCCAGCGCGAGGAATACAAGCCGCCGACCCCGACCCCGGCTCCCACCGAGGCGCCGCAGAAAAGGAAGATTGAGCTTAAAGGATTGGAGTTGTACGGCGTGGTTATTGCCGGTCCCAGTAAGAGAGCGCTCATCTCAGAGCAGAGCATAGAAAAGGGTAAACCGCTGCCCTATAAGGAACAGGATAAGCTAGCTGGCTTCACCATCTCTCGTATTTTCAATGACAAGGTGATCCTCACCATGGAGGGGCAGGAGGATGTTACCTTGCTGCTCAGGGATAGGTCCAAGAGACGCTCCTACTCGTCGAAAGCACAACAGCCGCCTACGACTGCTCACCCTCCGAGGCGATCCTTCCCGTCCAATATTAGGACCCGTGAGGATATGGCGGAATCTGCTCTCCCATTTTTGCTTCGCCAGGCTCACCAGCAGGCGATGGAACAAGGGAAGGAACAGGAACCGGCTGAGCCACCTCCGCTGCCACCGTTCCTTATGGGCTTGACACAACAGGCTGAGGAATACGAAGAAGCACGAGAAGGACCGGAAGATGAGAGCGAGGAGGAGTATAAAAAGAGAATGGAAGAGCTGCGTGATAAATATAAAAGGAGAAGAAGATAGGGTGATAGGTTACCTGGAAAATAAAACAATAAAAATAGAACAATTCATTCCCCACCAAGGAAAATCCCAGGAGATATATCGATGAGGATGCATCAAGCCAAGAGCTTATCGATCGCCATTTTAATTATGCTTGTAATCATCGGTTGTACATCAGGGCACCGCTATGTAAAGGTCGCTGGTCATCAAGAGGCAGCAGATAATACGATAAAAAGCACACAATACAGGCTTCCCCAAGCTGTGGAATCTCAAAATGGAGAAGACCCGGCTTTACCCCAGGAGGTAACCGTAGCCGCTGCAACCTTTGGAAAGGACTACCAGAGCGTACAGGATATGTTTCGAGACAGAGCGGATTATACCACCCCGGTCGATGATGCGGATCTTAATGAAACACAGACATCCAAATCGACCGAAATAAGCCCAGATGAGACAGATCGTGTTACTCCTTCAGATGCAAAAGAAAAAACAGAGGCAGATGATGAACCCTCCAAGGAACCAGCCGAGTCAAAGCAGCCACCAAAGGCGATGCAACCAACGGTGAAATCCAGGAAACGAGAACCTAATGTCCCCAAGGGGAGCAAAGGGATCAAGTTTTCCAACATCCCGGTGAAGGATGTGATAGAGAAATTCAACGAGATTTTGGGTGAAGATTACCAGCTTTCCGATGAGGTGGATGCGCAAAGGCTCATAGAATGGGAGTATAAATCGAACAGGGAACTCGTTTTAGAGGACTATAAGAAGCTCTTCGAGAGGTTCCTTGAGGATAATAACTACCAGGTGCGCAGCGAGGAGGGGATAGGTAAAATATATTATGCATTTGCCCTCAATTTCGAGAATGCGGATCTTAGCCTTGTAATTCAGACACTTAGCGAGCTAATCGGCTTGGACTATATCCTGCATCCCGGCGTCGGTGCCGGCAAGAGGATAAACATGCAGACCTGGAACAAGAAGATCCTGACCAAGAAAGAGCTTACCGACCTTCTCTATACGTTGCTGGAGCTTAATAATGCCACCATGATAAAGTCCGGTGAATACTGGAAGATCATCCCCATGAGCGAGGTAAAGTCCCGCCCCTTGGATGTGCGCATCCCCCAACAGATCCTTGACGAATACGAGTTACAGCAAAAGCTGAGAGACTCTGAGCAACTGCCAGATAGCGATCAGATGGTAATGCAGGTTATTCCTTTGCAATATATATCGACTGCGCAGGCTACCCAGTTCATTCGCCCATTGCTATCAAATAACTCTTCGGTGATATCGAGCAACGACACCAACCTGTTAATCATCATCGAGGTCGCCTCCAACCTGAACAAGATCCTTAAAGTGCTGGAGCTTCTAGATGTTGATCTTGGAGTAACCGACTTTGTGCTCATTCCCATCCAATATGCTGATGCATCTGATATCGCCAATGTGCTCAACCAGATCTTCAGGGCACGAACCACGACGGTAACCATCCCTTCACGCACTACTTCAAGGACATCGAGGTATCGAAGCAGAAGGGCGCCTGCTACAACGACCACCACGAGCGGCTCCGAGGTGATCATCATTCCGGATAAGCGTTCCAACTCGTTGATCATATTCGCCTCCAAGCGGGATATCGAATTTGCCAAGCAGATCATCTCCATGCTCGATGTCGATATTTACGCCACGCGCAAGACATATATCTACTATTGCGAGAACGCCAAGGCAGAGGATTTGGCAAAGATCTTAAGCCAGGTCTATGGAAAAGGAGGTAGGGGAGAGGGACAAAAATCACCTGTCTTTCGTGGAAGGCAACCACAACCAGGAGCTAAACAAGGAGAGGCTGCTGGCGAAGAGGTGGAGGGCGAGATCACCATCGTTCCCGATGAAAGGACAAACTCACTGATAATTGTCGCCAGTCCCACAGATTACGACATCCTGCTTGGTACGCTTAAGAAGCTGGACATTCAATCCAAGCAAGTATTGCTCGACATACTATATGCGGAGATCAAGCTGGACAAATCCAACCAGTTCGGAGTTCGCTGGGAATTATTAAGCCAGGGCAAACTGACCGTTGGCAACACTACCTATTACTTTGATGATGTGATGAACCAGGACTTCAGCGCGGTGCCCAAGTACGGCGAGGTCGGCTCCGGCTTCACGCTCAACCTGTTCGAGGCTTCCCGCTTCAGGGCTATCCTCAATACCATCTCGGCTGATAACAAGCTAAAGGTGCTTAGCAATCCATATCTTCTAGCCTCCAATAACACCGAGTCAAAGATAGAGATAGGAGACCAAGTGCCTATAATAGTGGGCGAGACTACTACCGGCTCCATAACCGTCCAACCAGGAACGAACCAACCTAGCCAAACCTTTACCCAGAACGTGCAGTACAGGGATACTGGGATTATCCTGACCATCACGCCGCATATCAACGAGAACCGCTTCGTAACCCTGGAGATACAGCAGGAGATCTCCGAGGTAACCCAGGAGCAGTTCGGCGGCACCAGAAATCCTGCGATCCAAAAGCGTAATATCAATACTACCGTGGTGGTAAAGGATGCCATGAGCCTTATCCTAGGAGGGCTTATCAGAACCAAGAAAAGCACCAGTAAATCAGGACTGCCCCTATTATCGGATATCCCGCTGCTCGGTCCCCTTTTCAGCAGCCTGACAAGGCGCAACGAGACCGTTGAGCTTCTGATGGTCATAACACCACGAGTCATCGGGGATCCGCAGGAGGCGATCATGGCTACCGATATGATCTGGGACAATGCGATAAGTATAAAGAGATACTACAAGGATAACAGGGATAGATTCCTTCAACATTAAAAAACCAAAGGGAGGCGTGATCCCATGAGAATAAAGAGACTGGAAATAGCACTTTTACTGATACCTGCAATAGCGATGCTGCTTATAGTCAAGGCTTGCGATAAGCCGGACCCAACCAGCCCGGCATCGCAGAATAGGCTGCAACTTACGGTTACCGATGAGGAGATCCCGGCTGACAACAGCACAACCACAACCATCAAGGCTATGGTATATACACCATCGGGAAATCCTGCCGACGGCTGGCCTATAGCCTTCTCCACAAATCTAGGCACCTTTACCTCCGCATCCAGCTCAACATCAAAGGGGAGCGCAGAGGCGATGCTCAAGGCTGGTTATGATCCCGGCATAGCTACCATAACAGTAAAAACAGAGGACCTAGAGAATTCATGCCAGGTTGTCATTTATTCCCTGGATACAGACACGATAGATCTTCACGCCTCGCCTTCGAGGCTTCCGGTAACAGATGATTATGCTCAAGGCTCGACCATAACTGCTACATTATTTGATAGCCACGGGTATCTAATCAAGAACCAGAAGGTTTACTTCCAGACCACATGGGGTGTCTTAAGCGCCGGAAATGCTGTAACCGACGACAAAGGGCAAGCATCGGCTATTCTGATAAGCCCATTAGTGGGAACCGCTACCGTAAGAGCCTGGGCTGAGGTCCCCGGGGGAAAGATAGAAGCCCAGATCAGAGTCGAGTTCACCGACGAGTTCGAGATGTTTCTATCTGCCACAAAGGACTTGATCCTCTCCGATGGCGTTGATTACTCCACCATCACCGCCTGGGTTAGAAGGTTAGGAACAAATGATCCGATCCCTGATGGCATTATTATCAATTTCATGGTGCAAAGCGGACCTGGCGAGCTGAGCGAGAGCGAGGTTAGATCCGCAGGGGGAAGCGCTTCAACCATGCTTACAGCGGAATACTTCGGAGACACGGTAGTTACTGCCTGGGCTGGAAGCCATCCATCTGGGCGAAAGAGCATCACCATCAAGTCAACCCAGGTCGCTGAGGTCTATTTCTTGGGCAACGGAACTATCTATGCACAGGGATACAGCCATGGTCCCTACGAGACCGAGTTTGCCCTTAGAGTCAAGGACTATAACGGCATGGGGCTGCCGGGGATCTGGGTCGATTTCGAGGTGGTAAACCTGGCGCCGGATGCTGTTTTTACCATAAATAATAGCTCTTGCCAGTGGAGCTGCCAGCACATAACCGACTGGGATGGATTTATCTGGGGCTATTGTCGATCAGGGAACCAACAGGGATCCATCTCAATAACCGCGCATACCATGGAAGAGGGGATAAAGACCAGCTTCATGATAAATATCCTCGGCGAGAATACCCCCACCAACACGCCAGAGCCTTCTGCTACATTCACCCCGACCCCAACAGGATTCTTCCAGACGCCTACTCCGACCAACACTCCTTCACCATATTACACGAGCACACGAACACCTACACCAGTAGAGACCGCGACCAACACCCCGACCAGCCCGGCAACCCCGACACCGACCGGTGAAGCAACCGCAACCCCGACCCCAACCTGGTGGTTCCCTTCTTAAAGGTGAGTTTGAATTAAGTTATTATCAATCGAAACTCGAAAATAAATTTTTTCTTAAGAAGATAGAAAATTAGTCAATCTAAAGAGTCGAATGGCTGCAAAAAAGACCATATTCATAGCCGATGTCCACCTAAGGGGGATAAATGACCCTCGCCAGGATCTGCTGGTAGCGTTCTTGAGCCAAGAGATGCCAACCTTGTCTCATCTTGTGATCGTTGGAGACCTTTTCGACTACTGGTACGGATACAGGACGGTTGTTTACTGGGAGTATCTGCCCATACTTAATTGCCTATTAAGGCTGCGTGAAGCAGGGATTAAGATTACTTATTTTGTAGGCAATCATGACTTCCGATTAGGCGCCTTTTTTTCTGAATATCTAAGGTGTGATATTTACCTTAAGCCCTCATTCATTGAAATCGAGGGAAAGCGCGTTTTTATTACTCATGGCGATGAGATCAACAAGCGTTACGATTGGGGTTATGCGGTGCTTTATGCATTATTGCGCAACCGAATGGTGCAAGGGGTACTCTCCCTGATCCCACCAGACTGGGGATGGAAACTCGCCATGCATGGTGCGACAGCGAGTCGAAATTTCACCAAGGATAAGCCAAAGCCGAGTAAAGAAACCCTTTTGAGTTACCTTAAAGATAAGATAGATGAAGGAGCCGATGTCGTTATCGCTGCCCATAGCCATCAGCCTTTGATCCTCAGCGAAGGGGATTATACCCTGTTCAACCTCGGCGATTTCATTAAGAACTTCGTTTATCTAAAGCACCAAGATGGCCAATTCGTCCTTCGGCAAGTCAACAAGGAGCTTCTCAGCCAGTATTGTCCAGGCTTGGTGGAAACACTAGTTAGCCTCTCGGAATTGGATTTAATTGATCGTTGATTTAAGTTCTTCAAGTATCTATAATACCCTCTTGAATGTTTGCCATTAGAGTTGTTTGACAACAAGGGATGATTTAACTACAGTAATTATAAGGAAAAACAGGAAAAGAGCCGTAATAGATGAGGGTAGAGCCGATGACTTCATCAAGAGGGTTACTCAGCATAACTATATTACTTTTTTGCCTTTTCATGGTGGTCTTGCCGGGGCTGGCAACGCCACAATTCAGCGAATACCAAAGGGTTGTCAATGGTGGCGAGGTAATCGATAGAGCACTCAACTGCGAGCGGTACCTGTTGCCGGGAAACGAGGTGGTTACTATCCTTACTGCCGGAGTAACCAATTACCTGGGAGATGATGGGAACTACCATCCAATCGACACCACGATACTCAGCAACAATAGCCCCGATAGGGATGCGTACCCATATATCAACCTGAGCAACTATTTCGCTACCAGGTTTCCAGCCTCGATGAGCGAGAGATACCCCATTCGTATTGAGAGCGAGGCAGCGCGATTCACCTTAGTTCCTGAAACTATCACAGCCGGAGACAGGGAGCTATTTAATATCAGCGATAAGAGATTCAGTCTCCGCGTCTTTAGCCCAATCGACAACAGGATAAGGTATTCAAGCGCTGATAGGGGATTGACCCTGGAATTTGTCATGAAGCCAGGCGCTATTAAAGTGATTGTTAGCCTTGATCTCGATGTTCTTGGCGATTCGATAATGCAGCAAGTCAAAGAAAAAGGTATCGATATCCAGTGGTATGCTGAATTCCATACACCGATGGATTACAGCAGCGGCTTGGATACGGTGGATAATACGGCATATTACCCGGTGCGTATTCAGGATAAACTCAAGGGACATGGCATCCTGTTCACCCCCCAGAAGTTCGACTATAACGGCTTTGAGGGGGTAGTTCCCTTAAGAAGACTGCAAATTAAGGAACCACGGCTAATACTGCGCTCCACCATACCGGCTAGCATGATCAAAGGGAAAGATTCCAAATTGGGTAATACTCTGGAGAATGTCTATACCATGTACACCGATGCTGGTGGTGATACGGGTTACATACAGAATATCGGTGGTGCCACGCCGACCTGGATCATGAGCACCTATGCTGATGTAAAATGTGGCAACAATGATAACTATCGAGGATTTATAAAATGGAACACAGCTCCTGTGCCCGATGACTGGGCTAGCGAGCCTGGTATGTGCGACAACATGGAGATCACCCTATATGTTGCCTATCTATACAACTCAAATCCTCACAAGCATTACCTACAGTCTATGTGGTGCAATCCACCTGGTTTGGGCGGAGATTGGTGGTACGACTGTCTTGAGGATGATGGCTTGAATCCACGAGTGGGCACTATGACCGCCTCTGGCGTTGGCTCATTCTTGAGCAAGGATCTGGCTCAACCGATCTCATGCGACATGATGGAGGGAAGGTTATATAGCGATTGGTATGCTCTCGGATTGAAGACCTACGAGGGTCAAGGCGGGACGCATGTCTTCTACGCAGGTAATGGTAACGAGACCCCGGCAGCGGAGCCGCCCAAGCTGGTGGTAATGCATTATACGCCCACGAATACGCCGGTTCCGACCGAATCGTGGACGCCTACAGAGACCCCGACCTACACGCCAACTGCAACCGATACTCAGACGCCGACCATCACGCAGACACCGACCATCACGCAGACACCGACCTCCTCACCGACACCGACCGGAACTCCGACCCACACGCCAACCCATACCCCAACATATTCCCCGACCAGCACTGCCACCGGTACCCCGACAGCAACCTTCACCCCGGCAGGGGTACCGCAGATAGATCCCTTGCCGGCATGTCATGCTGGCACTAGCGTTTACATCTCATGGAGCGATGAATCGCAAAGCGGCGCCGACAAATACGAGGCGCAGACCGATGATGATCCTGCCTTTGGTAGCATAGACGGGTACAGCGGTGTCATCAGGCGCACCTGGCATCGCTTCCATGACTTGAGGGATCAATATACTTACTACTTCAGGGTAAGATCGATAAATGACGAGGAGAAATCGACTGGTAAGAGCCCCAGCGCCTGGTCAACGCCCGCCTTTACGGTCATGGATAACGCCCCGCCCTATAGCGAGGTTGACTGCCAGGCTCTGGAGCCGCTTTACCAGGTGCGGGATTTCCCAATCTATTGGTTCGCTACCGATGATACATGCGGAGTGCAGGGTGTAGAGCTTTACTACAACAATGAGGGGACTGGCTGGTACAAGTATGGTGGTCTGTTCACTGTAAATCCGATCATGTTCTACAGCGTTTATAACGGGGAATATCAGTTCTATACAGTTAGTCTCGATGTGGTTGACAACCGGGAGGATTATCCGGTTGCGCCAGATTGTTCATGTTATGTCCAGGCTGATACCCCCACCGCCTCGCCGACTGCCACGCCCACCTTCACGCCGACAAATAGCCCCATCTACTCGCCGACCAATACCCCGACGCCCAGCTTCACGCCGACATTGACAGTAACCCCTACAGGAATGAACACCTTTACGCCAACATTCACTCCCACAGTACATAAAACCGCAACGCCGACGGCGACAGCTAGTCCGACTATGAATCCAGCCAACCGTCCAGCTATTTGGCTCGGCGGTTACTGGGATACAAACCTGCTCGGTACTATCGGTGGAATACTTAAGATCCAAGCTTTCGTAACCGATCCCCAGGGCGCTATGGATATTGACAAGGTTGAGATATTCTTCGATGGCGCTGGAACTGATATAGAGCTAAACGATAATGGCGTCAACGGAGACTTCATGCCTGGCGACAGCCTTTATGGCTTGCAGATAACAATTCCTCCTGGAACGCCGGCTTTGAGCGCCAGATTGGACATTTACGCCTTTGATCTCGATGGAAATCCATCGCTTATGTGGCCCATGCTAAATGTAGAGGAATAAAGCCGATCGTATGTGCTACCAGGAGATGCATTGATCTTGAGCCTTGTAGAGGATGATAAAATGAGATCAATTAAGGTATGCTCTTTGCATATTAAACAGGAGTAGAAAAAGATAGTTGACATAAGATAAAACAAAAATAATCTATTCATAAAAACTATAAAGAAAGCGCTTTATTGACATGAAGGTCGGTTATCTCCAGTATGCTCCCCAGTTTGGGGAGATTAAAAACAATCTTAAGAAGGTTAAGGATCTACTTTATCCACACAAGGACGCCTTTATCGTTCTTCCGGAGCTTTTCGCCACCGGGTACCAGTTCAGGGACAAGAAGGAAGCTAAATCATTAGCCGAGTCTATCTCCGGCGGCTTGACCATCCGCTTCTTGGTCGAGATGGCTAAGCGAAGAAACTGTTATTATGTTGGCTCGCTACCGGAAATCGAGAAGGATAAGCTGTTCATCTCTGCTGTTTTAGTCGGTCCGAAAGGTTTAATAGGCAAGTATCGCAAATCACACTTGTTCATGAGAGAAAAGGATATCTTCACCCCTGGAGATAGCGGTTTTTCAGTATTTGAAGCTAACGGCTTAAAGGTAGGTATGTTGATCTGCTTTGATTGGATCTTCCCGGAGGCGACAAGGACTTTGGCTTTAGCTGGAGCGCATCTCATCGCCCACCCCTCCAATCTAATATTGCCGTACTGCCAGGATGCCATGATTACCAGAAGTATCGAGAATCGGATATATACGATAACTGCCAACCGCACTGGCAAAGAGACTAGGATAGAAGGACAGGAGCTTGCCTTCACCGGAAGAAGCCAGGTAACCTCGCCTAATGGTAGCCTGCTAGCAGCCTCCAAGAAGGATGCCGAGGAGGTTATCCTGGTAAAGATAGATCCCCAGGAAGCTGCCAACAAGCAGATTACAGGCAACAACAATATAATAGAGGATCGTCGAGCTGACCTTTACAAGCTCAAATAAGTATGTGGTTTATTGGTGTATTAGCAAGAATTCCAAGTTAAAGAACAACAACCAAACCCCATACACTAAATACTAAATGCTAATGACTAAAGATCCTTGAACCATGTATGAGCCTTCATATTACCTGAGAAAGCTGCGCCAGTTCCTGAGCAAGGATGTCTGGCGTCTTGAGGTCGGTGGTATCCCGCACTTTCTGATCACCAGGCTGAGGCTATTTATCATTGCCTGGAACAAGTTCAACGAGGATCGCTGTACCTTGCGAGCCTCGGCATTGACCTATCTTACCTTGCTCCAGGTCGTTCCTATTGTTGCGGTATCATTTTCACTATTCAAGGCATTCGGTGGACTGGAGAAGATCGAGTCCAAGATAAAGCCATTAATCCTCGACAATCTGACCCCAGGAAGCGGTGAGATTGTCGTTCGCTACATCGAGCAGTTCAGCGAGAACATACATGCCGGTGCTATAGGCATAGTCGGTTTTTGCTTCTTGATCCTCTTTGCGATCTTCATGTTGGGCAACATAGAGAACTCACTGAATGAGCTTTGGGGGGTAACTAAAAGCAGGTCTTTCTTCAAGAAGATAGCCATATACTGGACGATCATGACCATCTCACCGCTGTTCATAGCAGGAAGCCTGACCTTGACCACCTATCTTCAATCCCCGGCGGTTGTGCAGAAGATCTTAGAGCTACCTTATGTTCGGGAGCTTTTGTTTTTTATTATACCTTTAGTTCTTACCTGGGCAGCCTTTACACTGATCTACTACTTCATGCCCAATACCAGCGTAAGCATTGTGGCTGCATTGGAAGGGGGCATCATAGCGGGCACACTCTGGGAGGCTGCTAAGTGGGGCTATACGCTCTATAATGCCAAGGTCGTAACCTATAGCAAGATATATGGCTCATTAGGGGCGATACCTATCTTCTTGATATGGATATTTCTTACCTGGGTCATTGTGCTATTAGGTGCGGAGGTGAGTGTTGCCGAGCAGAACCTCAAGGTTATCTCTCGCGAGATGCTCTTACCTAATCCAAGCCACGCATTACGGGAATTTGTTACCCTTCGAGTCGCCATGGAGATAGGGGAGAACTTCCTTTCTGGCAAGCAACCTGCTAGCATCCCCGAGATCGCTGAGAAACTTGGCATCACCCCGAAGCTGGTGGAGGAATCGATTGAGCTGCTGGAGGGAAAGCAGCTTGTTCAAAGGATTGATAGCGTCGCAGCCAAACGCTTTTCGCCTGCCAGACCGCTGGAGGATATTAAAATAAGAGATATCCTCGACATTGTTCGTTACCATGGCAATACCGTGTTCGAGCTGCACGAGGGAATTGAGAACCAGGCGGTAAAGGATCTATTTCGAAGGCTAGAGGACACCAGGATTGAAGCGCTGAACGACTTGACCCTGCGTGATCTCATATTAATGACCAACCAAGATTGAGCAAGAGACGACAGGATTCTCAAACCCTGTAGTTGAGTATTTCATTCACCGCTTTTGGCATGCATGGTAAGTCTTTTGAACATGGATAGCTAACTTGATATTATCCCTTTTCGGGATGAGACCATCTGAAAGCCTAAAACAAGGCGCAGTTATTATCTCGATATCTGTGATTCTCCTGGCGGTATCGGTTAACTCTAATGCTCTTGTTGCAGGCAAGAGGATCGATGGGAAGACAAAAGCTATCATTGAAAGCGGTGGAGAAGTCTATCTTTGGTGCAAACCAATAAGGGGTGATGGCTATATGAGCCTTACTCGCCGATATTGTGCTAGCGAAGATCGTTGGCGTGAGATTTATCGAATAAATAGCCGTAAAACCCTTAAAACTGATCGCTGGACATTGATACCATATCGCCTCCTTTCTATAAAATGGCGGAAAAAGTGCATTCAGGCATTATTTCCCGATGATAAGTTCAAGGGGAGCTATTGGATGCATAAGATAACCTATGGTTTCGAGATTCAAAAAGGAGGTATTGAGGAAATATCGAAGATCTTCACTGGCAGTGAAGATAAAGGCCGTGCCATACTTCGATATACAGGCATCTCTTATGGCGATATGAGAATGGGGGGCTATATCAAGATACCAGCGGAAATGCTCCGTGATGAGCTTCAAGATTCTATATTCGATGATTCCCCGCCCCCGACGATGACTCCTCATCCCTTGCAATCCGAGCTTGAATACGGACAGGATGAGCATGGAAAGTACGCCATCTATCGCCTGAAGAAGGGTGAAGCGCTTTACTCCAGCGTTGTGATCCGTTTCACTGGCAGAGTCTATGCCGAAGAGGTAAACGATCTGGCAGCCAAGATAGCTAAAAGAAATAAAATAAAGGATGTAACCGGTATCCCAGTCGGCTTCCCGGTAAAGATCCCCTTCGATTATCTGTTGCCTGAGTTTTTTCCCCCTGGCGCTCCCCAGAGGGAGGCGTTCGAGAAACACAGATCGGAAGTGGAGCAGTTCAAACTATCTGAATCCGCCCATAACCTTGAGGGTGTCTATGTTATAATAGACCCAGGACACGGCGGAGTTGACACCGGGGCATTGCGGGGAAGAATAACCGAGCATGAGTACTGTTATGATATTGCATGCCGCTTAAAGGCTGCACTAGAGCGTAACACCAAGGCGACCGTTATAATGACCATGCGCGATAAGGGGCATGGATATACCCCTCGCGACCTGAGATATCTACCTAGGGACCGCAATGAGCTGGTATTGACCAGACCCAACTACCAGCCGACCGATGCCAGGATCTCCACCCACCTCCGCTGGATGATCGCAAATTACCATTGCCAAAGGCTGGAGAAAAAGACCTCCATCGATAAGATCGTATTCTTAAGCATCCATGCCGATTCGCTGCATCCAGGGGTGAGGGGAACCATGTTCTATGTACCAGACGCAAAGATGATACCACTGAAATTTACTGCTAGAAGAAGTATCTTTTCTAATTTCACAGAAAGCAGGGAACAACGAAGGTTTCGTACTACCAGGTGGAGATCCAATTACTCCGAGGGATTGAGCAGGAACCTGGCTGAGACATCACTTGGTGTTATAAAAACTAAAGGAATTCCAGTACATCAAGAACAGCCGATTAGGGATAAGATCTATCGAGGGAGAGCATTCGTCCCCGCGGTACTCAGGTACAATCGAATACCGACCAAGATGCTGATCGAGGTTTTGAATATGAATAATAGTCAAGATCTTGAACTTTTACAGGATGCGGGCTTCAGGCAACGATTCGCAGAGGCGATCGCGGAATCTCTAACCATCTACTACGGAAACAGAAGATGATTAGCCAGATAATGAGGGTTTTAAGGTATTTATTTCTAGTTATTGTATTGGGATTTCTGATGACCTGGCTGGTAGTTAACCCGTTTAGAGCCGATGCGATGGTGAAAGAAGCAATTATTCTAAGTAATGATGGCAGGCTGCTAGAATCGATAATGCTCCTGAAAAAGGCAACCAAGGTCGATCCCTTTAACGGCAAGGCTTTTGAGCTTTGCGGAGCTCTATACTCCCGTATCCATGAGTCAAAGATATCACTTGAGTCCTCATTCGTTACGCTTGCCAATACATTTTTCAATGCGCAGATCCAAGTATCTACCCCCCCGGACAGTCTTATTGATAGCCTAACAAGATCGAACGAATACCTTGTCAAAAGCCTGCGATTAAGAAGAAACTACGATGTTTACAGGATACTTGCTCGCAACCATCTTGTGATAGACCAACCAATGAAAGCAAAAAAATACGCTGATCATTATCTTTACTATTATCCAAAGGATCCCAAGAAGGATTATAACCTTATACGATGCTCTTATTCACGGGCAGGAAATGAGCTTTATCGAATGGGCAGGAAAGATCATGCGCTTACCATATTCCAGCAGGGAGCAAAGCTGCCGGGATGGGACGCAGAATGCGAGCTGGCAATAGCCTCCCATCACCTTGCTATTGGGCAAATGGATAATGCTAGACTAGCATTAGCAAAGGCGGAAAAAGCGCATAACATCAAGGATCACCCCGATACCTATGCATACACGCTTTACTTAAAGGCAATGCTTGCAAGGGCATCAGAAGATCTGAGTGGCTATGAAAAAAATATCATTAAGGCAGCAAATGTTGCCAGGGACAACATTGTTTTCCAATATCTTCATAGCCAACTGCAAGATCTCAACTAGGTTGAGGATTTGCCTTTTTTCAAAAATGTACTATATTTAATATAGAAACCTACTTGAGTTAGGCTGGAAAACAAGGACAATTAGGATATGAGAAAACAGATGATCGTTTACAATCTGACCCTTGACCCGATAACCAATATGCCGGTGATCATCCTGAAGGACAGGGATGGCGATACCAGGCTGCCGATATGGGTTGGAATAAACGAGGCTAATGCTATCCTGCTGAAGCTAGAAAATATCCCCTCCCCAAGACCGATGACACACGACTTGCTTAAGAATGTTATCTATAACTTAAAGGCTACTGTCGAGAAGATTGTCGTAAACGACCTGGTGGATAACACATTCTACGCCGAGATTTACCTTACCATCAACGGAAAACAAACCAAGATCGATGCGCGACCCAGCGATGCCATCGCACTGGCTTTGAGAGCTGATGCACCTATCTTCGTGGAGGACGAGGTAGTCCGTAAATCGCAGGTGATGGCTGATGAAGGGGAATGGCCAGACCAAGAGAAGCTGAAAAACTGGCTGGATAAGCTAAAGCCCGAAGATTTCGGCAAATACGAGATGTAACCGGTTGGCATGCATAATAGCTAGGCGTAACATCAATCAGGTTAAGGTCAAACTACCCAAAGGAGATGCCTGTAGTATTGTCCATCCAAGCACAAGAGCCCTATGCCGCCAATCCTGTTAAGATCTGGATTGTTCACGCTGTTTATTCTCCAACCATCAATGATGGCCAGATATCGATATCATAATCTACAGGTGCTCTTATAGTCAGCGGTAAGCTCATAGCAGGAATACCGCCCGGTAAGTATAATGAGAATGTGTAAATTCCATCTTCGGCTGCCCAATCGCCACCTGATCCATCGTCTAATAGCCTGATCCCACTATCCACACCTAAGTAGTAAACTGCAAGATCTTGGAGGGCATAATTTGGTATGGCGATCATGGTCAGTTTTCCACCCTCTTGGCTGCTCAGGCGACTATCCCAATAACCGGCTAGTTGTATCCTGGCATCAGGTGTTGCTGGAATATCGAAATCATCGAGGTTCACATAGAAACTATCACCGGCTGGTATCATCACATCGTCGGCTGCGAAGCTATCCACAGGCTTACCACTGATGAACAGGGTTATATTTATATCGACCCACATAGTGGCATTCACTGAGCGATAGTTGCTGAAGACCATATAAGCCGTATCAGTTTTGGACTGCGCTGGGAGGTTTACCATGCCGCTAAAGGAACGCTGGTCATTGGCGAAGAATTGCGCATTGAATGTTAAACCCCGCTCGAAGCGCTCATAGCTACCCGCGCTAGTTACAAAGCCATCGAGATGCCCAGAATCTAGTTTATATGCGAATTGGTCGAGTTTCTTCCCCCCATAAATAGTCTCGTATTCGATGAAGTATCGAATCATTGCCTGGTAAGTAGGATCCTCGTAATTTGCGCTCGTATATTTGAAGCTGGGAAGCTCGCCGGGAAGCACGAATAGCCATGTATATTGAATGTCGGGCACACTCCCTTCGATCACCTTTTCCAAGGCGCTACTCCCAACCGAATCGCTGGTGCTTCGAGCATCAGCCCAGATATCACGGTTATTGCCAACATGTATATAAGCGATCCCATCGGAGCCGGTGTAACCCTTGGTAGCCGGAATGGGGCACATACCATGTTCAGGCGGTCCCTCATTGCAGGGCACCCAGATGCTAACATCTGCACCATCTACTGGCTCTCCATTAGCATCCACCACCTCTGCCCTAAGCAGCGCGGTCTGACTATAGCGCTGGGTTACATTGGTCCAAAGGTTATCTCCTCTAGGCGCCCAAACCCCAGCTATATTCTTGCCACCACCCCAATCTTGATCATAACATACGCCATAATTGTCGATGCGAGCAATAGTTCCATCCCAGTCGATCTGGAAGGCATGCCAGTAGTCATCGAAAAACTCGTCCCAGACATGATCCCAGGTCGCGTTTATAGCTCCGGCTGCCGGTACCAGGCATGTCCGGAGTGCAGCTCCGCACAGATCCTGTAATTCACCACAGTTTCCGTTATGCTCGTATAGTACCTGGTTAGGCTGCACAGGACGGTTGCTCCTAGCCCTGAAAGGTAGAACCTTGGCGCCCCACTGTCCGATCCTGGCTAGGGCAGTATCACCCCATGCCTCGCCGGGCCACCAGTTCTCCTGGGTCCAATTCCACAAGGCATCGATACCATCAAAGACCTCGTTCAACTGCGGATAGCTCATAAGCTGAATATCATCCGATTTGATGCCCCTGGTATCCACAAAATCGAAGCCTAGCGGGAGATCCAATCCTGACCAGCTATGGTTGAGATCGCAGGCACCATGGAACTGTAAGATATTGGAACCATAAATATTACTCTCGAACCATCCCTTGTTGATCTCCATATTTACATAAAATGAGTACGGCTGAGCCGATGGAATGATAACCTTGTCGTAGGTCTGAAGGTTGAATGCCTCGGATCCCATGTCAGAGGAACTATAGATATCCACGGTCCAATCCGGGTGCTCAGCGAGCATATTTTCAATGGTGGGCGAGCCAAAGGGATCCCGATCCTTGAATATGGCTATGCGTATATTTGTGTCCTCGCCACGGTTGCGGTCGAACTCATTCTCGGTAATCGGTATCTCTCCATTGCCATACATGATGAGATTCTCCAGAAGCTCTGGATATCCCGCTTCGGCGAGAGCCTCCACAGGGATCATGGTGAAGATATAGCATCCCATATTTCGTGGACCGAACATGAGACATGGCTCGCCGCTATCGTTATGGGTAATTGCAAAGATCGGAGGATGATTGACATCGTAGCCGGTAAAGTAGCCATAGGTCTTGGGCGTAAAGGTGCCGAAGGAGTCATCTGTGATGCGGTTGGGGTAGTTCAGGATCGGCATCTCCGTATAGTCGTAATCCAGGCTCGGATTGTAGTAGAAGTACTCACGCCAAAAGTAACCGGCTGTCCAGTTGGATGGATTATATGCATCGTCCATCTTGGGTGTCTCATCGGTGAATTTAACATGCACCACCCACCAGTAATAGATGTCCGGGTCCAGCTCGAACTCGGTGCGCATCCCCTCCACGTTCGACCAGTAGCGTAAGGTTGACCAGTACTCATCATCGGTAGCAGGATCGCCATAATCTATGATATCAACATAATCGAGGTTCTGATCTATCTCGTAAAGCAGTTGGCAATTGATTACTAATAAATTATCAAAGTCGTTTATCTTGTACATCCAGGGTATGACATGCGCCACCAGAAAGCAAAGTTCATCGCAGATATTCTCTCCCCGGTGGTCAATGATTACTTGTGCCAGTATATCCTGATCTTCACCCATTCGTCTAAGGTTATCTGCAAGATCATTCTTGAGCCATGATGGGCATATATCTAGCGCAGCCTTACCTGTATCGCTTAAATATCCTGGAACCCCGCCAGCAGCGAGAGCGTTGATTGGAACCAATATTATTAGAGCGCATAAGATGGTTATCTTTATAGATTTGTTCATCTTTGATAGCCTCCGTGATTTGATGCTATTGCCATTTACATCCCCTTTTTTGTCAATTATATAGCAAATAGTATGCTGTGTCTATAAGCACCTGACATGGAAATCTGAAGTAAATTAACCACCGTGGCACAGTCGAAACACCTCGCACTTCACACCATTTTCTCTTTGCATTCTTTGTGTCTTTGTGTGAGGCTCTTTCCTTTACTGATGTCCCAAGCCTACTTACGACTGGGGTTGGTATTGTAACTGATATAATCGCCAATATGCTCCCTGTTTTTTTAAGAGCTCGTTATGGCTGCCCATTTCGACAATAGCGCCATCTTTTATGACGATTATCTTATCGACCCGCTGGATTGTGGAGAGACGATGGGCGATGATGATGCTGGTTCTCCCTTTCATCAGTTTTGCCAGCGCGTCCTGGATGAGCAGCTCGGTCTCGGTGTCGATATTGGCGGTCGCCTCGTCAAGTACCAGGATCTTCGGGTCAAAAGCCAACGCTCGTGCAAAGGCAAGTAGCTGCCTTTGTCCCATTGAAAGCGTGCTTCCACGCTCGGTTACTGGTTCATCGTATTTTGCTGGCAGGCGCTGGATGAACTTGTCAGCATTGACATATCGGGAGACCTGCTCGATGCGATCCAATCCTATGCTCTCATCGCCAAGGCTGATATTATTTTTTATATCGCCTGAGAATAAAAACACATCCTGCATTACAATGGCGATGTTGCGCCTGAGCATATAGCGATCCAGGCTATTGATATCCCTTCCGTCAATAAGGATGCTCCCTTTTTGCACATCGTAGAACCTGCCCAGTAGATTTATGATCGTGGACTTGCCGGCACCGGTTGCCCCGACCAGCGCCACGCTTTCACCTGGTTTGGCGTGGAAGGAGATCCCCTTGAGTACCCATTCATCCTGGTTGTAAGCGAACCAGACATCCTTGAATTCGACCTCACCTTTGAGCTGATCAATGGTCTTGAGATCACCTTCCCCTTCAGATTCGACCTTACGGTCAAGGATCTCGAAAATGCGCTCCGAGGCAGCCATCGCAGCCTGAAGGAGGTTGTACTGCTCGCTCAGCTCGCGGATGGGGCGGAAGAACATCTGGATATAGGATAGAAAGGCGGTCAGCTCGCCAATGGTCAGCGAATTCTGAATAACCTTGCCACCGCCAAAGTAGATGATAAGCGCAATGCCAAACGAGTCGATTACCTGAACCATTGGCCAGAACGATGATTCGGTAACTAGTTGCTTTATATTGGCTCTGAAGTAGTCTTGATTTATATCAGAGAACAGCTTACTGTTCTGCCTTTCTCGTCTGAAAAGCTGAGTTACCCTGATCCCGGAGATGTGCTCGGAAAGGGTTGCGTTTATCCGAGCCAGCTTTACGCGCACCATGCGATAGGTCTTTCTTAGGGCAGTGCGCATGAACACGGTTAGCAATATAAGCAGCGGGATAACAGAGAAGCCGATCAGTGCCAGACGCCAGTTCATCACCAGCATCACGATAACGATGCCGATGATGAAGAAAAACTGCTTGAAGAAGTTGATGATCACCGAGGAGAAGGTCTCAGAGAGGGCGTTTATATCGTTGGTTGTCCTGGTTACCAGCCTGCCGGTGGGGGTTTTGTCAAAGAACGATAGTGGCATACGCTGGATGTGATTGAAGGTTTGGCGGCGGATATCGTACATGCTCTTTTGTCCAACAAAGGTCAGAAGGTAAACCTGGAAATAGCCAAAGACGAAATTGATCGCCATGAAAATAAGGTAAAGCAAGCCAAACATGAGCACCATCTTGAGATCGTATCGCCGGATCTTCAGCAATTGCAGCGGTGTCAGCTTTTTTAGCTCGCCCTGTGATACGAGCATAGCTCCACCTTCGCCACCGAGGTAAGCCACATTTCCCTTGATAATGGACTCGATCTCAGCGAATTGACTATCCTCATATCGTGCAGGGTCGATATGGTAGTATCTCTCCTTTTCAAGAACCTCAGCCTTTTCCAGCAGAACGATCTCCCCGGCATCAAGGTATTTAGAGTCTATGATGTAGATACCCTCGGCAAATCGATCCAGATGTCCAAGATTATGTATCTTCAGGTCAGTTGTATCACCCTGGTACCTAATCAGCCTTGTATTGGGGATGATGTAGCTGTCGATGACTATCTTGGTTAAAAAAGGTAGGGACAAGTCTAGTGTGGCAACGAACATTAGAAGCGCAATGGATGTGATCGCATACCAGCGATATGGCTTCATATAAGCCAGGATGCGCTTGAAAAGCCTGATATCATAAATCTTGCCCAGGCTCTCTTCCTCGTGATATCTGCCTTGTCCGTGCATCGAATTACGCTTGGTTAATGCTCCGTGTTATTGTCGGTTGCCTGCCACTGGTATAGCCGATAGTAATATCCCTTGAGCGCAAGAAGCTCCTGGTGTGTTCCCTGTTCGGTTATAACTCCATCATCAATGACATAAATTCGGTCTGCATCGACCACTGCCGCAGCCCGGTGGGTAATGATTATGGATGTTCGTTGGCGCATGAATGACTTGAGCTGCTTCAATATTTTCTCTTCGGTCCTGGTATCGACCGCGCTCAGGGCATCATCGAGTATTAGGATCTTGGGGTCGATGGCAACTGCCCTGGCAATGGATACCCTCTGTTTCTGCCCGCCGGAGAGGGTTACACCCCGCTCGCCGACCATGGTCTCATAGTGGTCAGGGAAGCTCTGAATATCGCCATCGATATTCGCCATGCGCGCAGCCTCCATCACATCATCGATGGATAGCATTGGCACCCCATATCTTATGTTATCAGCGATCGACATCGAGTACAGGAATGGGTCCTGGGGCACGAAGCCAATATTCTTGCGCAATATGTGCAATGGAATACGATTGATATCCACGCCATCGATGAATATCGTGTTTTGGGGAACCGTGAATATCCGTGGTAAAAGATGAGCCAATGTCGATTTCCCAGCCCCGGTTCTGCCGATGATGCCGATGGTCTCCCCTTGTTTGATCCTCATACTGATATCGCGCAGCACTGGTTCCAATCCAGGAAGATACCTGAAGGTCAGGTTGCGGATCTCTATGTCGCCCTTGATATCCTCGACTGGCAGCACATGCGGGGCATCCTTTATCTCAGGCTCGGTAGCAAGGATCTTGTTGATCCTCTCCATCGATGCCTTTCCCCGCTCATACAAGTTAACCACCCAGCCTATTGCTATCATCGGCCAGATGAGAAGGTCGAGGTATGCAGTGAATGCCACGAAATCGCCGATGCTCATCTGCCCTAGGATGACCTTCCTGCCACCATAAAAGAGTAAAAGCGCTTGTGAGATGCCGATTATAGAGCCGATCATGGGCATAAGTATCCCCCAGACTCGAATCAGGCGGATGTTTTTCTCCAAATAGTCCTTGTTGAACTTGCTAAAGCGCTTCTCCTCATTGTCCTCCTGGGCATAGCCCTTAACAACTCGTATCCCCGTGTAGGTCTCTTGCACCTTGTCGGTAAGCTGGGAGAATGATTCCTGCACGGCGCGAAAGCGGGTGTGCAGCATCTTGGAGAACCTGAATACTACGAACGAAAGCACCGGCAGTGGGATCATTGTAACCAGGGTGAGGGAGGGGCTGATGGTGAGCATTAGTATAATGGAAGCCAGCGATAGAAGGGTCGCATCCGTGGCAGCGACCAGCGCTATGCCCGTTGCCATGCGTACCGCCTCGATATCATTGGTGGCATGTGCCATCAGGTCCCCGGTCTTGGTGCGGTTGAAGTAGCTGAAGGAGAGGGTCTGGATATGATCGAAGAATTTCTGACGCAGATCGCGCTCTATGCGCCGCGAAGCCCCGATTATCAAGGTTCGCCACGCGAAACGGGTCAGGGCGATGCCGACCGATAGCAGGACTATGTATGCGCCATATTTGAGCAGAACTTCGGAAGCCTTCAAGCCGGTAGCGAGGTCATCCACCACCCATTTGAAGACCTTGGGGATTACCAGTTGGAGACCATCGACACAGACAAGGCTGATCAAGCCGATGATATAGAACCACTTGTACCGTTTTATTGAGTCGGCGATGTTATCGAAGACTTTAGGTATAATTCTCATCGAGACACACCAAGATATTGGCAAATTAGCCGATAAAATTTAGGAAAAATGCCCACCAATGTCAAAAGGTGCTTTGCAGGTACACTCTACGAAAGCTTGACAGGGTATAGGATGGAAGTCCTGTTACAATATCGTTCTTTTTAGGTATAAATAGACATCCCTAGACAGGGTTAGGGGATCGCGTAAAATCCTCTGCTTGATTGGCTCCCTCCCCTCCAGATCGAGATATTGCCTCAAGATGGTCGCCCTCAGCGGCTTATCGTAGATTAAATGCTCCCGTAGGGCATTCATCGCGCTTTGAGTTACCTTGTCGATAAGAAAATACATTTCGGGATATACCCTTTGGATAAAATAATGCACCTGCTGCGCCCAGCGGCGATGCAGCTTTATTATGCCGGCAAGATCATTGCTTGAATATGAAAGGTGTATCAACTCAGGATATATTTCGAGCAGCCTGGAATCCTCGTAATACAAGAAGGCATAGACGAGCTGGAGCATATCAACCAGGTTTATCCTGTCCATTGGCTTCAAATAGAAGAAATCAGCAAAGGGATTTCTCATGTAATAGACATCATTCGGTTCCCTCTGGGTAATCCCGCCTACCGACACCATCCTGTACAGGCAGGGGATGCACGATCCGCAGTGCTCGGAGACTATCTTGCGCGAGGTCATGCAGGAGTGCGTAACTGATATAACATCCTCAGCACGATTGGCAAATAATACCTTGACTACATCCTGTTTGGTTTGATCCGCGAAGAGATTCGCTATTCTTAATGGCTTATTAAAAACAGAGGATATGAGTCGCTCCAACATCGAAAGGAAATAAGGATGCGCGGTCTTGGTGGAGTAGCTCCCGATGCGCCCCGATGTAAGCGGTAGGTTGTAGGCTATAATTCCATTTTCGTTTATGTAGATTTCAAGGCAACCTAAAGCAGCGCTAGCGATCGCAGCAAATCCCAGGAATAGCAAGGATCTGCTGCGCTGGCTCGGCTCTGCTTTTCTGGTTACCCCTTTCAGGTTGCAGCGAAGAAAAATGATGGGCAGGATGGTGTCCCTTTCAAATAAGCGCGAGATACCGTTAATCACCCGCTCGCTGGAGGCTTTTTCATTGGTATAATGGCGCAAGAACAACGGCTTTCTGCCATCCTTGAGCAGCTTGACCGCCCCGGCTGCTGAATCGAGTCCACCGGAAAGCAAGGCTACACAATCACACCCCTGTATTCGATTGTTTATCTCTCCTCGTTTTTTCAATATAGGAGTGTCATCCCTTGCTAGCGTGTAGAAATTTAATTCTACTATATCTCCGCATAGAAACGATAGCAGCTTCTCGAAATCCGCCTTGCATGCATCCCAGTATCCAGGCTCTCGAAGTGCAAGATGAAGTCTAATGCTTCGCTGCCAGGAAAGCAGGTCCCCCCCGCGCTGGCAGCAGAGATCAGCCATGTATATGCCGCTTATAATGTCGAGGAAATCGCGCTCCCTGGCAGACAAGCCGCCAACTTTAAGCGCATTCAACTTGTTGTATGGTATGTAGCAATTATGTGGATGATCAAGGCTGCGCAGGACATATTGGCGTTTTATCTTTCCTGGAGATGAAATTAACTTCAGGTCTTTTTCGGATAGGTTCAGCGCTACGCTATAGACACCAGGCTTGCTCATAAGCCGAGGGCATGTTTTTTAAAGCTCTCTGCGAACTTGCCGAGCAGGTTCTTAGCTTTTTTTCGACTCATCGCTTCACCGCTTTTCGCCTTGAAAAGCCTTTCGATCCTCATCCCAGATAGCGCCTTATCTGCGGTCTGTTTGCAATACTCGTGGAGACGCTCCGTGTCCTGCTGATGGCTGGGCATGGATGAAAAGGCGCTTTTACCAAAGTTCCTCGATAGCTCGCCAGAGATGATGTGACTAAACCATTGGAAATAATAATCTGCCAAGAAGTCATGGATGTTAGCGCTTATTCGCTTAGCCGGCTCGGTTTCTCCTGGCTCACCTGAAAGCGGTGTCTGTTTCAAGCTATTTACTAGCTTTGTCCAAGACCTTTCCAGCAAAACTTCCTTTATACGGTCAATTCTCCCCTTGGCTTCATGGCTAAGATCATCGATGATATTGGGGGATAGTTCTAGCTTACCAACATAGTAATCGTTCAGCCGTGAAGCAATGATCTCCATTATTTCAGCCTCGCGTTCGCCGTTGAAAAGCTCCGGATAAACATCGCCGACTGTGGAGATTATCTCAGCTACAAGCTTTTCGGGGAATTGGCTCCCTTGCTGGATCTCCTCTCGGATTCGTCGCCATGGTCTTGGCAGATTAACTGTGGTGGATGTTCCCATTTATTAGGCTTTCATCTGTGTTTATAGGAACCATGCTTAATCGGTTGCCACCAGGTATGGCCAGAGGTCGGACTTGTTGAGCAATAAATCGGTGGCGAGCATCTCCAATGGATAAATGCCTGGAGGTGCGCCCGGATCCACTTGGATTATCAGCCAGAACAAACCGTCGCCGGGTACCGTATCGCCGGATGTGCCATCATCCTTCAAGTGAACCCCGGTGGGGATTCCTTGGTAATAAAGCTCGATGCTCTGGATATCGCTGGCGCCGTTAATGTCTTCAGCGTAAGCCACCACGGATAAAGTTCCCCCGTTTGCGGTGGTGATCATGCTATCCCAGTAGCCGGCGACCCTAATATAAGGTCTCCCTTCGGGGGTAAGCTGAAAGTCCCTGGTCTTGGTTTGTCCGTCGAACAGGAAGGTAACTGTCTGTGGGGTCGCGGGATGATACCCGGCAGCCACTGCCTCGACTAGCCAAATACCCGGCTTGGTGGGAAGCTGATAATAGCCATTGGGACCGGTTTTGGTCTCCACAATGCGCAGGGGATCCGTCTTGGCAGCTATCACAGAAGCGCGGCTGATACCCTGCCCGGTTAAGGCATCGGTTACCCGACCTTCTAGTGTACAAGTGCCTTTTTCCAGAACTATCTCCAGGTACTTGATGAATCCGGCGTGAAGGGTTTCTCTACTACCCTCATAGGGGAAATATCCCCTGGCTATTGCCTCCTCGTTGTCGATGAAAATGAGATGGTCTCCAGCGATGGAATCGAAGTTATACCAGCCATACTGTCCGCTCTGCATTGCAAGCGTGTACTGTTTTTCGATGTTCACCACATATACGCCGATCCCGACCAGGCTTGTATTGTCATCGCCGATTACCCTGCCAGCAATGCCGCTGTTGGCAGTGTAAACCTTGAAGTCATGATATTTTACCTCATCTGCATCGATGTCGAACTGGTACATCACATCAGCCGGCACCCAGTTGTTTTGCTCTATAAGATCTCCAGGCAATCCAGCCACCCACTCCTCGGCGAACAACCCCAACGAGTAGTTTCCATCAGCATCGGAACTGGTGATATTGAAGTAATCCTCCCGATAGCCAAAGAGCGTGATCCCAGGCAATGGCTGATCATCCAGGTAAACCGTGCCCTTGAGGAAAGACTCGATATTCTTAAGATCGAAATCCACGGTCTGTGTCTCGCCATCGCTGACCTCAACCTCGACCCTCTGGGGAATTACATAGGGGAACTCCTCCATGTATCCGGGCACAGGGCTGATATTCAGAATCCCAGGCTCAACGAGGATATGATAATAGCCATCTGAAGCGGAGCTGGTGGAGTATTCCATACCCATCTGGTGCTCGGCATGGACTATGATCCCCTGTATAGGCTCTCCTTCGAGGGTAACAGTCCCTTGTATTGCTGAGTTGTACTTTTGGAGGCTAAAATCAATACCGGTCAGCACGCAAGTATCCTGCAGGTCAACAAAGTAGGGATCCGGAGCCAAATATCCGAGTTGATAGAGCTTTTCCTCATCGAGTTGAATAATGTAACTCTCCCCGAGCAAACCGATGCAATAGCAACCGTTTAGATCTGATATCCCCTCTGAATAACCGGCGCTCTGTTTAATCCCCGGCGAGGCTGAGACGGTTATGCCGATGACCGGTTCATTGCTCTCGGCATCGGTTATTCTACCCAGTACAGTGCATTGGAATTGGCGTACTTCCAGGTCGGTGGAAGTTGTCTGTCCCGGTTCGACATTCACCTCAAGGAAATCCTGCATTGCCACCATTCCATAAGATGCAAGCGAGTCCAAGCTGACCTCTACTCCCCAATAACCAGGTGTTGCATTGAGTCGGGCGCGATTGTTGGTGCCGCTCAGTCCGAATGACAAAACCGGTTGCTCACCTTGTTGCGCCATGAAGTTCACCCCGACAAAGCTGCCGTTCTTGCCAGTTTGCCTTATGACTATCGTCATCTGCGAGTCTGCCTGAAGAAGATCCAACACAACATCGCCAATTGTCTCTCCATCGAAGATATCAACACTTTGCATGCTGCTATAGAAGTCGCTGTAATAATCATCGAAGCCAATACCGATGATATAATAGGAGCCGGCGGCTGGCGGATACATGGAGAGATTACCTGCCTGGTCGCCCACGGAGACGCGCAATGGTTCGTCTAAGCTGGCTGGCATTAGCATAGCGAATCCCCCTGGCACCCCGCTATTCTCGTGTTGCACCTGGCAGTCTATTCTCATGCCCATATCAGCAGGCTCGACAACTAATACACCCATAGCCTCGTTCTGACAGGAGTCGGTTACATTGAAAAGCATCTGCCCCAAAAAATTGGGTGGATGAAGCATTTTCATCTCCAGGGTTATATTCCCATCAGCAGCCAGGTCGATATCGTAGGGTATATTAGTGTTGGACAGGCGAGGAGCCTGCCCATCAGTTACATAATGCGCGCTGTACATTCGGTCGTAAGCATCGATCGCACCGTTTTTATTGACATCGATGTATGCCTGGAATAGCAGTTCCTCGCCAGGGGTGCAGTCGGCAGTTATGTAAACATAGCCAATAAAGTCCTCATCGATAGTATCCGGTGAGATGATAACCTCTGTTAGTGCCATTCCTTGCGAAAACAATATCATTATGCCCATCATTACTAACGGATGAATTCCTCTGCTTCTCATGCTTATATCTCCTTTAATATGATTGTTCCCATAGCTTGCTAGTCAACTATTTTGTTATACGGGAATTACATAAAAATATTAAATAAAAACAAAGGGGTCCTCGCTTGAAAGACCTATTTATTTTCTTGTAGATCATCGCATTTCTCCTCAATACAGGTGAAGTTTACTGGTATTGAGAATGCAAATCCATTGCCGGTGCCCTGGAAGGAGCCGACCACATCTTGTACTTTCTTAACGATCTCCTTAACCTTGTTCATATCCGGAAGCACGGTAAAAATTGTCTTATTACGCGGGCGAGCGCCGGACATCATGTCCCTGAAGGCTGCAAAGATGGGGATGTTCTCAGAGATGATCCTGCCCATGCCCACGCTGTCGATTATCGTGGCGCCAGTAACCCCTAGCTCCAAGAATAATGTAAGGACATCGTCCAGGTATTCTTCTCTGTTGAGTATTATGACTAGTAGTTCCATACTGTTAAAAAGGAAGCTAGCACAAGCATTTAAGAACTGTCAATATGGAAAGAAGCAAGCATGTAAGCGTATAATAGCTTTCTAGAAATATATTCGATATGATGCTAGTAACCTGAAAGAAGTTTTATGTATCCCTTACCAAAGTTAGACAGCATCAAAGGTAACTTCCAAGTACCAGGCGATAAATCGATCTCCATAAGAAGCCTGCTTATAGGTTCTTGCGCTGATGGCACAAGCATAATTCGTAATCTAAATCCTTGTCTCGATGTCCATAGCACAATCTCCTGCCTTGAACATCTTGGTATAAGCATAAATAGCACCGCTGATATAACTATCGTTCAAGGACTAGGCTCAGATGGACTGGCTCCACGAGGAAATACTTTGAATGCGGGTAACAGTGCGACCCTGATGCGATTGTTAGCAGGAATACTTGCGTCTAGAAATATCCAGGTAACCCTTACTGGTGATCAGTCACTTCTGCAACGCCCAATGGAGCGAATAATCGAGCCATTAAGTTATATGGGAGCATCTATTGATTCAAATAATGGCTATCCACCGCTTGTATTCAAGAAGGGAAATAAAGATAGGCTAAAGGGGATTGAATATGAACTAAAGGTGGCTAGCGCGCAGGTCAAATCGTGTCTTATCCTGGCAGGTTTAGCCGGGCAAGGGGAGACTATCTTGACTGGCAAGATAAACACTCGAAATCACACCGAACTGATGTTGAAGGATATGAATATAGATATTGATATCCAACCTGAGCGCATCATGGTGCCGGGTGGACAAATCCCGCAGGCAGCCGAGATACATGTTCCAGGGGATGTATCTTCAGCGATGTATCTTGTAGCTATGAGTCTGCTGCTTCCAGAATCGAAGATCACCATCGAGAATGTCGGGATAAATCCGACTAGAATCCGAGCGCTGGAGATACTAACTGAAGCTGGCTCCCAAATAAAGATCCTGCATAAAGGATATCATGGCTTAGAGCCTTGTGGTGATATTGTCGCAGAATCATCTCGAATATCTCCCTTTGATATAAGGTCCGAACAGATTCCTTTAGTCATCGATGAGATTCCAATTTTGGCTTTGTTGGCAGCTTTCACGAGGGGAACTAGCAGATTTATTGGATGCCATGAGCTGCGTGGAAAGGAAAGCGACCGACTTGCATCAATCGCCTATAATCTTGGGATGATGGGAAGCGCTGTTAAGGTTATTGGAGATGACCTTATTGTTACCGGTGATCCAAGTGCTCTGCATGGTGGTAATTTCAAGTCCTATGGGGATCATCGCATCGCGCTGACATTCTCGATAGCGGGAATGATCTTGGGCGATTCCAGTATCGATGATATAAATGTAGCCAACATTTCTTATCCTGACTTTGTGGAATTTGTAAATTCACATCTTCCATGATTCATTCTTCAGAAAAAATTGTTTTTTTTCTTGCATTTCTAATAAAAGGGTGTTATATTAGAAATGTACTCATATATAAGCGCTTATAGGAAGGTTGCGATGACAAGAATTAAGTTCTTTTTTCCAATTATTCTCATCCTAACAACCTGCTCCATTGCAGCAGCGGGTAGAATATCGGGACATGTATATTATTATGGTACCCGAACAGGACAATTGATCGTTGTGGCAATGGAACCTGGAACTGATAATGTTGTGGAATACGATTTAAGAGAGAATCCTTCGTATCCTGAGCCTTATACCCTTTACACCCTGTGGACATCTTATGATGTTAAAGCCTTTATGGATGTCAATGGGAACCAACAGCCAGATGCTGGGGATGCTATAGGTGAATATCCCAATAATCCGGTAGAGGTCAATTATGGTATCGTTACTGGGATCGATTTTACAATATACGATTGGGATCCAACAGCAACTCCAACCGAAGTACCGACAGCTACGGACCTTCCGACCACCACTCCCACTAGAACACCGACCAGAACCCCCTCCAACACGCCGACACCATCGAATACACCATCTAAAACGCCAACAATGACCCCGACACTTACAGGGACGCAGACCCCGACAGCGACCTCCACCCCCACGGCAACCTATTTCCCGGACACAACCATCTATGTTGACATAAACGCTACTTATCCCGGTGCTGGCACTCATGATAACCCATACAAGTACATCAACCAGGCTCTTTATGTTGCCTCTGATTACCATACTATCCTTATCGCCGAGGGAACCTACAATGAACAACTCTTTATCAGGGGCAGCAAGTTCAGCGGTGATACGACCAGTATAATCATTAGAGGTGGATATCGGAATAACGGGCAGCCGGGATGGCAATACGACTTCAGGACTTATGAGACCATCATTGACGGACAAAATACGCTCGGACCACTTGTCGATATCAATATTACTTGCACTATCGAGGAGATCACCTTCAAGAATGCCTCCGGCACCAATGGTGGAGCGATATACATCAACGGTGATAGCTTTATTCCTATCCCTAAAATCAGATATTGCAAATTTATTGATAACAATGCCACTTATGGCGGTGGCATATATGTAGGTGGCCTTTATGTGGAGATGGAAGGTTGCTTGTTCCAGGGCAATTATTCCAGCAGCCATGGTGGAGCGATGTATGCTACTGACTGCTATTTTTATCCAACTAATTGCATAATCGCCAGAAACCAGGCTGGCGGATACGGTGGTGCAGCATATATCACGGATACAGGACATATCGGCTTCAGACACTGTACAGTAGCGGATAATAGGGGACAGAGTAATTATGGCGGGGTATATAG
>CAYUVA010000041.1:0-42595 GCA_964448115.1 uncultured bacterium
TATCACCTTATCACTTTATCACTTCCCGTGATTACTGTATTCCTGCCGGAGTTTACCCCGCCCTTGATGCGGGGCTGGAATGACATGGAGGTGCCGGTTAGCGAAACAAATCTTATGTCAATAATAGCCCCCATCCCCACCTATTCGGGGGGCATGAAAATTATGACTCGTGAAAGTGTGCTATCTTTAGGTAAGTAATCTAAAGATTTTTTCTTATCCTGAAAGGGCGAATCATAACCACGCCTTGCTTAATCCTTGACCTCTAATCCGGGCCAGGCTATGCGAGCCGCCTCGCTGTCAGAGGCATAAATATCGACCAGGAAACTCTGTGCTGCCGTACCACGTGGTATTTGAAAGGTGGCACCATAAATGCCATTCCCTGCCATGCCATCGTCCGACTGTCCGTTATCCCAGAGGGTAACTCCGATCGGCTGTCCCTGGTAGTATAATTGCAGGCTGCGCTGCTCGGACTGAGGATTGAAGATTGGGTAAGCCATGACCTGCACGGTGCCGCCATAGCGCCCGATTATCCTCGTATCCCACCAGCCAGCTAAGCGCACCGATGGCAGTTCCTCCTCGTAGGGAACCATGGTATTGGTCGGCTGTGGCGTTGCCGTATCCTGTGGGGTTGGTGTGGGAGTGAATGTATCATCGCCCGGCGATGTGGGAGTAGGAGTCGCCGTATTTACAGGCGGTGATGTCGGAGTATCGGTCGGTGTGGATGTGTGCGCCTGCTGGGTGGGCGTGCGAGTGGGGGTTTTGGTAGGTGGCAATGGCGTGGGCGTATCGGTAGCTGGCGCTCCCTGGCACTCGATGGATAAATGATAGCTCCCCTCAGCGCCATGATAGCCATCGATGACTATATAGTAGATACCGCCCGAGTCATCGGTGATCTCCGCCTGCTCATCGCCGGTCTCTGCTGAAAAATCGATACAAGCCTGGGGATCGCAGGCATCGAGGATAAACAGATCCAGGTCCCCGCCCTGTATATCGCTAACCGTGATAATCGCAGTGAGTCCAGGGGCAAGCTCTAGCTCATATAGATCCTCTGCACCGCTCTCGGTATAGGGTGCACAACTGTAGGAATTGACGAGATTGACGCCACCGGTCGTATCCCCATCAACCTCATCGCCGCAGCTAATTTGCACTGCCGTATCGCAGAAATCACCCGGAGTATCGGTCGGCGTGGGCGTGGGACCGCTGGGAGTACCGGTTGCCGTAGGGGTCGGGGTGCGAGTCGGGGTATTGGTCGGGTTTATCGGTGTAGGTGTGCTGGTTGGCGTTCGAATCGGTGTATAAGATGGATTCAGCGTCGGCGTTTGCGTCGGTGTGCGAGTCGGGGTTCTGGTGAAGGTCGGGGTTGGTGTTCTGGTAGGTGTCCTGGTGAAGGTGGGGGTGGGAGTCCGGGTAGCTGTCCTGGTCGGAGTCGGGGTTTGCTGGGAGCCGCTGCACTGGATGGAGAGATTAAAGGTACCAACTGCACCGTTAAAGCCATCTATGACTATATAATAAGTGCCGGCGTTAATCGACTGGACGGTTATCTGTTCATTGCCCGTGGTCGTGCTTTCCTCGATGCAGGTGGCTGGATCGCACTCGGAAAGCAAGAATAAATCGAGATCCCCGCCCTGGATGTCGGTCATGCTTATAGTTACATCAGCCCCCTGCTCAAAGGTTATCTCGCAGACCACCTCGGGAGCGGGGTAACTGTAATCCACGCAACTATAGCTCTCGGCATAGTTTTGTCCATTCTGAGAATCGCCATTATAACTCGCATTACACTCCACCTGGTTGACATCGGAGCAGAAATCTTCCTGGGTCGGTGTAGGCGTTGGAGTCGATGTGGGACCGCCCGGTGTGGGCGTGCGGGTTGGTGTATTAGTCGGAGGTGGCGCTCCCTGGAGCACGATCGCTATCTGTCCTGGATAGTTATCGGCGATCTGCGGATGCTGGTTGCTCTGGTAGTTAACCACCCGCGGGTAGGTATAATCGTAGCTCTCCTCGGCAGAGACATCGTTGTTATTGTTGGAGTCGGCGGTGAGATCATCCAACCCTTGCAGTAGATAGTAAGAGAAGACCCCATGAGCGAGTGCGGGATACTCATAGGAATATTCATCGGCTCGGCAAGCGGTAACTATCACGCAGTTGGAGATATTGCCGGGATCCTTTGCATTCTTGGCATCGATAGCCTTTTTTATATCCTTCTCCAAGCCATCATCCGGTTTCAAGGGGCACTGGAGAGGATTCTCTGGCTTGTGAAAGGTTCTCACCTGCCATTCTTCCTGCTTGCTGCCATCGATCATACCGCCGCTATGGCAGGTATCGACCAGCATCACAAACCTCGCCCCAGATGGCATATATTGCTGGATATAGCTCGCCAATGTATCATCCAGCAGCTCAGTATCGTAGCAGACCAGGGTCTCGTCATAGCCATCGCTCTCATCATAAGGGGATTGATCGCTGGTGTAGTTGCCGTGGCTGGAGTGGAAGTATAAGAATGTATCCCCAGAGCTGCCGGCGTTGAACATGTTAACCAGGGCGTTGAGGATGTTTTGTCTTGTCGCCTGCGAGTCGAGCAGAAGCTGTATGTTACCGCTGCTCCATATCGAGGAATAGGACAGAAGCATGGCTCGCATCTCAATCGCGTCATCGTCTGTGTAGTTGAGATCGTTCCAGTACCCCGGATAGTCCGCGATGCCGACAATAACCGCACGATAGGCTGATGAGGCTAACTGGGGAGTTAACATCATCAACAGGGTGCAGAGCACAAGCGTAACCGATGCATAATATTTCATAGATCGCATATCCTTCTTGATCTCCAATTTACTTCCATGAAGAGACTTCATATTCTTTTGTTTAATCCTGTTTAATGCACATGTCAACCAGACACATGATTTCCTACATACATATCGTAATCGAAGGACATTTCCTTTCACAGCGTGTTTGATAAGTCAGGGGTAGATATTATCAATTTATGCCTTGATCTGTTAATCTATAGTTATGTAAACACAAGGTTCTGATAAGCCTTAGGAGATGCTATGAGCAAGGATTACCAGATAAGTAAGCTAGATAAGCCTGAATCGTGGCGCATTTTTCGGATCATCGCGGACTTCGTGCAGGGCTTTGATGTACTCCCGCTCTACTCGCCTTCGGTTACCGTCTTCGGTTCCTCGCGCATAAAGCCGAATAGCAAGTATTACAAGCTCGGTGAGGAGTTGGGCAAAGCCTTGGCTGAGAACGGCTTCGCTGTCATCAGCGGAGGCGGACCAGGAGTAATGGAAGCTGCCAATAAAGGGGCATTCGACGCAGGGGGCAAATCAGTCGGCTTAAATATCGAGCTTCCCATGGAACAAGAGGGGAATCCATACTGCCATCTCTCGATCAGCTTCCATTATTTCTTTGTACGCAAGGTGATGCTGGTGAAGTATGCCACCGCCTTTGTTCTGCTTCCTGGTGGGTTCGGCACCCTGGATGAGTTCTTCGAGACCACCATGCTCATCCAGACCTACAAGATCTATCCATTCCCGGTGATCCTGGTGGGTAGGGAGTTCTGGAGCGGATTAGTCGATTGGATCTACGAGAAGATCATCTCCGATGGTTACGCGGACCCGGAACATGGTCTCATCTTCAAGATGGTCGATTCTGTACAAGAGGTGGTGGATATCGTAAAGGATCACTACCGCAAGATGACCAGTGCATCTAGGAAATAAACTGATAATTGGAAAGAGCACCTTGCATAAATAATTGCATTTTGGGTTTAGAAGAATATACTTGCCAGGCAATTATGCAATGCCCGAAACCATGAGTGTTAAAAAAGTACTTGTCTTTGTAGCTGATGCCTATCCTTTACCCAACTCTATGTGTAGCGGAGCTGGGCTTCGGGCTTATGGGTTAGTAGAGGGATTGCGCGCAAAGGGGCATGAGGTGATCGTCTCCTTGCCCCGCATCATGGCTGATAGGCATCAACTGCCCGCGCAGTTAAAACAGGATGTCTGGAGCGCCTACAACCAGGGCGCAATAATCGAGCAGAACAAGCCAGATGTGGTCATCTTCTGCCACTGGCCGGCGGTGGTAGTGGACAGGATCGAGCTGCCAGCGGTCATCGATCTGCATGGTCCACATATCCTGGAGCGTGAGTATCAATCTCACGGAAACCTTCGGATAAACCGGGCGGCAAAGCTCAACGCCCTGAGAAAGGCTGATTTCTTCACCTGCGCCGGCGACCTGCAGCGGGCTTATTTTACCTCGTGGCTGATCAATGCCGGCTTCCAAGAACCTGAAAAAATCATAAAGACGGTCCATGTCAGCCTATCGCCACGGTTGCCAGAGACCAACTGGGATGAAAAAAGCGTTCGCTTCCTCTATGGCGGAATACATCTGCCCTGGCAAGATCCATCAATCGCGATGAGAGCTACCGCCGATGCGCTTAAAGAAGCTACCCGACAGGGGAAAAAAGGTGAGTTGCACATATTCGGCTCCAGGCATCCGTTTCATAATATAAATCAGGGGATCTTCTCTAACATCCAAGGTTGGTTCAAGGATGATCCCAACATCAAGCTCCACGAGACCATCCCGCGCGATGAGTTGCTTGAATTCTACTCCAGGGGGCACTGTGCGCTCGACCTCATGGCATACAACCTGGAGCGTGAGCTCGCTTTCACCACCAGGACAGTCGAGTATTTATGGTGTGGATTGCCGGTGATATACAACGATTATTCAGAATTGAGCCAATATATCAATGGCTACAAGGCGGGATGGACACTTCCACCCAACGACGAGCAGATGATCAAAGAGACCATCTTTTCCATCGCCAGGGATCCCGAGATATTGATCGAGAGATCTTGCAATGCTCAGAAGCTAGTCTCCGAGAGGTTTACCTGGGATAAGACCATAGAGCCGCTGCATCGCTTCTGCCTTGCTCCCTTCAAGGTAGAGGCATTGGATCATTTCGGCTCTGCTTTGGAAGGAAACATTTATCCAAGCCCGGTCAGCTATTGGGATCGTGCCCGATTTTACCTGCGCACAGAAGGGATTGCCGGCTTGATCAAACACTCGCGAAATTTCATATTCCGCAAGCTAAGAGGTCGTTAAGAAATGAACTCGCCAGCCATTATTCTTCGTGGTGTAACCAAGGAGTTTCGCATCTATCAAGAACGCAACTTCAACCTCAAGCATTCTTTTCTTGCTTGGATGAAAGGCAAACGAGGCAGATACGAGACATTCCTGGCACTTCAGGATATCGATCTCACCGTTTTAAGGGGCGAAACACTCGGACTCACCGGCGCCAATGGCTCAGGAAAAAGCACGCTTCTGAAGATAATCGCTCGCATATTACAGCCCAATCGAGGGAGCATACAGATAAAGGGCAAGATATCATCATTGCTCGAACTGGGGGCTGGATTTCATCACGAGCTATCCGGAAGAGAAAATATCTACTTGAACAGCTCCATATTAGGCTTTAATCGCAGACAGATAAAGGATCGCATAGAAAAGATCATCCAATTCTCCGGGCTGGAGCGCTTTATCGATGCCCCAGTAAAGACCTACTCTTCCGGTATGTATATGCGCCTGGGCTTCTCCATAGCCATAAATGTTGACCCGGATATCCTGCTTATCGATGAGATCCTCGCCGTGGGAGATGAGGCTTTCCAGAATAAATGCAAGGAGAAGATAAGACAGTTCCAGGCTCAAGGAAAGACCATAATCATCGTAACTCACGATATGACTAGCATGAAAGCATTGTGCCACAGGGCTTTGCTGCTTGACCGAGGTGTTATCGTCGAGCAGGGAGAGCCTGAAAGAGTGGCTCAATGCTATCATCAACTAGCCGGTGGAAACCATCAGGCTAGCAGTAACAACAGTTGCTTTCAACATCCCCCTGATTCGAGTGTCAAGACAAGCGATTTACCACCACCAGAGCCTTCACAAGAACCGAGGCTCCCCGGTTATGAGCATTATCTCGATCAATCAAAGCCACGCCAATTCGGCGATATGCGAGCTAGGATAGTAAAGGTAACCTTAGAGGATGCTAATGGCGTAGCCAAGACCATCTTCAAGCCCGATGAGAGCATGGTGGTAAGAATTGAATACGATCTTGGAGATATTAGGCAGCCAACCTTTGGGGCTGCAATACATCACAGCCTGGGATTGCTGGTAACCGGACCCAACACTCGATTGGATGGCAATAATACGCTTGATATCCCCCAAAAAGGGGAGGTGCGATTGCTAATAGAATACCTCGGCTTAAGGGACGGTAAATATTTTTTAAGCGTTGCCATATACGACAAGGAGGCTACCACTCCCCATCACCATATTCACAAAGGCTACGGCTTCACGGTAGTGGATTCATGCAAGGAACATAGGCATGGGGTGGTCTCGCTTCGGCATCGATGGGAGTTGCCGGAAAGATAGAATATAGCGGCGCCTTGATCAAAGCTTATTATGCAGGTTTCCGAGAACATCCTTCGTGATATTGCCAGGCTCGTTGTTTGGTATCCCTTTCGATGGCTGGTGTCCTTGCTCCCCTTGAGGATAGCGCTTGGATTATTCAGGCTTCTCGCTAAAATTGACCGTGCATTCGCTGCGGGCAAAAGACATAGACTACAGGATGCATTGCAGCGCTCGAATCTATCCTGGGAAGACTCTGAGGGAATCGATTCGGTTATTCGGCGCTGCTTCGAGACTCACTACCAGGATCGACTGGTAATCTTTTGTTATCCGAGGCTCAACCCTCATCAACTGGATGAAGTGCTAAGCATCGAGGGGATTGAGCACCTGGAGGCAGCGCTATCAAGGAAGAAGGGGGCTATAATACTGCAACCACACTTCGGTATTGTGCAATTACCCCTGTTTTCTCTAGCCTTCAAGGGATACAAGATCGTCCAGGTAGGCTATTTGCGCGCTGAAAATCTAAGCAGAATCGGCTATCGAGTGGCATTCAAGCATCGCCAGCGGCTGGAGGGACACATTCCAGCGAAAATGCTTGCAGCGGATAAATATCCTAGGGAATTGCATCGAAGCCTGGCTATGAACCAGGTTGTTTTTCTTAGCGGCGATGGCACCGGTGGCGGTCGCTGGATTGGAGAATATCGAGTAAAAAAACTGCTCGGAGTGGACCATCCATTTCCAGTTGGGGCATATAAGCTGGCACGCAGCAGCGGGGCTTCATTGATCTTTGCTTCCATGATGCCGACCGATAGAAAGGGGAGCTATATCTTTCGCCTGGCAGCACCAATAACGGTAGGCGAGGATATCGAGCCGGCTCTCGAATCCTTCATCTCGTTCTTCGAGGGTATTCTGAGCAGCCACCCCTGGCTATGGCACTTCTGGGATGAGTATCCCCCGGGGGTATCGATGGTATGATCGGCTTTATCAGGCGAAACATTGGGCTTTGGGTCGGCATCCCGGTCAGCCTCGTATGCCTGTTTTTAGCCTTCAGGGGAGTGAACCTGGGGGAGCTAAAGCGAATCCTTGGCTCTTGCAGCATTTCCTGGCTTATACTTTCAATATTTCTTCAGGCAGTGCAACTTTTGGTTAAGGGTTGGCGCTGGCAGTATTTGTTGAATCCGTTTGAGCGCATCAGGGTAACCGAGCTTACCGAGATATATACCATAAGCCTGATGGTTAACGATACATTGCCCGGGAAGCTGGGGGAGATGGCAAAAGCAGCCATAACCGGCAATCGCTATCGAGTCTCGGTGGCGACCGTTTTCTCCACCATAATAATCGAGCGCTTCTTAGATGTGGTATTTATCATGCTCTGCCTGGGGTATGTGCTTTGGCGGAGCATTATCCCGATGCAGTTGGGAGAGATCAGCCTGAACAAGCCTATTTTAGGAGTAATGCTCATCATAATGTCTGTGATATTGCTTGCTATTTTTTCTCAAAACCTATCTGATAGCCTGATAAAACTACCTTCCAATAAGCCAACAAAAGGCTTTGCAAAGGTAAAGTACGATCTGCTCAAGGGGCTGGTCGATCTCAAGCGAGCCTTCAAGCCTAAGGTATATGGCTATAACCTTCTTGGAGCATGGATCAGTACCGCCTTGGGTTGGCTGCTTATCGTGTTGAGCACTTTATGCGTATTTCGCGCCTTTGATGGTCTTAATCTCGGCTTGGATGCTGCTTTTTTGGTCATTGTGGTTACTGCCTTTAGCATGATGATTCCATCATCGCCAGGCTATGTCGGCACCTATCACTGGATGGCTATAGAGACATTCAAGTACCTGGGGGTTGGCGAGAGCACTGCGGCTGCGCTTGCCGTGGTAATGCACGCATCCTGGTTTCTCCTGGAGGTCTCGCTGGGGATCGTATTTTCCTTTAAGCTGAGCCTCAAATTCAGCGAGCTATACAAGGTAGCAGATCACGATGCCTCTCATTGACTAAAGCATTGTTGGCGTCTAGAATAAAACAAACAAGCTAATCAGCGGTTCGTATTTTAATAAAAAACAGGAGAGATAAATGGCTGATGTAATCATAGCCGGTGCTGGCGTTGGCGGTTGCGTCCTGGGTGCTAAACTGGCAGCTAAAGGGTTGCAAGTTGTGCTTCTCGATTCAAAGTCAAGGGAAGAGCTGGGACACGATTGGTCTGACTCCATAGAGAAAAGGGCGTTCAAGATCGCTGGCATCCCCCTTCCGACCGAGGCGGAGATGACCGTCGGCGTGCACAGACTGGTGGTTAACTCACCAAGTGGGCGCTCGGTGAAGCTGATCGAGCCTTATCCGTATTACATAATAGACCGCAGGGCAATGGCTAAAAGGCTGCTCGATTGGGCACTCGAAGCCGGCGCCGACTTCATCGATAATGCAAGGGTTACCTCGCTTAGAACAGAGGACCAAGAGGTCGTAGGCGTCAACCTGAAGCAAGGCGATAGGTATAAAAAGATGGAGGCTGACCTGGTGGTCGATGCCACTGGCTTCGAGGGGGTACTCAGAAGATCCCTCCCAGTGGATGCTGGCATCGAGAGCCATCCTGTCGCTGATTCCGATCACGCCATCGCATATCGAGAGGTGCGCGAGTACAAACCGACTGCGCTCGAATTCACCAGGGGGGAAATGAACTACTACTATGGAGTACACAAGGGCTATTGCTGGATAAACCTGGAGTCTGAAAACGCCGTGGATGTGGGAGGAGGATTCCCCAATATTCCAGGCATCCCTGATATTAAGGAATACATACTTGAAAAGATAAAAAGCTACTCGTTCATTACCCAAAAGAAACTAAGGGGAGGCGGGGGACCGGTTGTAACTCGCAAGGCGCTATACAACTTTGTGGCTAACGGATTCGTGGTGCTAGGCGATGCAGCCTGCCAGTCCGTGCCCTTGAACGGTTGCAACTGCGGAACCATCATGATCGCTGCCCATATCGCATCGAAAGCGATATGTAGCGCCCTTTTTAGCGGTAAAAGAGATATCAGCGGTCTATGGCGCTATAATGTCGATTACCAAAGGGGCAAGGGAGCGATCCTGGCTGCTATGGATGCCATGAGGATAGCCTTCCAATCGTTCGCTCAAGATGAGATCGCCGAACTCATGGATAGAGATATAATTACTGCCAGGCAGCTCGCCCAGAATTTCAATATCCAACCGATGAGCATTACCTTGGGCGACAGGATAAACTCCTTGCTGAGAGGGATAACCCGGCTGGATCTGCTAAAAAGGCTAAACAAGGCGAGCTGCACTGCACAAAGCATATATCGCCATTACCAGCTATACCCGTTGAGCTATGATATGGAGGCTTTCCAGGCATGGTGCAGACGCGCTGATGAGCTATTCGATAGCCTGACACAAGGCTAATCTGGCTTGCTTTTGAGGTGAAATTGGATTATCTTTAGCGATGTTTGAAAGGATCGAGCAGCATGCCGAAGTGGTGGAACTGGCAGACGCGCTGGACTCAAAATCCAGTGGGCTTTGTGCCCGTGAGGGTTCGATTCCCTCCTTCGGCATTTGAAGATTACTACTAACAAGATTATCCTGGTGCTGGGGGTTGCCATACTGGTCTATTGCCTGGATATGGCTAGCAAGGTCCTGGTGCGAGAGCATATTTCCCTTTATGAGCAGATCGCTATAATCCCTGGATTCTTCAACCTAGTCCACGCAGAGAACGATGGCATCGCGTTTGGCATGTTCTCCGGCAGCGATTTCGCTCACAAGGATTTAATCCTCACTTTGACTACCCTGGCCGGGATTGCCCTGATCATTGCGCTCATTATTCACACCCCCGGCTCCCATCGCCTCGAGCTTTTTTCATTGAGCCTAATCTTGGCAGGAGCGCTGGGGAACCTGTCTGATAGGCTGTTCAGAGGCTCTGTAACTGATTTTTTGGATGTTTACCTGGGTAGATACCACTGGCCTTCCTTCAACATTGCCGATAGCGCTGTAACCATAGGGGCAATACTGCTAGGGTGGAGTATAATGTTTATAAGTCCAAGGAAACAAAGAACAACCTCATAACTCATATAGGGACATTGCTTTTCAAATGAGGTGGCAGAGGAGAGTTCATGCTATTATGAAAAGTATGTTCAATGGATGAAGATGTTGAAATATCAAAAAGCTATCGGGAACCGCTTCCAGCCTATTGTCTGCTCGCACTTTTAGTTTTACTGTTATACCTATCGACCCTGGCGCCGGATGTAACCCTTATAGACAGCGGCGAGCTGATCACTGCCAACTATTGCCTAGGCAATCCGCATTCGCCAGGTTATCCCACATACACACCGCTCGCCCATTGTTTCACTTATTTGCCGTTGGGGAGTATAGCTTACCGATACAACCTTTTTTCAGCCGCTTGTGGAGTATTTTGTGCGTTGTTATTGGCTTTCATGTTAAAGCCGCTCCAATTACCCCTCGTTCACAGGTTCTTTGCGGGAGCTCTTTTCGCATTTTCTCTAACCTTCTGGCAGCAGGCGATAATGACCGAGGTTTATTGCCTCTTCTTCATTGCAGCCATATCCATTCTGGGCATCTATTTTCACACCAATAGCGATCATTTCTGGCGCAGCTACTCACAGAGATTATTTTATCTGTCATCATTCATAATCGGATTATCATTGGGCATTCACCAGCAGATCGTCTTTATTATCCCGGCATTGGCATTGATTGTGATAACCTTATTGCGCGATTATTTTTTTCATCTAAGGAAGTTATTCATTCACCTTTTCGTTTTTTTACTCGGTTTCTCAACCCATATTTATCTGCCCATAAGGGCTGCTCAGCATCCATATTATGCCTGGGAAGATCCCCAGCGATCCAGCAGTTTCTTCGGGCTTATCACCACCAGGACATTCAACGCCCAGCGCTTCGTTCGCTCTTATCAGCAGTTCAGCGAACATCTAGCCAATTATAAGGAGGCTATTAACGATCAGTTCCATTGGAGCGTCCTTATCTTGGCTCTGGTTGGGATTTTGTATGTCTTCTACAATCAGCGCCGGGTTTATGCCTATGCCCTGATCATGATCTGGGCTATTGACACCATTGTAGGGGTAACCTATTTCAATCTTTCGTCCCGCTGGTTCAATACACTCGATGTTTTCTTTATTCTAGGGCACCTGGCGATCATCATCTTAGCCGCCCAGGGACTTACATTGGTTTATGCTCCGGTTGTTCTCTGCATTGGAATTATAACTAAGGGCAGGTCGCGTATCGAGCTACTGAGATACTCTACAGCTATCATTCCAGCAGTTATCATCATTATTAGCTTCCAAGCAAACTACCCTAGAATAATTCCTCAAGGAAGCTACTTTGTCTATGATTGGGGAAGGAGCGCACTGATGCCCCTTCCGCCTAACAGCCTGCTAATAGCCAACAGCGACGAGGTCTTCGTGTTGTGGTATCTCCAGGGAGTGAACCGGCTGCGAGAGGATATCGGTATTGTGCACAACCTGACCCTTGGTATCAGGGATAATTGGTCTTATCTAACAGCGCAGCGCAACTATCCGTGGCTATTGCTTCATCGTATCCCCCCTAACGAGGACGCAGCCCGTTTCTTGGCTTGGCGTATAAATGTCTTCACTACCTATCAAGACGAGTCGCTAGTAGATGATGGATACAGCTATTATCCCTGGGGTTTTACGAACCTGCTATTACCTCCTAATGCCCATGCTTTAGAGCCTCATGGTAATATCTTTCGGCGCTGGGAAGGAATAGTTCTTCGCGATTTACCCTTGCAGCCCTCCTGGCGAGGCTCAGCAGAGAGAGAATACCTGGCGGTTGTCGCTGCTGGGGCATACAATGCCTACCAGGCTGCCCTGAAGCAAGTAAATCATGCAAGGGCAAGCGAGTTCAAAAGCTTATATCTGTCGCTTATTCCCCCGAATTAGATACCAATGCTAGATTCGCCAACGGATATCCATCCACCCTGAAACATGATTGACATGTTGCATCACGATCTATAAAATGCGCATCGTTACAAGGATTGTAATCGAGTTGCAACATCATGGCTAATAATGGGAATAAGACATTACACAAAGTTGCAAGATCAAACTGGATAAGGAGTGACCGATGTTCAAAGCGTTTCTTTTGACAATCCTGGTCGTAGGTTCTGTTTACCTTTTTATCAAGTACCTCAAGGAAAAGCTAAGTATCGTTAAATGGGGTAAAGATGAAGTTCGCTGGGATAATCCGAACCAGAGATTAAAGATCGCCCTTGATGAGGTGATCCTTCAGAAGAAGGTTATCGGTGGCAAGTTCTTTGTTGGACTCATGCACGCTTTTGTCTTCTGGGGATTCTGCGTTTTTGCTTTGGGGACCATCCATCACTTCGGCGAGGGTTATGGATTGCACTTGTTGGATTCTCTTGGATGGTTCGGATCCTTTTATAAATTCCTGCTTATGTTATTTGCCTGGTTGGTAACCATAGGGATCGTTGCCCTTGAGATAAGGCGTTTCGTGTTCAAGCCACCGGAGTTGACCCATCCCTCTACTGAGTCAGCGATTATTGCCGGGCTGATCTTCTTTCTTATGATAACTTATATTCTTGGTGCTGGCGGCATCCTGCAAGAGGGGAGCTTTCTGCATGGTCTCAACTGGTGGGCGCATGTATTCATGATTCTAGGCTTTTTGGTCTATATTCCAAAATCGAAGCACCTTCACCTCATGTTTGCACCATTTAATATCTTCTTTAGAACCTTCAACCTCGGTCAGATACCTACCCCTAAGATGCCTATAACCGAAGAAGAGATGGCTGCTGAGGGAGACGAGGAGGAGGAGCTTGATATGGGAGTCAACACCCTGACCGACTTGAGCTGGAAGGATCTGTTCGATGCCTGGACCTGCATCGAGTGCGGTCGCTGCCAGGAGCAATGCCCTGCCTACAACAGCCAGAAGGCGCTCAACCCCAAGTTCATCTCGGTCGATCTGAAGCATTACATGTCCAAGGATCCTAAAAAAGAAGAATCAATACTGGGCAATGCTTATATGGAAGAGGAAGTAATCTGGCAGTGCACAACCTGCGGAGCCTGCCAGTACTGGTGCCCGGTGGGTGTGGAGCATATCCCCAAGATAATCGGCTTGCGCCGCTTCCAGGTGCAGGAGCTATCAAAGTTCCCCGAACAGGCGCAGGTTATGTTCACCGGGCTGGAGAACAACGGCAATCCCTGGAAGATGGGGGAACATTTGCGCTCGGAGTACCTTGGCTCGCTTGATATGAAACCATTCGAGCCAGGAATGGAGTACATGTTCTTTGTCGGCTGCTTCGGAGCGCTCGATCCCAGGGCACAGAAGATAACCAAGGCACTTGTGCAGGTGCTAAACGCTGCCGGGGTGAGCTACGGCTATCTTGATGGCGAGGTTTGTTGCGGAGACCCGGCAAGGAAGCTGGGCAACGAGTTCTTGTACCAGATGACCGCCATGCAAAATATCGAGATGATGAAGGAGCTTGGCGTGGAAAAGGTGATCACCTTCTGCCCCCACTGCTCCAGGACGCTCTTTGAATACCGTGAGCTTGGCTTGCAGCTAAAAGAGATAACCCACCACAGCCTGTTCTTGCATAAACTATTAAATCAGGGCAAGCTGAAGCTATCTGCGGATGGTGGTGGCATCTTTGTTTTCCATGATCCATGCTATATGAGCAGGTATATGCAGGTCTTCGAGCAGCCACGGGAGCTGATTCGCGCCTGTGGATACGCGGTTGTTGACCCGGAGAGAGCCAGGGATCGATCATTCTGCTGCGGTGGCGGTGGAGGAATGACCTTCTGCGAGGAATCAAAGGGAGAGCGGATAAACCAGATTCGATCAAAGGAGCTATACAATTACTCTGATAAGGTCGCTGTTGCCTGTCCGTACTGCATGACCATGATCTCTGATGGGATGAAGGAGATCGGCAAGGAGAACGCCGTAGTCAAGGACATCGCCGAGGTGATGGCAGAGCGATTACCCAAGGGAGAATAATCCGTATGTAATGATTGTGCCATGACATTCACCGACAAAACCAGCACCATCTTTGAAAACAGTCAACTTCACTTAGTAAAATGGTTCTATCCGATTTGGTTGATGTGTGCTGATCAATCAATTAAGCAGATCTCACAGGAACTCAAAGAGGCGGAGGAATTTCCAGGAAAAAACTCCCTTTATATATCATTTGGCACCTTGAGAGGATAGCTAATCTGAGCCTTTCCATAACAGAAAGGTGGAGAAATTATGTCCAGAAGCTAGTTTCTATCTCTAATTCAAACATCACAACATCATACTCTATATGAGGCAAAATTTTTAGAAACTATATTCATTTGCCAGAAAAGATTGTCTTTGTTTTAAAGATCTATCAATATCAAGCCTACTGCAATTGAAAAGCAATCATACATGCTTTGCGTATCAAGGAATCGAGACTTGTAAAGTATTCATGCCTGGTGTTATGGTAATGACCGCCAAAGGCAGGCACTCAAGCGTTTGTAGTGTGCGCTAGCTAATCTTTGGCTCGAAAGAAACAAGGTTCGCTCCTGGAAATTCTGGATTTAAAAAATTATAGTTCTGCTAGGCCATATCCATGCATGAATTGACAAAACAACGGGGAATAATAGCCCTGGAGGACGGCTACTACCAGGTTGGCACTCCCTTTGGAGCCACTGGCGAGCGCTTCGGCGAGATGGTCTTCAACACCTCGATGACCGGCTACCAGGAGATCCTCAGCGATCCCTCTTACCTTGGGCAGATCGTTGCCATGACCTATCCTCATATCGGGAATGTGGGCGTGAATACTGAAGATATGGAGTCCTCGCGCTGCTTCTTGTCCGGGCTTGTGGTGCGGGAGTATAGTCATCAGCGCTCCAATTATCGCAGCAATGATGATCTCGATAAATTCCTTGCCCAGCATGGCATAGTGGGGCTTGAGGGCATCGATACCCGTGAGCTGACCATACATATCAGGCAACAGGGAGCCATGAGGGCGATAATCAGCAGTCAATACGATGGCTCGGTGGAGCACTATGTCAAACAAGCCCAGGAATCACCAAGCATTGTCGGTCGCGACCTGGCATTAGAGGCGAGCTGCCCGCAGTCATACCACTGGACACAGGGAATCGATCCCGGTTGGTATATCAATCTAGCCAGCAGCTTGAATCCAATGCAGAAGGTGTATCGTATCGCTGCTTATGACTTCGGTATGAAGCACAATATCCTTCGGCTGCTGGTACAACATGGCTTCGAGGTTATGGTCTTTCCTGCGCATCAATCGTGGGAGGAGGTCCTGGCATCAAAGCCGGATGGTCTGTTTCTCTCAAATGGACCCGGCGATCCGTCTGCGGTATCGTGCAGCATCGAGAACATCCGGGCATTGGTCGGCAAGTTACCTATCTTTGGCATCTGTCTCGGGCATCAGCTATTGGCTCTAGCCTGTGGCGCAAGGACTTATAAGCTCAAGTTCGGTCATCGCGGCGCCAATCACCCGGTCAAGAACCTGCTGAGCGGTGCCATTGAGATAACCTCGCAGAATCACGGTTTCGCTGTGGATGCCAGGTCGTTAACCGAGTCAGGCTTCGAGATTACGCACATCAACCTGAACGACGGAACGGTTGAGGGGATGAGACACAGGGAGCTTCCGTTGTTCTCGGTGCAATATCATCCGGAAGCCTCGCCGGGACCGCATGACTCAAACTACCTGTTTAACGAATTCAGAAAGATGCTAGAAAAACAGCATGATAAAAATGCCTAGGCGCAGCGACATAGAGAGCATCCTTATCATCGGCTCCGGACCTATCGTTATCGGTCAGGGCTGCGAGTTCGATTATTCTGGCGCCCAGGCGGTCAAAGTGCTAAAGGCAGGTGGCTTCAGGGTGATCTTGGTTAACTCCAACCCTGCGACCATTATGACCGACCCGGAGCTTGCTGATAGCACCTATATCGAGCCGGTCTGTACGTCGATAATTGAGATGATCATCGAGCGGGAGAGACCTGATGCCCTGCTGCCAACGCTTGGGGGACAGAACGCGCTGAATATCGCGGTTGAACTGGCGAAATCGGGCGTGCTTGAACGGTATGGTGTCAAGCTCATCGGCGCCAGGGTGGAAGCGATCGAGAAAGCGGAGAAACGAGAACTCTTCCAGGCGGCAATGCAGCGTGCTGGCGTGCCTATTCCCAAAGGTGGACTGGTGCGCAGCCTCGACCAGGCGATGGAGATGATAAAGTCCAGGGTTGGCTTCCCAGCTATCATTCGACCATCGTTCACTCTGGGGGGGAGCGGCGGTGGAATCGCCTATAACATCGAGGAATACCGTGCTCTCGTGCATCATGCCCTGAAGCAAAGCCCGATAAACGAGGCGCTTATCGAGGAATCGCTCATCGGCTGGAAGGAGTTCGAGCTGGAGCTGATGCGAGACAGCAAGGATAACGCAGTGGTGGTCTGCTCCATCGAGAACCTCGATCCCATGGGCGTTCACACCGGGGACAGCATCACGGTTGCCCCGGCGCAGACGCTTACCGACAAGGAATATCAACTGATGCGAGACTATGCACTTTTGGTGATAAGAGAAATAGGGATCGACACCGGCGGCTCCAATATACAGTTTGCCGTGCACCCTCAAACCGGTCGCATGGCGGTCATCGAGATGAATCCCCGCGTCTCGCGCAGCAGTGCGCTAGCCTCCAAGGCGACCGGCTTTCCCATCGCAAAGATAGCATCGCTGCTCGCGGTGGGATATACGCTCGATGAGATACCAAACGATGTAACCAAGGTTACCCCCAGTTGCTTCGAGCCGACCCTCGATTATGTTGTGGTCAAGATCCCTCGCTGGAACTTCGAGAAGTTCCCCAAGGCTGACCAATCTCTTACTGTGCAGATGAAATCTGTCGGTGAGGCTATGGCTATAGGCAGAACCTTCAAGGAGGCGCTGCAGAAGGGCTTACGGTCCCTGGAGATAAACCGCTATGGATTGGGGGCTGATGGCGCGGACCAGATATACCCGGACCGACTCCCCGGCAATCTCAATATCCCAAATGTGGAGCGATTGTTCTACATAAAGTACGCACTACAACGGGGAGTCAATACGCAGAGGATCGCTGCTGACACCGGGGTCGATCCATGGTTCATCGAGCAGATCGCCCAACTTCTCGACATCGAGCGCAGCATAATCGGCTGCAACCTGAAATCACTCCCTGCCGATATGTGCCTGGAGGCGAAAAAAGCCGGCTTCAGCGACCGACAGTTGGCTTATCTTATTAACTCAAGCGAAGCAAAGGTCAGGGAGTACCGGATAAGCAAAGGGATAAAGCCGGTCTATAAGACGGTCGATACCTGTGCAGCCGAGTTCGAGGCTTATACGCCCTATCTTTATTCCACTTATGAGCGCTCCAACGAGAGCATACCAAGCGATAACCCCAAGATCGCCATCTTAGGCAGCGGACCCAACCGCATCGGCCAGGGGATCGAGTTCGACTATTGCTGCGTGCGCGCCAGCCTTGCGCTAAGGGAGATGGGCTTCGAGACGATCATGGTCAACTGCAACCCGGAGACGGTGAGCACCGATTATGATGTCTCCAGCAAGCTATACTTCGAGCCTTTGACACTTGAGGATGTACTCAATATCCTGGAACTTGAGCAGCCCTATGGCGTGGTAGTGCAGTTAGGAGGGCAGACCCCGCTGAGGCTAGCTGCTGATATCAAGAAGGCGGGATTCAATATACTAGGCACCAGCCCGGAGAGCATCCACCTGGCAGAGGATAGGCAGCGCTTCAACGAGGTGCTGGCGAGCCTAGATATCAGGCAGCCGCTCGGCGATACGGTGCACAACATCCGTGATGCGCTTCGGGTCGCTGACGAGATCGGCTATCCGCTGCTGGTGCGTCCCTCTTATGTGCTAGGTGGAAGGGCGATGGCGGTAGTTTATGACCATGGCGACCTTAAGCATTATATGGAGGAGGCGATCGACACCTCAGCCGGTGCCCCTATCCTGATCGACCAGTTCCTTGAGGATGCTTATGAATACGATGTCGATTGCATCAGCGACGGCGAGACCACGGTCATCGGCGGCATAATGCACCAGATCGAGGAGGCGGGGATACACTCCGGGGACTCCGCTTGCGTGATACCCCCCTATATGCTGTTCCCCCGGATCTTCGAGCAGATGGAGCAGTGGACCAAAATGCTTGCAAGGCGGCTTAATGTGATCGGGTTGATGAATGTGCAATTCGCCATGCGGGACGATAAACTCTATGTGCTGGAGGTAAATCCGCGTGCATCACGAACAATACCTTTTTTGAGCAAAGCGATCGGAATCCCGCTGGTAAAGCTGGCAGCCAAGGTGATGGCAGGGGCTACCCTGAAGCAGCTCGGTTTCACTGAGCCGGTGAGTATCGACCATGTCTGCGTAAAGGAGGCTATATTCCCATTCATCAAGTTCCGCGAGGAGGACCCGGTTCTCGGTCCCGAGATGCGCTCAACTGGCGAGGTTATGGGCATTGATTATGACTTTGGCAGGGCGTTCGCCAAGTCGCAGATGGCAGCCAACATGAAGCTCCCCGAGTCCGGCAAGGTATTCATCAGCGTGAACGACAATGACAAGCGCAAGATAATCCCGTTGGCGAAACAGCTCCACCAACTCGGCTTCGAGCTTCTCGCCACTTATGGCACCGCAGATGCCATAGCCTCATCGGGCATCCCGGTCAAAGGTATACCCAAGGTGAACGAGGGGAGACCGGATGTGGTCGATTACATCATCAACGAGGATATTGCTCTTCTGATAAACACTCCCCTCGGGCGCAAGTCGCAGTACGATGACTACATGATCCGCCAGGCTGCGCTTCGAGCTGGTATCCCCTATACCACCACGATCAGCAAGGCATCGGCGGCAGTGGCTGCCATAAGGCTGCTTCGAGAAAAAAACTTCAATATCAAATCGCTGCAGGAATACCATCAGGAGATTCGTTGATGATAAGATAAACTCAAGCCCTACTTTTCTTTGATATAAAAAAGAAGCCTCTGCTTGACCGAGTCATTGAGCGCTGATACATGACCCTTTTTAGGCAGAAGTATATCAAGTTCTGTGCGAAATTTTCTGTAATTTCGTCTTCCTGATTGTACCCTACCTGAGCCTATTCCTGATGTCAAGAGGTAATTTCTTGTTGGTTACGACCTGACACTGCTGCTTGCCTACTTTGCGTGGCTATCCCTGCTTCATGTAGCAGATACAACATAACGGTACAAACAACACCTGAATTCATCTAGGTGTTGAGGAGAATCACCGACCTTTGAAAAGGTCTCGATTGTGATTGAGGGTATGCTTAAAAGAAGTATCATTTATGCTCCTCCCTTATTTTTCGGGCCATATTGTGGGCAAGCCTTATCGGCTCGGGGATTCTATAGTGCGGGCAACAATCCAGGACATACTTAATAGCCCTCTGGAGCGATATCTTGTGCCCCACGGAGATGTACATCGGCTTTACATTAGCCCTTGTTCTGAGCGCAGCGCCGATGATCTTTTCACCATCGCGGATCTCCGAAAAGCAGCCTTTACCCGCTGCCGGTTCGGTACAGTTGCCGATCAGCAGGCTCTTTGCGCATCCGATAGTTGAAATCCCAGTGAGTACCCCGAGATGGCTCGCGATGCCTAGTCGGCGGGGATGTGCTATACCCTGACCGTCAACCAAAAGCAGTTCGGGCATTGGATCAAGATGTTTGAGCACTTCCATGATTACAGGAAGCTCGCGGAAGGATAGATACCCACTGATATAAGGAAACTCGATTATCTTTTCTGCGGTGGAGTGAGCAACCAACTCCAGCGATGGGAATTCGAGCACGGTTACACATCCATGGATGGTATCATCTTTTCTTGAATAGGCTGCATCCACACCACCAACCAGCGATGGTCTAGGCGGCTCGCGGTCGATGATTACCTGCTTTTTCAGCTTCTCCTGGATATCTTTGGCTTCACTCAGGTCCCTTGGTAAGTACATCATACATTGAACCGGACTTGTATGATATCGCCATCCTGGACGATGTAGTCCTTGCCTTTGATAGCCAGCTTGCCAGCCTCCTTGAGCGCGCTCATGGAGCCGAATTCTAGGAAGGTCTGCACCGGCACCACCTCTGCCTTGATGAATCCACGCTCCATGTCGGAGTGTATTGTGCCCGCAGCCTTTACTGCGCTGCTTCCGCTAGGAAGTCTCCAGGCGCGCACCTCCTCGCTGCCGATGGTATAAAAGGTGATCATGCCCAGATGTTCGTACAACCCTTGGGTAAGCGAAATCATCGCCGGCTGCTTTAGACCATAAGCCTCAAGCAGCTCCATTTGCTCATCCGCTTCCAGCTCGACCAGCTCGCCTTCCAGCTTGGCGCAAAGGGGAGCTAAGGCGGATTCAGGAACCGAGAGTCGCCTGCGGATCTCATCGAAAAAAGCCTCATCGCCAACCTGCTCCTCGCCGATATTCAGCGCGATTAGCTGCGGTTTCTGGGAGAGAAATCTAAAGCCCCGAATCAGGATTTCATCCTGTTCAGTGAGTTTTATACTGCGGATCGGCTGCCCATCCTGCATGTGCTTATGTATTCGGCTTAGCAGCTCGTATTCAGCTTGCAGCTCATCGCTTTTGATCTTTTTCCGATCCGATTCCAGCTTCTCCATGCGCTTTTCTACGATGGCTATGTCGGACAGAAGCAGCTCCATATCGACCGCCTCAAAGTCCCTTGCCGGGTTTATCGACTTATAAATATGATAAACATCAGCATCCTCAAAGGCTCTGATCACATGGCACAGCACATCGGCGTGGGTTACGTGCTCCAGGGCGCCGGAGCGCTTGCCGTCCCCCTCCTCGATGCCTGAGGTTAAGAAAAACTCCAATGTCGCCTGCACTTTCTTGTGGCCGGGGAAGTGCTCATGGAGGGCGTCTAGCCTTTCATCAGGGAGCTTGACCATGGCAGTTGGCGGCTTCCCACCCTTGAGCAGCATGTCATCGCTTATATGTTGCCCGGTCAGCGCCCTGAATATAGTCCGCTTACCGGAGTAGGGAAGCCCTATGATACCGATTTTCATTGGGATTTCCTCATTTTATCATGGTTTGCATCCATATTCTCTGCCAGCCAATGCCAAGCACTGTCAGAGCTATCATTCCCCAAGATCTCGTAGCTGCCATCGCCATTGTCCTTAATAATTCCGAATGCGAACTCGATGCACATAATAGGGTCAACATCGCAAGTGGGGAGGAATCTGGAGTCTGTCTGATACCAGCTTATACCGATGAAACCGTCATCCTTGCCTCCATTATCGTAATAATCGATTAGCGCCCTCATCATGCCTGCATAGTAGTTTCGCTGCTCCAGGTGGGTTGACTGCCAGGCGTGGTGATTACAAGCGGAGAAGCCGCTCTCGGCGACCATCACAAGCTCATCTCGCTCTAGCGCCAAAGTGATGGTTTGATCGACCAGATCGCGGTAGCTACCCTGCCCGAAGTCCCAGGAGCCGGGATAATCATCGATGCCCAGTACATCAATTATCCCACCTTTAGCCAATATGTTGTCAGTATATTCTCCAACTCCTAAATACATCCATGCCATGGCGAAGTTTATCATCAAGGGAGTGAAGCCTGGGGCTTTGGAGTAGCCATCGAATGCCATTTTCTCAGCATCACGCACCGCCTTGGAGGTAGCAGCAAGCATGGCGTACTGGTCCTCGTAGCTCCAGCCGGAATGGTAGTATAAGTTGGTCATCTCGTTCTCCAACTGGTACATGATGATTCTAGTTAGAAGCTCAGGCTTATTTTGCATCACCATCTCAGCCAAGCCGAGCGCGAAGTCATGGACATCGGCGGGGAAGCTCTCCTCTTCTCCCTGTTGATAATCTCCGACGCCACCTAAGATAGGAAGCAGGTAAACATCCTTTTCTTCACACCAAAGGCAGAGGTTGTATAGGCGATTGATCCATGTATCCTGCGGTTTCTGGGTAACATTGACATCAAAGCGAAATACCTTGATATGGCATGGTTCAAGGTAGGTATGGTAGAAGTCATCGAAGATGCCATCGGGCAGCAAACCAGGCTCGACAGGGATCAGGCTCGCATCGAGATGATAGGTAAAACCGAACACGGGAAGCACACCAGCGCAATCAATACTCCGAAGCCTGATCGTATTATCATTGCTTTTATCATCGCATCCTGTCAGATAAGAGGCGGTCAAGAGGCTTGAGATGAGCGCCCAAGCAAGATAGTGTCTAGCTCTTGGCATCATATTCCTACTTAACCTCCAGCTATGGATGAGACGACCGAGATGGTGTCTTTATCATTCAACTTATCCTCGAGTCCCTGGGGGAGCTTTACCGGTAGTCCATTTCTCAGGATAGCGGGTGGTTTTTTATCCCTTAGCAGGCTCTTGAAGAATCTTCGGTTAGGAATGCCTTTTTTATCGAGGATCTTGAAAAGCCCGGCAAGATCTGTCCCCGTATCAACATCGATAACCTCGTGGAGACGAATCGGTCCCGCGGAGAAGATCCCGGTAATGCTGATGGTTACCTTCATTGGTTGTTTGTATCCGATGATGTTGTTGAGTCTATTATTGTTTAACTTAACTTTTTCAACACGACTTATCAAGCTCACATGGAAAATAGGATCGAGATCCTTGACGCAAGCATATATTATTAGTCAGTTTCTCACCAGGTGGAAAGATGTCTATTGGTTCCATAAAATCCCAAGGTGATCTTGAGCGCCTTGTAAGCGAAATTGTAAGCCATTGGATATGGTTTGATACCCTTACTTCGGAGGGTTGCAGTTTTTTTAAATCTCTCAAATCTCGCACATCACACTTCATGCCTACAATAAAGGGCGCTCCGAACATCGCTCGAAGCGCCCTTGAAATAGAGGATATTGTGAGGTGAACGAATTTATTCTGTTACATTGAGCCAGGGCCACTCATGGCTTTCGACTGCGCTACTAACCGCCCTCAAGCCGATAACAAGCATGACCGGCTCAACTCCAGCTCCAACAGGTGTATCCGGGAAGGCATACACCAGTGCCACCGGGTCAATCACCGGCATGTCAACTCCAAGATAATTGTGATCCAGGTACATGCCGACATAGTCGATGCCCAGCATCCCAGGATCCTGGCAGGCAGCTAGCATGGTGAAGATACCGCCATCGGCGCTGTATATCTGGGTGTACATGTAACCAGCGCAGAGGATTATCGGTGGCTCTGGTACTTCGGTCGGCGTCGGGGTGTTGGTAGGAGGTGCTGATGTCGGCGTCCTGGTGGGAGTGTTGGTAGGAGGTGCTGATGTCGGCGTCCTGGTGGGTGTGTTGGTAGGAGGTTGCGGAGTAGGAGTATTGGTGGCTGTCGGCGTATCAGTTGGGATCGGTGTGTCAGTTGGTGTCGGTGTGTCAGTTGGCGTATTGGTCGGTGTGTCGGTGGGGGTGTTTGTTGGAGTTACTGTCGGCGCTGGTGTCGGGGTGTACTCGGGTCCATAGAGCCTGAATGCCATATCAGAAGATAGTACATATTCCCAATAATGGTATCCTAGTACCGGGAATCCCATTACCGGGAAACAGCCTTGCTGAGTATCAGATGCTTGCCAGCCCCACTGGGGCGGAAAATCTATCTCTGGAACAATGGAGAGGAAGTACCTTGTGCCCGGCATTGGCTCGAATGGCGGCACCTCAGCCCAATACCTGAATCGACCAGCCGAATCTGGAATCTGATGGCAATCCTCGAATGGAACATGCGCCTCCCATATATGCGTTCCTATGTCGGTTGGACGGCAGTAACTGTCGTTCTCATCGTAGATGTAAAAGTGCACCGCTGTTCCACCGGTCGGAACAGAGGGATTCCAATATCCACCCCACCATTCGATGAACTTGATGGGACCGCTTTGCTTATCGGTGAACATGAAATCTTCTGCCACTGCTGAATTGAAGTCCGGCATCGCTTCCTGGCTTGAGTACAGATTCGCACTCGGATCTGGAAGCTGTTCATATAGTACAGGAGCATCTAACCCCTCGAAGAATAACCAAAGTCTCGGCCTTAGTTGCGGATTGAGGCTCTGATTGGAAGCGAAACGGGCTAATCCCTCAGCTCCAGAGGGTGTAAGCTCACCCAACCAGACCCCGAAATTCCCCAGGGCTTGCTGAGATAGCCAATATCGAACCATCGAGGTTACATCCCAGAATATCCATCCACGAGGTGTTAAGTCTCCAACAAGCCTCGTAGAATCTGGCGTGCCATCCCTATCCTCCGGGACACTATTAGCGCCAGGCAAAGTCCACTGGGTGTCCATGTAATATGCCCATTCCCAATCGCACTCATCTAGCTCAACAGCTCTTCCCCTGGAGTTTATCGGATTCTTACCAAATCCACTCCACCAGGGGGTGTTCAACCTACAAGCGGCGATCTCCCTGGGGGCGTTGGCTCCACCAAGATAATATAACTCCAGGTAAGCAAGCACCAGGTGATCCAGGTTCTTCGCCTCGGGCAGGGTATCCAAATCGAAGAATATCAAACCATTGCTCGTTGAGCCGGAGCTATCCGCACCGGAGATCAGCAGCTCCTCCTCGTGACCGGTGTTGTTGTTTTTATCGCTTGGATCCTGGAGGATATGGACATCGGAGCTTCCCCAGTAACCGTTCAAGCCGTTCTGGTACAGATAAGTGCCTTCTGGCAATGGGGTCGGTTCCGGCGGTGTTGTGCAATATTCATACTTATAGGTATCCACGATGCCAGTAAAACTAGCTCCCAAAATATCCCAGCCACCAACACAATAAATGCTATCCAGCGCTGCGGCTGCATTCCGGAAGGTACCTACAGGGATGGAGCTCAACTCAGACCAGGTGTTGTAATATGGGTCGAAGACGAGTGCTCCGCCATAGGGAGTCCACTCGCGATTGCCACCGATAACATAGAACTTGTTATCATAGACAACGGAGCCACCTCCCCACCATGGATAAGGCATCTCGGAGAACACCGAGGAATCCATATCCCAGAAACCGCTTACCTTAGTATCCTCCTTAAATGGGTAAAAAACCTCCGTGGTATGCAAGATATTACTTAATTCATCAACACCACCTGCAGCCCATAGCTTGCCATTATAGGCGAACAGATTGTGAAAATATCTGGCTTGATTCATGGATGTTTCTTTGTACCAGGTTCCTTTGGATGGATCGTACCGATGTAGATCAGCCCATACCCTATTTAACTCATCTCGACCACCACTCAGGTACAGATGACCATCCATGGCGACGGTTCTATGACCATAAGTAGCCTGAATATCAGCAGCCATAGCAACTGTTGACCAGGAATCAGCAGCGATATCGTAGATCTGCATCTGGTTGTAGGTGAAATCCCCTGGTATGTAGATCTTGTTGTCGATTACGCAAGCATCGACAAAATAGATCGGCTGGGGCATAGTGGTCAGGAAGTTCCATTGATCCAGGTCGGGATCGTAGATCTCCACGGAGCCGATATAGCCCTTTGCCTTGTCAGGGCTTAATCCAGCGGGCTCAAGATGCTTTCCAGAATGCTTCATATCCTCCAAAGACATCTTGTAGTCGACGCTATTACCGCCCACCGCATAAAGATGGGTATCATCTGATACCACATCGAAATCCACCCTGCCGATATTGAGATCCGCATACTGCGCCCAGTGCTTTACATAAGGCTCGATATTTACAACTGCTGTGGAGGTTATATTACTAACCGGCGATGAAGCCTCGATAATAACTCTCCCCGGCTCAAGATCATTGACCGGGATATGGATATTGAAAGCCTGCTCTCCCATATAGGGGATAGGACCGACTGAACTAGGACCTGACACAAGGTAATCACCATAGTAGCTTATATCGAAGGTCTCCTCATAGCCCAAGTAGTTTTTCAACACCAGGGTATGGTTTAACTCTGCGTTGTAACAGGTGGAAAATACAGTCTCTGAGGGAAGTAATACGATCTCTGGTGGTTCGATGAAATAAATCTCACCTGCCAGGGTATGTGGCTTACTGCCCCAGTAATCGCCTTCCAGGTACCATTCCATAATCGCTATCACCTTATCGATTGCAGGGATATTGACCCTAACATTGAAGTAATGGTCGCTATCTCCGTACATCTCACCCCAACCGCCATCGGCATCGTTCCAGGTGGCGACATTGGTTCCTATGCCAGACTGGTCCCAGTTATGATCTCCATTATCATAAGGTCCCGGCAGATGCCACATATTGAGGATCTCCCAGCCTGGGGGAAAGGTGAACTCGACATAACTCATCCATTCCCCATCTGGGGAACCATTGTACACCAGGAAGCTGATGTTAAGGTCGCCGGGGGCGATTAGCTCCGGGTCTGGGGTTACCGTGCTGCCGGCTATGCTTGCAAGAGCAACGCCGGGTAGAATTAGTGCGCATACTATCAGCGCAATAAGACCGCTTAAGCTTCTCATTAATTCCTCCTATAAAAGAATTAATATTGTGAATTTTAACCTAACTCGCTGACCATTAAAGATAATTTTTAATGCTATGTCAAGCAAAAAAGAGGTGATGATCTGTATTATTTTTTGTCGAATTGGGAATTTATCAACTAGACTATGTTATTAATCCTCAACGAGTTGATCTCTCCAGTATTCAAGGATATCGGACAAGGTTTGCTCAAATGGTATCGTCTGCTCCCAGCCGGTGCATTGTCGGAACTTTGCATTATCTCCCACCAGATAAGGGAGATCAGCAGGACGAAACTTTGCATCATCGACCCTTGCTTCGATTGGGACATCTGCCATTGATAGCAGCCTTTCCAATATCCAACGGATGCGATAAGCTTTTCCGGAGCATATATTGTAAGCCTCAGCGCTGCTACATTTCTTGATTGCTAGATAGTAACCACGCACGATATCCCGCACATCGGAGAAGTCGCGATGGACATCCAGGTTGCCGTGGTTAATAAGCGGTTCTTCTCTTCCAGCTTCAATCAATGCAATATGCTTGGCCCATTCTGAGCAGACGAAATGAGCAGAATGCCGTGGTCCGGTATGGTTGAAGGGTCGCATCAGCACTACATCATACCCCTGAGAGACAGCATACTGGTATCCGAGCATCTCCTGGCTCGCCTTGGAGACGCCGTAGGGGCTTATCGGCTTCAGGGGATAATCCTCTGTGATAGGTCCGGAGGTTGGAGATCGGATGCCATATTCCTCGGAGGAGCCGACAAGCAATATTCTCGCCTTTTCCTTAAAGGGGCGCGCTGCCTCCAACAGGTTCAAGGCGCCGAATATGTTGGTCTTGATGGTATGACTGGCATCGCTGAATGAGCCAAATACTTGGCTTTGGGCAGCAAGGTGAAAGATGCAATCAGGTTCCACCTGCAATAGAGCCTGCTCGGTTTTCTGTCGCTCAGTAAGATCGCACCTTATCACCGTGATTTTATGGATAATATCGCTCAGGCGGTGTAGATCTACTTCCGGCAGCTCTAATCCGAAGACCTCCCAGCCCTCTAGGGTCAATAGATCAGCCAGGTGGCTGCCTACGAAGCCGCCGATGCCGGTAATCAAGGCTTTCATCTTTGCCTAGAGCCTTTCCCTCCAGTAATCGAGGATATCGCTAAGCGTCTGCTTAAACGGGATCTGCGGCTTCCAGCCGGTCGCCTTGCAGAACTTGCTATTATCTCCGATAAGTATGGGCACATCCGACGGGCGCAACCGTTCGGGATCGGTTATGACCTCGACCTTGACATCGGTAAGATCGAGCAGCATCCGGAGGACATCAGCTATTTTATATCCCTTGCCGGAGCAGATATTATAAGCCTCCCCAGGCGTACAGTGCTCGGTTGCCAGCCAGTATCCCCTGACCATATCGCGCACATCGGTGAAGTCCCTTATGGCATCAAGGTTGCCAACATGTATCTCCGGCTTGCGTTGTCCCTTTTCGATTTCGACTATCTGCTTGGCGAAGTTGGAGCATACGAATACATGTCCACGGCGAGGTCCAGTGTGATTAAAGCCCCTAGTACGCAAGACTTTAAGCCCATAGCTCATAAAGTAGTTGTATCCGAGCATATCCTGGGCTACCTTGCTGACCGCATAGGGAGAGAGGGGTCGCAGCGGATTCTCCTCCTTTATGGGGGTCTCATGCTCATAGACCATTCCATATTCCTCGCTTGAGCATGCTATTTGTATCCAGGGGTCTAGACCGAGATCTCGTACAACCTCGAAGATGTTCAATTGTCCGATAACATTTGTGGTAAGCGACTCCATGGGCGCATGAAAGGATGATAGTACGAAGCTCTGCGCTGCCAGGTGGAAGATCTTCTCTGGTTTTACCTTGCTTATCACCTTGCGCACAGAGGAATAGTCCCTCATATCGCACTCGTAGATAACCACATCATCTCTTTTCTCCAGGTGGCATATATTCTCGTTGCGCGAGCGCCATCTCTGGATGCCAAATACCTCAACTTCCGGGTGTTCAGCAAGCAGATAATCAGCCAGATGGCTCCCTGCGAAGCCGGTGATGCCGGTAATTAGTATCTTCATTTCGCCTCCTGCAAGTATCTATTTAATCCATCTCTCCAAGGGGGGAGCTTGTATCCACAGTGTATCTCGAATCTATAATTGCTTAGCACCGAGTATGCTGGCCGCGGCGCCGCAGCGCCGAAATCAGCCGTGCTTATCGGTTTTATGCGAGAGGGATCTCGTCCGCTTAAAAGAGCCACCTGCCTCGAAAAATCGAACCAGGAGACGCTCTCGCGGTTGGTTACATGAACGATCCCCTGCAAAGGCTTTTCTACGAGACATCGAATCCCTTGCGCCAGGTGCACCGTGTAGGTCGGCGAAAGCACCTGGTCATATACTACATTTATCTCATTTTGGATATCGAGCAGCCTCAAGATGGTCTGGGGAAAACATCTTCCCTTGATGCCGAAAAGCCCAGAAGTTCTTACAATCGTGTAGTTGCGAGCATTCTTGTCAACGATCATTTCGCCGAGCCACTTCGATTTGCCATAGACGCTTATCGGCTCCGGTGTATCGCTCTCCTTATAGGGGGATTTCTTATGCCCCGAAAATACATAATCGGTGCTGATATGGAGAAGCCTCGCTTCTATGCTGTTGGCAGCCTCGCATAAGAATTCGAGCGCATATCCATTGATCGCAAACGCTTCCTTGACATGTGATTCAGCGCCATCGACATCAGTGTAAGCTGCGCAATTGATGATCACATCCGGCTTATGCGAGGGGATGATCTCCATGACCTGGTCTCTCCTGGTGATATCGAGCTGGTCGATATCCATGCCGCTTACCTGGAAGCGATCGCCAATAAGTACCTTGAAAAGGGCATCAGCCAACATACCGTGGCTACCGGTTATGAAAACTCTAATTGTTCGATCCTCCTGTCCTCGGCTCATCTAACCCTAGCTCCTATTTCTTGCAGCTTTGCCAGGGACTTGAAGTAGTAATCCGAGGTCAAATAGTCCTCGGTGATGCGTAGAAAGGTTGCCTTTGCCTCGGCATACTGTTTCTGTTCAAGATAAGCCAAGCCGAGGTAATAAAGCCCCTCATCTAGGTGCTCATAGTCAGGATACTCCCTGAGCAGGTACTGTATCCTTGCCACAGTAGCCTCGTATTCCTTCAGCTTGTAGTAAATACGCGCCACATAGACCTCGTGCTCGGCTAAACGGTCTTCGCATTGCTTTATCCTAAGCTTAGCCAGTGCGACTCGATCATCCTTTGGGAAATACTCGATGAACTTGCTGAATTCGTTGATCGCTAACTTGGTCTTACTCAGGTCCCGGTCTATGGAACTGAACGAGTTTATTCGACATAAGGCGAGATTCCACAGCACATCCGGGGCTTCCTTGTGCGTGGGGTGGAAGTCGAGGAAAAGCTGGTAGTTGACCGCAGCCTCATCCCAATTCTCATGCTCAAAGCTGTTGTCTCCCAGGGCTTTAATGGCTAGCGGTGCGTAAGGACTCTTGGGATAGTTTATCTCCACCTTTTCCAGCAGCTCGCGCCCATCCGAGGTGCGCCAGGAATGGATCAACTGCAAGCCGAGAAGATACGACTCCTTGTCAGAGAGCCTGATGCTCTCTTTAGTAACCGTGCAACCGTAGCCGGCTAGCAAAACAACAACCACCAAAAGTAAATAATTTACTTTTCTCATGCCGTTTACCTATAACACAGGTATAGCTGTTATACAACCAGCAGAGATATTGATCATCAACTGGTGATCCTTTACTTGTAAAGCGATGCGTGATATAGGTCTAGCGCTAAGGGTTGTTCGTTTTCGCCTATGAAAACCGTAACTGCAAGGAGTAGCTCAAGATGTCGATTATGGATAAGTTCTACGGGATGGCTCGCAACAGTTATAAGACCATCGTGCTGCCAGAAGGTAATGATGACAGGATAATTCGCGCTGCTGAGATGATTCATCGCGAGAAGCTCGCTAGGGTTATCGTTCTAGGCAAACCACGGGATATACTCGCTCGTGCAGGGCAACTGGGCGTCTCATTGGAGGGCGTGGAGCTGATTCAACCTGCAAATTATGACAAGCTCGATGATTTCGCTAATGAATACTACCTGCTGCGCAAGGATAAGGGAATCGACCTGGATAAAGCTAGGGAGCAGATGCTCGATGGCTTTTACTTTGGTGCTATGATGGTGAGGTTGGGGCTTGCAGACGGGATGGTTGCCGGCTGCGATAACCCGACCGCAAAGACCATCGTCTCCTCGGTGAGGGTAGTTGGCACTCAACCGGGGGTAAAGACCCTTTCCAGCTTCTTTATGATGGTGCTTCCGACCAAGGAATTCGGGGCGGACGGCGTCTTGTTCTATGCCGATGGAGCTGTCATCCCTAATCCGGATGCAAAAACCTTGGCTGAGATCGCCATAACCACCGCTAGATCCTTCAAGAAGCTGATCGAGGTGGAGCCTTATGTGGCTATGTTATCTTTCTCGACCAAGGGAAGCGGCAAGGATCCTATCGCCGATAAGGTGATCGAGGCAACCGAGATAGCCAGGCAGGCAGCCCCTGATCTAGCCATCGATGGCGAGCTTCAGGCAGATGCGGCGCTGATAATGTCGGTGGGAGCTAAAAAATGCCCCGCAAGCCCGGTCGCAGGTAAAGCGAATGTTTTGATCTTCCCCGACTTGAATGCAGGTAACATCGCCTACAAGCTCACCCAGCGCCTGGCAAAGGCGGCTGCCATCGGTCCCATCTTCCAGGGGCTGAATAAGCCGGTAAACGACCTCTCAAGGGGAGCTTCCATACAGGATATATTCGATGTTACTGCCATAACCGCTGTGCAGGCGAGTTGAGCATACCACCTTTTTTATCGTCATGACTTGTAATTTCACTCTACGCACAGATTGGGGCTTCATCGCCGGAGAGGCAACCATTGAGCATGGGCTAAGCAGGCTATCGCTACCCTGTGAAAGCCGTACTGCTGCTATCAGTGAGATCGGTATCCAGGAGCCATGGGAAGGCATAATTGACCTGGAGCAAGCACAAAATGACCAGGTTCCAGCTTTTATTTATTCCATGGCAGATCGGTTAAGGGAATACTTCAGGGGCAAGAAGGTTAACTTCGATGTTCCAGTAGATCTCAGCGGCTACAGCGAGTTTGCCAAGCATGTTTACCAGGCGACCAGCAGGATACCCTGGGGAAGGGTTACATCTTATGCCGAGCTGGCTACGCTCTGCGGACATCCCACAGCAGCCAGAGCGGTTGGCAGGGCAATGGCTTCAAATCGAATTCCGCTGATCATCCCTTGTCATCGGGTTATTGCCATGAACGGCAATCTATCGGGCTTTACCGGTGGGGTCGAGATGAAGCGCCGCCTGCTAATACTCGAAGGGGTTTTGAACGAGCCGATCAATCTACTATAAGCCAACTAGATCACATCGATAGCGAGCACATAGATCCCCAGCTCTCGGACATCGACATTGCCCTTGAAGTGCATGGCGGGGATCCAGGGAGAACAAGATAACTCGATGATCCCTTTTTTTATATCCTTTGCCTTGAGGGGAAACTCGATGGTCTTGGGGGGACCGTGATCCAGGTCAAAGCTTTGTCTCCTTGTCGCCGAGGTTATTGTCAAAGGCGAGATAGGCTTTACCGGGTTCCCGTTGCGAGCCTTTATTATCAATGTCTTACCCCGATTAACCGTAAGCTTTATCTTCGCTTTTGCACACATCCAGCGAGCCTTGCCTTCCTCCATCGTTTCCAGGTTATACCAGCCGCTTACAAGCTCGAAGCTCTCGGATGCTTTGCCAAACTTAAGGTCATAATCGTTCCTGATGGGGATGCCCAGGCATCTTTGGCAGACCTCAAGCGGGATTCGATTCCTGCGAAAGCTGTCCCGGATCGTCCTGAGTTTCTTGCCTCTGATTATCTTCGATAGGGTACTTTTGTTTATGTTACCGATCTTGGTTTTTCCATCATAGTCAACACAACAGAAGGTTACGGTGCCGTTTGACAGCACCGCGATCTGACTGAATGGAGCGCAGCAATGTCCTATATGCCTGTTAACCACCATCTTGTCCTTATACATCCCGCCGGCAAAGGTGTTTAGCTTCTTGAAGCCGACTATAACATCGGGGAGTATGACATAGAGGTTCTCGTTGGGGCAATCCAGCGGCATATCCTCGTAGCCGGGCAGGAATTCAGGATATGGATGAGGGGTAAAATCGATGCCGTAGCGCTTTATGACTCTTAATGCGAAGGTCTTCCAATCTTCGAGTATATTGAGTGCATCTTTATTATCATGGACGACCTTCAGCCCGGCAACTGGCAGGTTGGTGGTATTGAGATAGTGAATATAAATCCTGGTCGCATACGCCTCTACCGCCTTCAATTCAACTGCCTCTTGGATTCCCTTGATATAATCATCGAACGGCTTCTTGGTGCGGCGATACTGATTATATAGCTCTTGGGTCGGAGTCTGGGTGCTGATGACAAGCTCATGAAGCGAGGGGAACAGTTCCCTCATCTTGAAGCGCTCCAATAGGGAGCCATTGGTGAATAGCCTTACCTTAAGACGCTTTTGACTTATATAACGAACTATCTCAACGAGATCCTTATGTAAAAAAGGCTCACCCATAACATGCAGTTGCAATGGTTTATCGGTAAGCTGGTTGTCTGAGATCTCATCAACGAGTCGCTTGACGGTTTTAGTGTCCATGGTGCGCCTTTGCCTGGTCATCAGCCTATCCGGGCAAAAGCGGCAGTTGAAGTTGCAGTAATTGGTAAGCTCAATAAAGAAATAGGGCTTGCTATCGTGATCCCCATCGCATTTTTCGAACAAGTTCATGGCGATTAGAAAAATAGCAGAAATGACAAGCTATGAACAGATCATAACCATTACAGGAGGTTGCCAAAAAGTAGTTGAAAAAAGGATATGCCTGGATGCTAAGCATCATAGAAGCTGCATCAGCTCTCTGAGATCCTCTATTTGCTGGCGAACCCAGTATCCGTGCGGAAGCTCCAAAGCGCGGGGATTGTACCAGATAAGGTCTATATCCGCCCTGTTGGCGCCTGCGACATCGCTATAGACCGAATCGCCGATATAGATACATTCGTGGTTGCTTGCTTTTATCTTTTGGAGAGCATGCTTGAAGAACTCAAGGTTCGGCTTGCCAACCCCCACCTCCTCTGAGCATAAGAAATACTCGAAGAAATCCCAAAGCTGGTAAGCATCCATCTTGCGCGATTGTATATCCCTGAAGCCATTGGTGATAATCGCCAGCGGATAGCGTGGCTTAAGGTATTGCAGAACATCTATAGCTCCCTCCATCAGAAAGAGCCTCTCCATGTATGATGACAGGTAATCCTCACTGATTGCCGGGGGATCGATCCCCTCTATGCCAAGCTGATCAATGAGTCTCTCCCATCTTCCGACACGGGTTCGAGAGGCATCGATAAGCCCATTACCATAAGCCTTCCATGCGCTTAGGTTATGCTCGGCAAAGCAATCGAAAAAGTCTGCCAATGAGATAGCCTGCTTACCAATCTTGTATTTTTCATAGAGTTTTTCCAGTGCCAACCTGCTTGAGCGTGAGTGATCGAACAGGGTGTCATCCATATCAAAAAGGATGAATCTATATGGCTGGCTGTACCTGTTGGTTAGCATCCCTGGCAAGTTAACACATTGAGATTTTAAGACAAGGTCTTTCTTTTGATAAAAAAATTCCTTCTTGTGCTTTTAGGAGCAACTTGATAATAATGATTGCTAGGGATGGTTAGATTGCCTAAAAAACTTAGCCTGGGAGAACTGGTAACCGCGTTGTTCATATCAGCCCTACTGGTATTGATAATAGCGCCGAGTGCTATTGGCGATGATGCCGAACTGGAGGCTATACGCAAGGCTCTGGAGGGAATAGGCGATCCTTGGCGTGCAGCAGCCAACCCGGTCTCTGAGCTGCCCGCTTGGCAGAGAAGGATGTTGCTAGGCGGACTTGAGCCTGACCACGAGGAGGCGCTGGCGCGTTACTACCAGCTCCCTTTTGAGCTTAGCAAGACAGCCAGGTCAGCCTATTTCGATTGGCGTAACTACCAGGGCACAAGCTGGATGACGCCGGTCAAGAACCAACTCGGCTGTGGCTCCTGCGCAGCGTTTGCCACTTAAATACTTTATCTCTTCATTCGTGTCCTTGCGTGGTATGATACTATATTAGTGATGACCTTAGATGATATAGCTGACCGCCTTACTGGGAAAGACATTGCTGGCATAATTGAGGAGTGTACTTTAATTTTTGAGAATGCAGGCATAACCGAAGCCCAAACAAATGCCCTCTACCTTCTTTGTAGTTTACTTAATAAAAACATCGCTTACTTGAGAGCCTATGGATCATCTCGGTTGAGCGAAAGGCAACTTGAGCTTCTTTGTTCTATGATTAAAAGACGGGCTAATCGCCATCCTATCGAGTATATACTCGGAAACACGGAGTTTCGCGAGCTTGAGCTTTATATCGACTCCAGGGTCATGGCGCCCAGGCAAGAGAGCGAGCTGCTGGTCGAGATCGCGCTTGAAACCCTTGGCCGGATGGAGATGGAAGATAAAATTCAAAATCCGTTGGTGCTCGATATCGGCACTGGCAGCGGGAATATAGCCATCTCTTTGGCTGTCGAGCACCCAAGTTGCAAGGTTATCGCTGTCGATGCCGATAAAGATGCACTTGAGGTTTGCCGAATTAATATCGGTAAATATCATCTCCAGGATCGGGTTAATGCCCTGAAGTGGGACATATTCGCTCCTATGCCACCGGAGATAGCCAAGCATCGATTCCACCTGGTGTGCTCCAATCCGCCATACATTCCTAGCTCTATCATACCGAACCTGATGCCCGAAGTTAGCTGTTTCGAGCCTAAAATAGCGCTAGATGGGGGCGATGATGGATTGAGAATCATAAGAAGAACTATATATCTTCTTCCAAGGCTGCTAATCACTGGCGGACATACTATCATTGAGATCGGGCATGATCAGTCTGATCGCTTGTATGATGAGGTTAAGGGGTGCCCATGGATCGGTGAGTGTCGCTTCGAGAATGATTACAGGGGAATAAAGCGATTCTGTATTGTAAAGGTGGATTTGAACAATGGATAAACTTGTTATTGAAGGCGGTAAACAACTAAGCGGTTTAGTAAGTGTCAGCGGCGCCAAGAACTCTGCGCTTCCCATCATGGCTGCCTGCATACTCAATCATGGCAAGAACATCCTTCGCAATATCCCACCGCTGCGTGATGTCAAGACCATGATGATGCTGCTTGAGACAATGGGTGCCAGGTGTTACTGGAAGGATGATCAAACCCTTATTGTCGATACAAGCTGCCTAGAATCGATCAGAGCTCCTTATGAGCTAGTAAAGACCATGCGTGCCTCAATACTTGTTCTGGGACCGCTGCTAGCGCGCTTCGGCAAGGCGGAGGTCTCCCTGCCCGGTGGCTGTGCCATCGGTCCTCGTCCAGTGAACCTGCATATCGATGGCATGAGAGCCTTGGGAGCAACCGTATCATTGGAACACGGGTATATAAACGCCGAGGTAAGAAGGCAGCTTGTTGGCGCTCATATTACGCTGGATATCTCGACGGTTACCGGCACCGAAAATCTAATGATGGCAGCCTTGGGCGCAAAGGAGGAAACGGAGATCCACAATGCCGCCAAGGAACCGGAGGTCGAGGATCTGGGAAGGGCGCTTTGCATGATGGGTGCCAATATTAGCGGATTAGGCTCTGATACCATCATCATACAAGGGGATGCCGAGTTGAAGCCTATCGACTATAGAATAATCCCGGATCGCATCGAGGCGGGGACATTCATGGCTGCGGCTGCCATCACCGGCGGGGAGATTCATATCAAGGACTGCTATCCTCATCACCTCGATGCGGTGATGGAGAAGCTGGTAGCAGCAGGTTGCCAAATCAAATGCGAGCGAGACAGCATCTTTATTCAGGGTGCCAAGTATCTAAAGCCGGTGCAGATCGAGACCCAAATATATCCTGGCTTTCCGACTGATATGCAGGCGCAACTCATGGCGGTATTAACGCTTGCCAAAGGCTCTAGCATGGTTACCGAGACCATCTACCAGGGACGCTTCATGCATGTTGCCGAGCTTAACCGGCTCGGCGCGGACATAACCCTCAAGGCGCCGGTTGCAATGATTAAGGGCGTAAAGGAGCTTATCGGCGCCGAGGTCATGGCTACCGACCTGCGCGCCTCTGCTAGCCTGGTGCTCGCTGGACTGGCAGCAAAGGATACTACCGAAGTGCACAGGATTTACCACCTGGAGCGGGGTTACTATAATCTCGATGAGAAGCTCAGGAACCTGGGCGCCAAGGTTTATAGGGTTGATAACTCCCAATGAAGGCGGATCGAAATGTCTAAGATTAGAAAGACAATGCTGTATGCCATCTTTTCATTTCTGCCCGCCATTTTAATGTTCGGAGCCATTGAATGCCTGTTGAGAGCGCATCTGTTTGAATTTTATTATAAGGACATTCGAAAGCTCAATCCTAAGACCAATGCCTTTGCTGTCAGAGCCTTATTCCCCAAGCCGGACTTGAACCCGGTGCATCCTAGTGAGCAAAAACGCTATGCATTTCGACCCGATACCAGTCTGATATGGTCGCTGAAGCCGAACTTTTACTACCAGGGCAAGTTGCTACTGAACCCTAATCCCACTTTGCAGACCAATTCTCTCGGTTTCAGGGGAGACTTTATCAACCCTTACAAACCTGATGGCGTAAGGCGTATCGCTTGTCTAGGCGACTCAGTTACCTTTGGATACGGAGAAACAATAGGTGAGAGTGATACATATCCCAGAAAACTAGAATCCCTGCTTAATCTTTTCTATCCCCACCTTGAATTCGAGGTTATAAATGCGGGATGTACCGGCTATTCAAGTCGGCAGGGGAGGATACTGCTGGAAGAAAGAGTATTGCCGCTCAAGCCAGATCTTGTCATCCTGGGCTTCGGCAACAACGATAGGATTCCCATACAGGTGCCCGAAGAAAAGCAGATGAAGCGCTATCGAGGCTGGAGGGGGGATAAGCTTATCATGCTCAATAGCCTGGAATCGTACAAGCTATTAAAATGGTCAATAAACAAACTCAGGGGGAAGCGAGGTCTGCTTCATCCGATTCGAGAATCCCCGCGAGTAAGCATTTCTGATTATATAAGTCTCACCAAGCAGATGATCGAGCTTTGTAGGGCTAATGGTGCCAAAGTGCTACTGCTAAACCTGATTTTCGAGCCGGAATACCATCAGAGGTTGAACCAGGCGCTGAAAAAGCTGCATGAAAGTAGCGGTGTCCTTTATCTCGATATCCGCTCCCTATTCGCCAATGACCTGGAGTCTATAAGGCAGCTCGCTCCATACCAGGGCGCGGTTGCCTATCGTGAACTTGAACTGGGTGAACGGCTGCATCACCATCCCTGGCTCTATCTCATGGATGATGTAGTTCACCCTAATTGTATTGGTCAAGCAAGGATTGCGGATCACATATTTGCATTGATGGTAAAAGAGGAATACTTCAAGGATCTTCTAAAACCACCGACTCCACATCCATCCCGCAAGTTCCTGCTAAAGATGAACCAGGCTGAACCGTCGCTATTTTCAGTTGATTGAAAGACGGCTTGGATCTAACATGTCCCTGTAATGGGTTACCATGCTAAAGAGAACAAGCTGTTGAGAAAGCCTCCCTGGCTGAAAATGCGGGGCTTTGCGGGAAGGGATTACTTCGATATAAAGAGAAGGCTGCGCAACCATGCCCTGCATACTGTGTGCCAGGAAGCCCGTTGTCCTAATGCTCGCCAATGTTGGAGCCAAAGGACTGCCACATTCATGATCCTGGGGGATATCTGTACCCGCAATTGTCGCTTCTGCGCGGTGAAATCAGGCAATCCAAGTGGATATACAGATGCTGAAGAACCACGCCGACTAGCTGAGATGATCAAGGAGATCGGCTTGAGATACGCGGTGATAACCTCGGTAACCAGGGATGATCTCGCTGACGGGGGGGCAAGGCATTATGTGGAGTGTGTCTCCGAGATAAAACTAAGAGTCCCCGGCATCGTTGTCGAGCTGCTTATTCCAGACTTGGGGGGAAAACTAGAGGCGATCGCTCTTATCGCACAAAGCAAAGCCGAGGTGATCGGGCATAACCTGGAGACGGTCAGGGAACTGAGCCGTAAAGTCAGGGACAGACATACCAGCTACCAGCGATCACTTGAGGTATTGCGGTATCTTAAACAGGTTAATCAGAACATACTGACCAAGTCTGCCTTGCTTCTCGGCTTGGGTGAGGGCGATCACCAGATTCGCCAGGCTATGAGCGATCTCATCGAGGCAAAAGTCGATATCCTCGCCCTGGGACAGTATCTACAGCCAACCAGGCAGCATCTGGCGCCATACAGGTACTTGACTCCACAGGAGTTCGATCGCTACCGGGAAATTGGGCTTAGCATGGGGTTCAGGTTCGTGGCATCGGCTCCGATGGTGCGCAGCTCCTATCGAGCCGCCGAGTTCTATGCTCGCTATATCCTCGAGGAAAAAGGCTAATCATGCGCATGATGATCATCGGACCAGTTTATCCTATTCGCGGTGGGAATGCGCTGTTTTTGGGGCACTTGGCTAATGCAATCAAGGAACGCCATCAACTTAAGGTCATAAACTTCACTAAACTGTATCCCAAGCTGCTATTCCCCGGCACCAGGCAGCATGATATAAGCCAAAAACCCATGAAACCGATAGAGGCTGAGGAGATCATCGACTCGACAAATCCGCTGACCTGGCTTGAGGCAGCAAAACGAATAAGGGATTATAAGCCAAAAAGGTTGATCTTCTCCTGGTGGAATCCATTCTTCGCTTTGCTAACCTCCTATCTTGCCAAGGTCGGCAAATCGGTTGGGGCAAAGGTCGTGATAATTACCGAGAATATCGTATCCCACGAGAATCGCCTTGCTGATAAGCTGCTGACCAGGCTGGGGCTTCGATATGCACAATGTTTCATTGCCTTGTCTAAGGATGTCGAAAGCAAGCTATCTGAGCTTTATCCAAACATGCCTATCCATCGCGCTTCCCTGCCGGTATATGACTGCTATCGCCTTGCTGAATACACAAAGGATAAAGCCAGGGAGAAGCTCGGTCTGAGCGGCAATGTTGCTTTGTTCTTCGGCTATGTGCGCAAGTACAAGGGATTGAGCTACCTGATCGATGGATTCGCCCAGGCGCTGGAGCATGTACAGATGAGGCTGCTTATTGTCGGTGAGTTCTATGATGATATCAAGCGATATCGAACCCAGATAAAAAAACTTGGCATCGAGGATAAAGTCATCATAGTCCCTCGTTATGTCAACAACGAGGAGGTAGGTCTGTATTTCAAGGCTGCCGATGTGGTCGTCCTGCCCTACCTGAGCGGGACACAGAGCGGTATCACACAGGTAGCCCTTGCCTTCGAGACCCCGATGATCGCTACCGATGTCGGCGGCATCGGAGAGGTTGTAAAAGACAAAGAGAGCGGGTTGCTCATTCCACCCGGCGATTCGAGGGCTATTGCTGAAGCACTGGTTCGTTTTTTTACTGATGATATGGCACCGAGACTCAAGGAGAACCTCAGGCGAACAAGGGGAAATAAGCAAAATGCCCTGGATAGCCTGGTTAAAATCATCGAGGCTGATTAGGGGTAATAGACAGGATACCGATGCCTGATCAACATAAAAGCAGTATCTTGAATAGGATTTCCCCCGGCGGATCAGACCATGTCCAGCCGCTCGACAATGATATCCCTGGTCTCGGAATGTTCTTTGATCATCTGCATAAAGGGTAGTGGATCCACAAAGCGGCTAAAAGGTGGGAACGAGTTATCCCAATGATGGGGTATGATCATCAGTGGCTGTATTTTGCTGGCAATCTCCCACGCTTTCTTGGTTATATTGGAATGTCCCTGCAGGGGCATCAGGCAAAGATCCACCCTTTTACGAAGGCGCTTGATACTATCGGCGGGCATGGCTGCGCTGGAGATGTCAAGGATGGTGAAGCTCTCGTTATCGAACAAGAAAGCCTGGATGTCTAGCTTGGGATAACCCCTGAAATACCTGTTGAACATGCCAAGTAGCCTGCCTTTCGGTATCTTCGAGATCGTCTTGATGACCAGCGGGGGATCAACCACGATATGTTTGCCCTGATATGCTGTTACCCGGTAGTCTCGGAATGTATATGTTCTAAGTGGTACCGTAGCTCGTTGCTGGTGTCTATCCATCTGCTTCAAAGAGCTAAGTAACAGTATATCATTGGGACCTAGAAGCAGCCCATTGCTCTTTTCTACCAGACGCGGCAGGTCAAATATGTGATCGAAGTGTCCGTGCGCAATATAGAAGTGATCCACATGCTCAAGGTAATCGAGCGCCCTTGAGGTCGGCGGAATTGCCCCATCGAATCGGGAGATGAAGGGATCGATTGCAATCTCGGTCTCGCCGAAGCGGATCCACCAGCCAGCAGTCCCCAGCCACTTGATATGTCCATCATTGATGAACCGATAGATCAGATCGATTTTGCTTGTATCTCCACCCATCTGAGCAAATATTACCACAATGTATTATCAAGTTCACGGAAAGTTTGGATGCAAAATATTCATCGAGCCGAATTCGATGCTCCAGGATACGCTCATGGGTCAAATCTTCAGATGCCGGGAGCCGGGCTCGAACCGGCACGGCTTGTTAAACCGGGGGATTTTAAGTCCCCTGCGTCTGCCAATTCCGCCATCCCGGCAACAAGATATCTTTATTATTAACATACGAATAAATAAGTCAACGCAAGATAATGATCCTAAATTCTCGGTTTGAAATTAAGGGCGCGGGCATGATAAAAAGGGGGAAATTTCCCTCCAACTGTCATTCCCGCACCCCCCTCTCTGTCATTCCCGCGAATGCGGGAATCCAGTAACCCTGCAAAGTGATAGAGTGATGTGTTTACTGTTTCAGCGTTGAAATAGTCAGCCTTGCATCACCATCCTCTCTTCACGGTACCACGGTACCACTTTCCTCTTCGTGCCTTAGTGCCTTTGTGGTTCAATAACCCTCACGCCCCACTTCGTGGTTAGGTTTGAATGACCGCTCGCTCACGCTCACGGCTCGGATATTGTGTGGCTCACGGCAAGGTAGCGAAGTTGAGTTAAATCATTAGATTCCTTTATTTTAGTCATTAGTCATGAAAAAAATTTTTCGATCCGCTGCTTCCCAAGGGAAGCAGCGGATATAAGAACCTTTCCGCCAATATCCTCTGTGAACAGTAACGATCATTAAAAAGTGTAAAAAGTGTAAAAAGTAAAAAAGGGTAACATATTAGTAGGCGCAACGAAAGCCGCTATTGTTGTTGCCATTAACAGGAGCGTTGCTGGTACGATAGGCGGAACGACAGCGATTGCCGTAGCTACCCCAAGAGCCGCCGCGCAACACACGGTAACTCCCCCTTGAAGGACCTTTAGGATCGTTTCTAGGGCTGTTGAAGTAGTAATCCCAATCATACCAGTCCTGGCACCACTCCCACACATTGCCGTGCATGTCATACAAACCCCAGGCATTCGGCTTCTTCTGTCCAACTTGATGGGTTTTGCCACCTGAATTGCCTTTATACCATCCCATTTCATCGAGATTACCTGCATAAGGACCTGTCGTCCCTGCCCGGCAAGAGTATTCCCACTCCGCCTCGGTGGGGAGGCGGTAATTATGACCTGGAAATCGCT
>CAYUVA010000042.1:0-42224 GCA_964448115.1 uncultured bacterium
CTCGCCATTCATCGATGAACTGGATATTCATTACTACTCCGATTACACGGCGACCCCGACCACAACCCCGACTTTAACCCCGACCTCAACCCCCTCCTGTACGCCAACAGAGACGCCAACAGGCATTCCATCCAGCACACCGACCCGCACGCCGACTCGAACACCGACAAGTACCCCATCGACCACCCCGACCGAGACACCATCAACAACGCCTACCACCACACCAACCCTAACCCCAACCGCCACCAATACACCGACAAATACTCCTGATTGTCGAATGCCTAGCGGTCCAGAATGCGTAATAGTCGGTCAAGATAACCATAAGTGCATCGTAATGTGGTCTGGGGTGGATCATGTCAACCTTGCCGGATACAATGTTTATCGCAGTTATACTCTGGTCGGTAAATATACCAAACTGAATAGCAGCATCATTACCGATACCTGGTATGTGGATGATGGTATCACAAATGGTGTCCTCTTTTATTATCTAGTAACCGCCAAGAACAACTGCGGTGTGGAAAGCACACATAACTACACCCATACCGGCGTGGCTCATTTGAGCGGTCCGGTAGGTGATTTGGATCACGACAGCCTGCCGGATGATTGGGAGGTTTGCTTCTTCGGCAATACCTGGAGCGAGGACTTCCAGGGGGATAGAGATCACGATAACCTGATCAATCTGCAAGAATATCTACGAGGCGAGACGCACAATCCATGCCCGGATATAAACCTGGTAGTAGTCAACCGGGCACTGGGGACAAATAATAAGGATCGCACCTATGTGTTAGCCGGCTGCGAACCCAACAACGCCGACACAGATAGGGATGGCGAATCCGATTATTTAGATTCAAACCCAACAGAACCGGTGTTCCTGCACGGCGTCTATAACATACCGACAATGACCGAGTGGGGCGTGATATTTACCATAATAGCCATCAGCTTTTTCATGATCTTAGCTTTGAGAAAGCGGAAGGTTAGTTTGTAATAAAGACAAAAGACAGCCTTGGATAATCAGGCTGTCCGAAGATTACAGGTATTAAGGGGATGTAACCACCAGGTTCCATCCCCTTCATTGTTGTAATCATATTGCCAGAGCCATCTCGACCTGATCGAGGTCGGAAAATGAGCGTTGTTTGTAAGCGAAAGTTAGAAAGACTCTGGTATGTAATTTGACAACTGCTATGCTAGATATATTATTAAGTATTGCTTGATGAAAATTAAAAATAAAGGGGCTAAGAACTTGGCGGATAATAAGAGAATCTGGGAATTATATAAAGAACTAGGTATATCAAAGGACGATTGTCTCGATATCCTTAACAAGCTGGGTATCGAATACAAGAATAATTTAAGCACCATTTCTTCCGAAGATATCAAAAGGGTAAAAGAGAAGCTAAAAAAAGATAAAGAAAAGAAAAAAGCATCATTAGCCGGAACTGAAAAACAGGTTATCAAGAAAAAGAAGTCGGATGAGGTAGTCTCTAAGCATAAGCCTAAAAAAGGTAGTAAACCTCGAACACAAGAGGGGAAAAAACCTCCCGAAGAAGAGAAAATAGAAAAAGAGGCAGAGAAACCAGAAATTATTATCGCTGGTGAGATAACAGTGGATACGCTCGAAAAGGTGAAACCGAAAAAGAAAAAGAAGCGTGGAGCAAAACAAAAAAAGAAGTTAAAAAAACGAACCGGAGATAGACAGACAGAAAAAACCGAGAAAACAGAAGCTATGAAACCTTCATTTGAGGAATCAGATGGAGTCATCAAGATCCCCGAAGCGGTTACGGTGCGCGATCTGGCTGAAATACTTGGCTTAGCCCCCTCTGATATATTGGGTGAATTTCTGCGCATGGGATTGGTCTATACGATAAACCAGGTTGTAGATATCGAGCACTGCAAGATAATCGGCGAAAAGCTGGGGGTTAATATCGAGGTGCAGGATCTGGAGGAAACATTCCTTGAGGTCGATGAAAAGACCCAGGCAAAGGAGTACCCGAGAGCGCCGGTCATTACCGTCATGGGGCATGTTGATCACGGAAAGACCACCCTTCTCGATGCGATCCGCAAGACCAATATAGTTGCTAAAGAAAAAGGTGAAATTACCCAGCATATAGGCGCTTCTGAATACTACCATGATGGCTTCAAGATGGTATTTTTAGATACACCAGGACACAAAGCCTTCACCACCATGAGAGCCAGGGGTGCAAGGGTAACCGATATCGTTATCCTTGTCGTGGCTGCCGATGATGGCGTCATGCCACAAACAATCGAGGCGATCAACCATGCCAAGGCTGCTGAAGCACCGATTATTGTGGCTATCAACAAGATCGACCTGCCCGGCGCCGATCCGATGAGGGTTAAAAGAGAGTTGATGCAACACGACCTGGTCTCCAGCGAGTTCGGTGGGGATACGACCTTTGTCGAGGTCTCGGCTAAAAAAGGCACCAACATGGAAGAGCTGCTTGAGATGATTAAACTGCAAGCTGAGCTTATGGAGCTGAAGGCGACCAGGGAATCGAAGGCAAAAGGCACTATAATCGAAGCTAAAATGGATTCCAAGAGGGGTGCTGTGGCTACATTCCTTGTTCAATCTGGAATCCTTAAGGTGGGAGATCCCTTTGTAACCGGCATATACAGCGGAAAGGTTCGTGCCATGTTCGATGTAAACGGCAAGTCGGTAAAGGAGGCGGTTCCGGTAACCGCCGTTGAGGTGCTTGGTCTCAGCGGAGTTCCCCAAGCCGGCGATTCCTTCATCGTGGTTGACTCGGAACGCCGAGCCAGGGAAATCAGCACGCAACGCCGGGAGAGAGAACACGATGAGAGCCTTGCTACAACAGCTCGCGTTTCCTTGCGCGACTTTTTAAGCAAGATGGATAAAGGGGAGGTTACCGAGCTGAACCTGGTGTTAAAGACAGATGTTCAAGGCTCTGCCGAGGCTCTCGCCAAGTCATTCCTGGAGCTTGCCACGGAGAAAGCCAAAGTCAAGATAGTCCACAGCAGCGCTGGAAGTATAAATGAAAGTGATGTTTTGCTTGCCAGCGCGACCAATGCTGTGATCATCGGTTTCAATACAACCATTATGCCGGCTGCACAGGAGCTTGCCGAGCGGGAAGGGGTCGATGTAAGGCAGTATGATGTGATCTACGAGGCTATTGATGATGTAAAGGCTGCCCTGCAAGGACTGCTTAAACCGGAGCTGGTGGAAGAAGAGATCGGACATGCCGAGATCAGACAGGTCTTCAACATGGCAAAAGGTAACCGCATAGCCGGATGCATGGTCGTTACCGGCAAGATAGTACGCAATGCTCAGGCAAAGCTGCTTAGAGACGGCGAGGTTATCTGGAAGGGACAGATATCATCGCTGCGCAGGTTTAAAGATGATGTAAAAGAGGTGCAGACAAACTACGAGTGCGGGATTAGCCTGGATGATTTCAATGATATACAGACCGGAGATATAATAATCGCCTATCAGGTCAAAGAGGTGCCCCAAAGCCTGTAAGCTTCGGGTAGAACAGGCACCAGGCGCTATTACGCGGGAGATAAAACAGGTTCGACTTCGGAAGGTTGTTGGTCTTATGTATATCGCCGGAATAAGGTTGGAGCTATTCATACCCGGTGCCTTTAATCTCAAGGATAAACGGAGGGTTTTAAGCAAGCTCAAGGATCGCCTGAAGAATAAATTCAACATAAGCGTCTGCGAGGTGGACTTCAACGAACAATGGCAAAGAGCAGCCCTGGGGGTCGCTTTGGTATCAAATGATAACCTGCATCTAAGACACATGATCGATGCAATACTAAGGTTCATGGAGTCCTTCCATGACTTCGAGGTTGTAAAAAAAGACCTGGAGATATTTTGACAGATAGAACATTCAGCTTGGGCAGGGAATAGATCTCGCCTCGATTTTGTTGTAATAAGGCTCAAGTGAAGGAGGCGATCATAAAAATGGTGAAAAACCGAGTGAGCAGAGTTCAGGAGCTGGTAAAAAGAGGTATCTCGGATATACTGCTCGCAGAGATGAATGATCCCCAAATGAAAGATGTAACCGTCTTTGAAGTTCAAATGTCAAAGGATCTCAAGCACGCAAAGGTATTCATCAGCATACTTGGCGAAATGAGGCATCGACTTAAGGTCATAGACAAGATAAATAACCGAAGTGGATATATCCAGTACCTGCTAGGCAAGAATGTCAGACTAAAGTATGTTCCGGAGCTGATGTTTTTACTGGATCAACGAATAGATCACTACCAGCGGATAGAAAGGATACTGCAAGAGGTTAGCTCAGAAGATGACCATCCCGACCAGGAAGATTTATAGCCAGATAACAGAGATCATCAATAAATATCAGCGCTTCTGCATTGCCAGCCACGAGAATCCAGACGGCGACTGTATAGGTTGCAGCCTGGCGCTGGCTGAGTTGCTTGAGGGACTAGGTAAGCAGGTTATCGTCTTATCCAAAAAAGGAGTCCCTCATTCGCTAGGTTTTTTGCCTGGAAAAGAGAAGGTCATGGCTTTTTTGGCAGAGGATACCTTCCCCAGCCAGATGCTCGTGGTGCTCGATTCATCGAATCTGGAACGCGCTGCCCTGAAACGAGAGGCTTTCCCCGAGCTTAAGCAGATAATAAATATAGATCACCACCAGAGCAACGAGTTCTTTGGGGATATAAACTTGGTCGATGCGAAAGCCTCATCGGTCGGGGAGATGGTCTATCCGCTGATCAAGCTCATCCAGCCCGATATCAGTCGATCCATGGCATCTAACCTGTTTGTATCCATATCAAGCGATACCGGCTCCTTCAGGTACTCGAATACTACACCGTGCAGCCTGCGCATAGCGAGCGAACTCATTGAATATGGCGCCGATCCCGAGTACCTGGGAAGGATGTTGTACGAATCCAAGAGGTTGGAGAAGGTAAGAATAACCGGCTACGCTGCCGTGGGACTGCGGCTCGCAGAGAATGGAAGGATAACCTACTCGATCATAACCCAGCAGGATATCAATTCCTTTGGCTGCAAATGGGAGGATACGGATGAGATCATCAACATGCTGACCGAGGTACAAGGTAGCGAGGTGGCTGTACTGTTCAGGGAAGGCAAGGACTTCGGGATCAGAGTCTCACTTCGATCACGAAATCATATCAATGTAGCAGAAATCGCGAGCCGCTTCGGCGGCGGGGGACATGCCAAGGCTGCTGGGGTCAGGATGCCTGCTGGTGTCACCCTAGATGAAACAGTTACAGATATTCTCGGTGCGTTAAGGGATGAGCTGAAGGCATGATGAACGCGGCTTTACTGCTGAATAAGCCAGTGGGAATCACCTCACGCAAGGCGATTGATCTGGTCGCCAATCTCTTAAAGACAAAGAAGATCGGACATGGGGGCACATTGGATCCTCTGGCACATGGACTGCTTATCGCACTGATCGGCAAGGGAACCAAGATATTCCCCTATCTCCAGCTTGCTGCTAAGACATACAAGGCAAGGATCGCCCTGGGAGTGGGTACCGATACATTGGATCTAGAGGGCAATGTTATCCAAACTATGCCTGTGCCCTCTCTGGGCAGGGAGGAGTTAAGGAATATTCTGGCTGGATTCGAGGGTGATATCATACAGGAAGCGCCGATTTACTCAGCTTTGAAGGTAGGCGGTAAGCCGATGCACAAGCTGGCAAGGCGCGGTGAGAAGGTGGTTCCCAGAAGGCGAAAAGTGCATATAGACAAGATTGAATTGATAGGTTATAATAAAGAGTTCATGGAAATAAGTGTAACCTGCTCGGCTGGGGCTTATATAAGGTCTTTAGCCAGGGACATTGCCCATAACATGGGTACCTGCGGACACCTCGCCGAGCTTGAAAGAACCAAGATAGGCTCTTTAACAATCGAGCGATCGTATAAACTAGATGATCTCCCGGAGATCGTCGCATCTGGAAGTCTGCGGCTGACCAGCTTATCCCGTGTTCTCGACTTTCTCGAGAGCATAGTATTGGATGAGAGCCAAGCCGCCAACCTGGTGGATGGGAAAATGATAAAGGTGAGATCGACTTTCCTGCTGCAAGATGCTAATCAGGATAAGCCGGTTAGAATGCTGGCGCCTGATGGTAGTTTGCTGGCTTTGGGAAGGGTAAGCGGCTGTGAGGATGAAAAGCAGTTGATTTCTCCAAGCCGTGTCCTAGTGAACAAGCAAGATATTCGATCCATCTACCATCTCAACTTAGGGGAAACTCCAAATGCGCCACCCTCCGACTGGGGCTTTTTTTAGATGCCAACGATTAAACTACCAAACTGGGAGAGAAGGAAATGTCAGTAAAATTTGAAGGAAAGGCTGATATTGTAAAGAAGTATCAGCTACACGATGGAGATACCGGTTCCCCGGAGGTACAGGTCGCCATTTTGACAGCCAAGATAAAACACCTCACGGAACATTTTAAGGTACACAAGAAGGATCATCATTCACGCCTTGGTCTTCTAAAGATGGTAGGCAAGCGTAGAAGACTGCTTGACTACCTGAAGCAAAAAGATATCGAGCGGTATAGAGCGCTGATCAAGAGACTTGAATTAAGAAGATAGTAAGGCTTTAGGAGAGAACAACAATGTTAAGTAGAACAGCAATATCCTGTGGCGGACGCACCCTTAGCTTCGAGACAGGTAAGGTGGCAAAACAAGCAAATGGCGCTGTATGGGTGCAGTATGGAGAGACCGTAGTGCTTTCAACAGCCACAGTGGGACAAGAACCACGCAAGGGAATATATGATGAATTCGTCCCCTTGACGGTGGATTATCGAGAGAAATCTTATGCTGCCGGGCGCATACCCGGTGGATATTTCAAAAGGGAGGGAAAGCCAGGCGACACCGAGACATTGAATGCCCGATTGGTTGACAGGCCCCTAAGACCCCTTTTTCCCTGGGGCTTTCACTTTGATATTCACAATGTTAACCTGGTCATCTCGGCAGATCAACAAAACGACCCCGGATTGCTTGCCATTAACGGTGCTTCGGCTGCCCTGATGGTCTCCGACATACCGTTTGATGGACCGGTCTCTGCGGTGAAGATAGGGCTTATCGGCGATGAGCTGGTTATCAATCCAACTAGCGACCAGCTTATTGAGAGCCTTCTCGACATCGTGGTCGCCGGCACCGATGATGCCATTATGATGGTCGAGGGCTCCGCGCTGGAGGTTGATAATGAGACCATGATCAAGGCAATCAGCCTGGCACACGAGGAGATCAAGCGAATCAACGCCATTCAGCACGAGCTGCGGGAGACCGCTGGCAAGCCAAAGAGGGAGTTCCCCTTGTTTTCGGTACAGCCTGATATAATCGACAAGGTGCTTGAGAACTATGGCTCTGGCATCCGAGAGTCCCTGGAGATCGAAGGGAAGCTGAATAGATATGCCTACCTGGAGAATGTGAAGGCTCAGATGATCGAGGATCTCGGACAGGAGCCAGATGATGAGCAACTTCGTCAGCACCTAGGCGCCTTCGAGCAGATCTATAGAAGATTAGTCCGCCAGAAGATATACGAGGAACGAACTCGGGTGGATAAAAGAGGCTTCGAGGATATCAGACCGATCACCTGTGAGGTGGGAGTGCTGCCTCGGGCACACGGCTCTGCGCTCTTTACCCGTGGCGAGACGCAGGCGCTGGCTGCGGTTACCCTGGGAACATCATCCGATGAGCAGATGATTGAGGAGCTTGAGGGGGACACCATAAAGACCTTCATGCTGCACTACAACTTCCCGCCTTTCTGTGTCGGCGAGGCGAGCATCATTCGCGGTCCAGGAAGAAGAGAGGTCGGACATGGCGCTCTGGCGGAAAGGGCTTTGCAATCGATTATCCCAGAGGATGAATCATTTCCTTATGTAGTGCGAGTAGTCTCGGAGATACTCGAGTCCAACGGCTCCTCCTCGATGGCAACCGTCTGCGCCGGAACCCTCGCCCTGATGGACGCTGGAATTCAAATCCACACACCAATAGCTGGCATCGCTATGGGATTGATCAAGGCGGAAGATGACTTCATCATACTATCCGATATCGAGGGAAGCGAAGATCATACCGGGGATATGGACTTCAAGGTGGCTGGAAGCGAGCGAGGCATCACAGCCATCCAGATGGATATCAAGATCTCCGGCATCACCGAGGATATTATGCACAAAGCGCTCGAGCAGGCTTATCGTGGAAGGCAGTTCATCCTGCAAAAGATGCTTGAAACATTGCCGCAGCCGAGAAAGACGATCAGCCCTTATGCACCCCGAGTCATCCGCTTCCAGATCAATCCAGAAAAGATACGAACCATCATCGGTCCCGGGGGCAAGATGATACGACAGTTGACCGATGAGACCGGCACCAAGATCGATGTGGAGCAAGACGGCACCGTCGTGATCGCCTCCCCAGACGAGGAAGCCTGCATGAACGCCAAGCGGATGATCGAGGAGCTAATCGCAGAACCTGAGATAGGACGCATTTATAAGGGTAAGGTCGTGCGCATCGAGGATTACGGCGCCTTTATACAGATACTGCCCAATACTGATGGCCTGCTGCACATCTCCGAGTTCGCCTGGCGACATGTACCCAATGTAAGGGATATGCTGAACGAGGGTGATGAGGTCGAGGTCAAGATCATAGATATCGATGCTATGGGCAAAATCAGGCTGAGCATGAAGGCATTGACTCCGCCTCCTGATGGTTACTCTCCCCATTCCGATGACAGGGAAAGACGCCCCAGAGGGAATCGCGACCGCAGAGATAGTAGAGACAGTCGAGGAAGGGGCAGGGATTTTCAATCACGACCCGATCGCGGAAAACCGAGAAGATCCCGAGACGATAGGTATAACAAAAACAAGTAAGAGAATGCTGTGAATAGCCAGCCCGACCGTTTTCGCACCGGGATCGCTTCAGCGCATCCATTGTATCCGTTATCCTGGGCGCAGGGATGGCATCGCGGTTATTCTCCCGCATCCGGCAGGAGCTAGGTTTGGCTTATAAATATCTATTGCTCGCCGGAGGTCTTCTCCGATTGCGCCCTGTTTTATGTTTACTCGGCGACCACCGCCGAGAACCTGAATAAACTGATTAGGGAGATACGTACGGTGCTGAGAGAGATAAGCTCGACCAAACCGCCGACCAAAGAGGGGGTCGAGCGCGCCAAGGATCAGCTCAAGGCGAGCCTGGTTTTCGGCGTCGAGAGCAGCCACAAGGTAATGATAGCACTGGCGCGGTACGAGATAATGCTCGAAGAGCCATTCAGCCTGGATAATATCATCGCCCAGATAGATGCGGTCAGTTACGATGATATAGTAAGGGTAGCTGGAGAGCTATTCGATCATAACTGTTACTCGATAGGTGTTATCGGCAATATCGAGCCAGAACAAGTCGAGGAACACTAGGTAAAACGCTCTGCAAGCCATGGAAGAGGTCATCAGAGTAAAGGTAGCTCGAACCGGGGAGGGTTTATCGCTTCCGCTACCCAAGCGGATGTCTGAGGGAGCAGCTGGCTTCGATCTTATGGCTGCGATAAAGGAGACCGTGATGCTTGAGCCGGGCAGGTTCATGCTTATCCCGACCGGGATACGAATCGCACTGCCTCGCTTCTACGAAGCCCAGATCAGGCCACGCAGCGGGCTGGCTGCTAAATATGGCGTAACCTGCCTGAACACACCGGGGACTATAGATTCTGATTATCGCGGTGAGATCAAGGTGGTACTGGTGAATCTGGGCCAAAAGCCTTTTTATATCAAACAAGGCGACCGCATAGCGCAACTTGTGATAAACAGGATACCTGATGTGGAGCTTGTGGAGGTCGCCGAGTTGGATGAGACCCCTCGCAATCAGGGAGGCTTCGGACACACCGGCATCAGAGACGATGAGCAGTGATATAATATAGCTAGTTATAAAATGGAGTTTTTTAATGATTCCAAGATACACAGATCCCAGGCTTGGAGAGATCTTCAGCGACCACTCCAAGTTCTCCAAGTGGCTTGAGATCGAGATCCTTGCCTGCGAGGCGCAAGCACAGCTTGGGTTGATCCCTCAAGAAGCTGCCAGGCGCATCAGGGAAAAGGCGAGTTTCGATATCGAGCGCATCGAGGAGATCGAGCAGGTTACTCGCCATGATGTGGTCGCATTTACGACTGCGGTAGCTGATTACATCGGAGAGGATTCGCGATACTTTCATCGCGGGCTGACTTCATCGGATCTGCTCGACACGACCCTTGCCTTGCAGATGCGAGAGGCGGGAATGATCCTGCTCCAAGACCTCGACAGCCTGGCAAGGCTAGTGGGGCAAAGAGCGGTGCAGTATAAGGATACTCCGATCATTGGTAGGACGCACGGGGTTCATGCAGAGCCGACCTCATTGGGGCTGAAGTTCGCCTTGTGGTACGATGAGCTTACTCGACACCGCAGGCGACTGGAGTCAGCCGTCGAGGAGATCAGTTATGGAAAGCTCTCCGGCGCGGTGGGGACCTATGCATACCTTGCTCCGGAGGTCGAGCAGTATGTGATGGATCATCTCGACCTGAAACCTGCTCCCATCTCGAACCAGGTCATTCAGCGGGATCGCCATGCTGTTTATCTAAGCGCTCTTGCACTGGTCGGTTGCTCGCTGGAGCAGTTCGCCACCGAGATTAGGGCGCTTCAGAAGACCGAGGTTTCCGAGGTCATGGAGGGCTTCAGCAAGGGACAGAAAGGGTCATCAGCCATGCCGCACAAGAAGAACCCGATAACCTGCGAGCGCATAGCCGGCATGGCACGGCTGCTTAGGGGCAATGCGCTGGCTGCTATGGAGAATGTAGCCCTATGGCACGAGCGCGATATAAGCCACTCCTCGGTGGAGCGAGTTATCATACCCGATAGCTGCATCATCCTCCATTACATGCTTCAGACCTTTGAGGATATCATCAAAAACCTGGTAGTCGATGAGGAGCGAATGCTGCGCAACATAGGCATCACCAAGGGGAGCATTTTCAGCCAGGGGGTGCTGATCGCCCTGGTCGATAAGGGCTTGAGCCGCGAGCAAGCCTATCGAATGGTGCAGGAAACATCCTTCAGGGCAAATCGACAAGATAGGGAGTTCAAGGATGTTCTGATGGAGGATAAGGAGATCTCCAAGTACCTTGCAGCCGATGAGATTGCACAGATCTTCTCCCTGCCTCATCATCTGGCTTATGCAGATCAAATCTTGCATCGTCTGGGACTTTTAGACTAGACTTTAGGTAGCAATCAAGGTGATTATGAAAACAAGCGACCGGCTGATCTTTTCTTTTCAACGAAGATATAATACATCCATTGTCAAGGCGGAAGGTGTCCCCAATGGATGATAAGTTCCATGATCGATGCGGAATCTTCGGAATCTTTAATCATCGCGATGCGGTGAAACTGACCCGCTATGGCTTGTTTGCTTTGCAGCATCGTGGCCAGGAGAGCGCGGGTATCGTATCCTCGAACGGCACCAAGCTCTTCCAGGCGATCCACATGGGGCTTGTTTCTGAAGCGCTAAGCGATGAGCATCTCAAAGGGCTTCAAGGCTCCTCAGCCATCGGGCATGTGCGCTACTCGACTTCGGGAATAAGCAGCATAAAGGAAGCGCAGCCCATCATGGTCAAGTGCAGCAAGGGGAGGATAGGTATTGCTCACAACGGCAATATTCGAAACTACAAGGAAATCAAGGATATGCTTTGGAAGGCTGGCTCCATTTTCACCTCCACCGCCGACAGCGAGATCATACTTCACCTGATGGCTCGCTCAAGAAGGCAAAACCTGATCGAGGCGCTTGTCGATTCACTGATAAACCTTCAGGGCGCGTATTCATTGGTGATCCTTACGCCAAGACGACTGATCGGTGTTAGGGATCCTTGGGGTGTAAGACCTTTATCTCTGGGGATCTTAGATAACAGTTATGTTCTTTCCTCCGAGACGGATGCTTTCGATCTCATCGGTGCTAAATTCGAAAGAGACATCGAGCCGGGTGAGATCGTCAGTATCGGCTACAAGGGGATCGAGTCGTTCTATCCATTTCGCGATGTTAAGCCGGCGCAATGCATCTTCGAGCTGATCTATTTCGCCCGTCCGGACAGCACCATCTTCGGAAGAAATGTGCATAATACAAGGATGGAGTTCGGCAAGCGACTGGCGATCGAATATCCCACTGAGCAGGCTGATATTGTTGTCCCGGTGCCAGATTCGGGAATGAGCGCTGCCTTGGGATATGCGATCCAGAGCAAGAAGCCCTTCGAACTGGCTATAGTACGCAATCACTATGTTGGAAGAACATTTATTTCACCAGAGGAGGTAGTAAGACACCTGAAGGTCAAGCAGAAGCTCAACCCGATAAAGGATATCTTGAAGGGAAAATCGATTGTTCTTGTCGATGACTCGATAGTGCGCGGCAATACATCGCGGATACTGGTGGATCACCTGCGCCAGGCAGGCGCCAAGGAGATCCACTTCAGAATCAGCTCACCCCCTATCGTTAGCCCTTGTTATTACGGTATTGATACACCTACCGAGGAGGAATTGCTCGCCTCATATAGAAGCGTAAAGGAAATTAAAGAATACCTGAATGTAGATTCATTAGGATACCTGAGCCTGGAGGGGATGCTCAAGACGGTAGGGAGCAATCCAAAAGGCGAATTCTGCACCGGTTGCTTCGATAAACTCTATCGTGTAGAAAAAGCCAGAGAAAAAAAGATAAATATACTCGATGCCAGCGAAATAGAATGAAAGGAAAGGATATGGAGATACCAGCCTTGAAGATACTTCGCCAGAAGTTGAAACTGGTGGAACATGAGCTTAATGTGGAGATCCCTAAGGAATTGAACAAGGCAGCGGCTTATGGAGACCTGACCGATTCTGCCGAGTACGAGATGACCAAGCATCGCCGGGATATACTCCAAAGACAGGCTGCCGATCTTATGCAACGCATAGAGGCGCTCTCCAAGATAGACCTGAGAAAGCAGCCAAGCGATCGCGTTGGTTTATATAGCAGGGTTACCATCTACGACATGGACAAGGATGAGGAAAGGATTTATGAAATCGCCACTGCAGAGGAAGCCTCCTCGAAGGATAATATAATCTCCTATACATCGGTAATAGGTCGTGCATTGATGGGCAAACAAGTGGAGGAAGAGGTCAACTTCGAGCTGCCCAGCGGCGAGTGCAACTGGGTTATCATCAAGCTGGAGACCGTGCATGACCGCAAGGATGAGCTGTAGGAGAGAAGCTAGTTTACAATGGATGATAACAAGGAAAAGGAGCAAGGGGAGGCTACTAAGGATTATATAAAGGAAGCCATAGACTATTTCATTGCCAAACGGGGGTCTTCGCTCGCCGTCTCCGCAAAGGACTGGGCGCTTCTTGATTTATGGGAACGAGCAAGGGTGCCCCTTGAGATAATCAAGCAGGGAATAGATCGCCTAATAGAGCAACGAACCAGACTCCCCATGCAAAAATCTTCTGATGTCCACTCCATCTCCCAGGGTGAAAGGATCATCTGGGAGCTTTGGATGGAGCATAAACTGAAATGTAAAGTGAAAAAAGAGACGCTCATTCAACAACAGGTGGATAATAAAAGCGCCTGGGATATCGTATTCGAGAACTTTGAGTCGATCGAGAAGCGATGGCTTGAGGCGGTAAAAAAGAATCGTCGTTTATTCGAGAATAAAGGCTTCGATGCCTTTATCGAGGGATTGGAGGCTAGATTTACTAGGCTGCACGATCAACTATCGACCCAGAAGATCGCACAATACCATCAGATAGACAGCGCCCTGAGAGAGATCGACAATTTCATCTTTGATTATGTCAAAACCAACCTCCCATCCAAGGTGAGGGAGAATCTCAAGATCGATGCTGCGGTCGAGCTTAAGAGATCGAACCTTGAATTCAGCAGCCAAGATGCCTATGAAATAGCCCTGAAGGCAGCCTATCAGCAGAAGATAAGGGATCTGCTGGAGATTGAAAAACTATCCTTAGCCAATATAATTCAGCCAGGTTGATGAGATGAGCAGTATGGATGAGACATGTCCGATATGCGGTGGAGTGGGATATAGGCTCAAGGATTCAAAGCGATCTACCGTGATGATCCCCTGCGAATGCCAGCATCTTCAGTATATCCGCTACCTCCATGAGAGCGCTAATATTCCACCAAAGTATCGCGAGTGCAACTTCTCCACCTTCAAAAAAGAAGACCGCCATCCGAGCCAGTTGGCTTGCCTAGACAAGGTTTTCCATTACTTCACCAACTTCGCGGTCAAAAAAAAGGGTCTGCTGCTTATGGGTCCCTGCGGGGTTGGCAAGACGCACCTTGCGGTATCATTGATCCACGCATTGATAGCTGAGGATGGCGTGCAGTGTCTTTTCGTCGATTTTCGAAGGCTGCTGCAGAATATCAGGAACTCCTATGACCACGAGTCGCAGGTAACCGAGGAAGACATCATGGAGCCGATCTTCAATGCTCAGGTGCTGCTGTTAGATGAGCTGGGAGCTGAAAAGGTTACTGGATTCGTAAGAGAGAAGATTCATGCCATTATCGACTATCGTTACTGCCACGAGAAAAAGACCATCATAACAACCAACTACATGGATGATCTCTCTAAAGTCAAGTCTCTCTCCATATCCTTGACCGCTGATGAGCTTAAGATATACGAGCAGTTTTTCAAGGATGACGAGACGCTCGAAGACAGGATCGGGCCAAGGATACGCTCCCGCCTTTATGAGATGTGCGAGAACCTGGTCATGATGGGTAACGATTACAGGCGATTGCGAAAAAAATAGCAGCCATCATCGGCAAATAGCCTATTCCCTTCTTATCGTAAAGTAGCCGGTGAACTTTTCATCATCCAGATCCTGGTAGAATCCCTCCAGCTTGTCGCTGGACTCATAGTAGGCAGCATCAAGCTCGCCGTGGATATAGTTGCCCTGATTACCGCACTTGTTCAGCGTCGCCTGGAAGTGGTCCCTCTCCAGGGTATATTTTCCGCAGCCATAATGAGTGGGCGACATGGCGAAGTTCATCTCGATATGTCCATCATCGGTCATAATAGCAACCACGTTGTAGCGATACACGGTGGGATCTCCCTGCCAACTGAGGTCTATGGTTCCAATCCAATTGCCCCCCAATCCGTAGTTCGCGTGGCTGCTCCCCTTCCAGTCGCAAGCGCTGATAAACGCTGTCATGACCAAGATCATGCTATATACGATAAGTTGTCTTCTCATTGTTTTCATCCTTTATTAACAGTCATTTTCTAAACCCATTTGTTTAGATCATATCATCTTTCTCATACTGGATCATTTCCCTTGGGGTGTCAGTCAGTAGCTTTTGGAAATAATCACCATCCGCTCATTCCGACCAGGTATAGTGCAACTATTCGACTGTGATGTAGGGCCAGATCTGGCTGTGGTTGCGCTCGAAGTCAACCGCCTCCAGCTCCAGCAAGTACTCACCTTCCCTGCCGATTACATCCACCGGGTAAAGGTCTATCTGCATAGCATAAACTCCATCACCAGGAGCAAAGTCCCCTGATGCGCCGTTATCCATTAGGTAAATGGTTGTGGGCATGCCACTGACCAGCACGCGGACATAGATGATGTTATCCAAGCCCTGGGGGTCGTACAGAACTGCCATCAGGGTCATCTTGCTTATCTGATCGGGAAGGATATTGGTATCATAATATCCGGCAGCCAGTATAACCGGAGCGTCCGGGTTGCCCCGCATTGTGCCATCGGATGCCTTGGTATGTTCTAACTCCCAGGAGAGGTTGTATGGCATATAAGCATCAGTGCCAAAGCCGTGGATTGTCAGATATGGCCACCTATCCCCGAGTTGCCCCAGTTCATTCTTAGCCTGAAGAGTTAGCAGGTATCGCCCGGGGGACACCTCGCCAGGAGCTATGCTTAAGCCTTGCAACCAGAATAATCCTAGATCGAGATCATATACCGGCAAAAAGCTGATCTCCGAGACCTTGACCCCACTGGGATCGGTCGCCCATGCGATGATATCGAGGGTTCCACCAGCGCTTGAGCTGATGCTGCTGGTCATATAGCCGGCAAGGTTGATTATAGGACGGCTGCGCGGGGTGGCAGTCGGCGTTGAGGTTGGCGTCGGCGTCGGTATCTGATCCACATAATGGATTATAGTCCCGTTTTGTCCTACCGCCCAAACATGGTGCCTTGAGAGCGCACTTACTCCGTTGAGCTGATAGTTGGTGCCCGAAGCTAGCTTGTTCCACTTGGCGCCATCGTAGTATAGCCGTGCGCCCCTCTCTCCGACCGCATAAGCGCTGCTTCCATCCAGCGCCCAAATATCCATCAGATTGTCTATAGTGCCGCTCGTGGTTGCAGTCCAGACATCGCCATTGTACCTGATAGCCATCCCGCCATCTCCAACTGCATAAGCGCTATCGGCAGTAGGGCAGCTTATTCCGTGGAGATCGCTGCTGGTGGGGCTGGCGAAGATTATCCACTGCCCCATGGACCCTTTTAGGATTGCCCCATTTTGCCCGACAGCCCAGGCATTGTTCATCCCCTGTCCGTTGACATCGTTGAGGTTGACCCCTATTGGGCTACTCTCCTTTGTCCAATAGCCTCCCGACCACCTCAGGATGGTGCCGTCATTGCCCACCACATAAGCGCTTTGATTGGAGGGCATTACCGCGCCGTTAAGATTATTGGTTACCCCGGCATCCTCGAAGCACCATCCGGAGCCCTGGTTAAACAAGATAGTGCCCTGTTCGCCCGAGATTATCGCCTGGGTCTTCGAGTATGCGTGAACATCGACCAAATCTGCCAGCACGCCTGAGGGCTGCTTGCTCCAGGAGACGCCGTCATAATGCAGAATGAGACCCTTGTCCCCCACCGCCCAGACATCGCTATTGCTTAATGCGTAAACGCCAAGCAGGTCATCCCTGAATCCGCTGCTTTCTTCCTGCCAGGTTCCGCCTTGATTAGCCAAGATAAGCCCCTTGGCGCCTACAGCATGGTAACCGCCCTGCTCATCGATGGTCATGCCGGTTACATCGAGGTTATGCGGCGCCACCGCCGATGCCCAGCCAATGCCATCGAAGTGCTGCAATACACCACCTTGTCCCCCAGCCCACACATCGCTAGAGGATGTCGCGCAGATACTCATCAGCCGGTTATTGGTCTCGGTCTGCAGAGCCGTCCACTGGTTTGCCGAGTAATATATAACCTTACCAGAATCACCAGCTCCCAGGAGACTGCTGCCATAAGCCCATAATGCGTTGATATCTACACCGCTTTGGCTGTCAAGCATAGTCCAGCTTCCCTGGCTATAATGAAGCAGTATGCCGCCCTGCCCCGCTGCCCAGATATCGCTTATTCCAAGGGCGGCGAGATCGCTCAAATCGCCCGTGTAACCGGTATCGATAGTCGAGAAGTTCAAGCCGTTGTAATGAACCAGGGTGCCCTGTTCTCCGCAAGCATAGACATGAGCATTGTTGAATGCGATAACGCCGTATAGATCGTTGGTTATGCTGGTCGGTACGATCTCCCAGGCTATGCCATTGTAGTTGAGCACCAATCCCTTCTCGCCAACCACCCAGATGTCATCGGCACCAGAAGCATCGATATCATACAGTACTTCCTTTACTCCGCTTTGATGGATCTTCCATTGTTCACCATCATAGTGGAGCACGGTACCGTAGTCGCCGCATGCCCAGATATCGCTTGAGCTAACCGCGTGGATATCATGCAGATGATGCCCCTGGGGGAGAGGATTCTGCCAGGTAACCACCACGGCAAGAGCTTGTGAATACAGAAATATAACTATCAGGATGATGAAAACAGAAAACGATTTGAGATTAGGATATCCATGCATAACATCAATTGATTATATTGACGGTTACCCTTTATGGCAAATGATATTTCCTTGAGGGCAGCTCGATCTTACCGATTCTTTGCAAACCTCGATGCACTATCGGAAGCAAAGGAAGGAGAAGCCCCTGCGGTGTCTCGCAGGGGCTTGAAAGGAGAGAGGAGAGAGATTTGGAGGATGGAACGGAGCCGACGAGGATCGAACTCGCGACCTCCGGCGTGACAGGCCGGCGTTCTAACCTAGCTGAACTACGGCTCCATAGCATTGCATTTCAAAGAGGCGCCTATGATTTCATCTGAACAACCAGGGGATCATCTCCCCCCGTTGTCCATCCCTGTCGCCATAATGGGCGGAACAGGGCTTGAACCTGCGACCTCCGGCTTGTAAGGCCGATGCTCTCCCAACTGAGCTATCCGCCCAAGCAAGTATATAATATAATATCTTTCAGATCGCTTGTCAATAGCAAACCGAACCAGGCAGTTTTGAAGGTTTATTCATCTTTTCCAACCGATCCTTCAGATTAAGGTCAGCTATTTTCAAGCCGGCGGGGGGAGTTGAACCCCCGACCTACTGGCTACGAATCGGATTCACGCTAGTATGGATTGGCAACTGGCACGGCATTAGGCAAGTTGCGTAATGTGTGCAAGAATCGATATGCAAAACTAGATCACCGGTGATCCAGTTGTTCAGATAAGAATTCATGTCGCCACTTCGTGGCTAACAGACTTCGATTCCCGTCTTTACTCAAAGTCCCTTGATAAGTTCTAGTATCTGGGGATCGGTCTGGAACAAGCGGGGAAACCTGGGATGCGTGTTTTCGAGCCAATCCTTCAATGAGTTTTCTAATATGTTCAGATGCCCGTTCATAGGCTTATTGAATGGGCGCTGTTCGCTGGGATCGCTGGACAGGTCGTATATTGCCTTGGATAGTTTCTTGAGCGAGGTGGGGAGCAAATAGCCCCCTTGATTATCATACGAGTAGATGATCTTGTAACCATGTCCTCTTACGCAAAGCATTCCGGCACCGCTGTCAGAGATGATTACCCTGTCCTTGCCTTGAGCCTTGGGGGCTTTAAGGTTGAGGCTTTGAGCAGTGCTCGTACGGGATTCTATGCCCAGCATATCCAGAATGGTTGGCATTATATCCATAATACTTACAGTGAACCTGCTCACCAGGCACGGTTGCAGCCGTTTTGGATAGTAGAAAATGAGCGGTATCTTGAGCACTTCATCAAATAGGTTATTGTTATGACCCAAAGCTTGTCTCTCACCTAAACTCTCTCCGTGGTTGGCGGTTACTACTATAAGCGTGTTATCAACCATCCCTTGCGTATCAAGCTCTCGAAGCAGCCTCGCCAGGTTATGATCAAGATATGCCACATCACTAGCATAAGAGCACCTAACATCATCATAGTCGCTGCATGAGTTTATCCTGGCAGCATAAGGCTGATGGGGATCGAAGTAGTGAAGCCATAGGAAAAACGGCTTATCTGTGTTCTTTGACTGGTATCGGTTCAGCCATCTAATCGCATTGTCGGTTACCTGGGCGGCGTTCTTTATCTTGCGGGGATCGATCCCCTCCTTGGGCTGGTTAAGCATAAGGTGCCGATTCGAATTTTTACTGGCATTGAGATGGATATTTTGCTTTTCTATTGCTTTCTTTACAGGTTTACTTATCGGTTGGTTGTAGAAATCGAAGCCCTGATTAAGTCCGTTATTGCACCTCAAGGTAAATATTGCAGTGGTTATTGCAGCAGTAGCGTATCCGTATTCATGGAGCAGCTCTGCAAGGGTGGTTGCCCGGGTATGAAGGATGCCTTTGTCCGTGGTAACCGTACTTTGTGCCGGGTAAAGCGAGGTGAAAAGCGAGACCATGGACGGCAGGGACTGGCAGGAGGTAGTCATAGCCTCAGCATATACCACTCCGCCAACAGCTAGCTTATCCAGGGTTGGCGTCAAAGACTGGTGGCTCCCATAAGTCCCTATGAAATCAGCTCGCAAGGACTCGACGGTTACAAGGATGATATTGGGTTGCTGTTCAACTCCAATTGCTGGTGCGGCAAGGCTGAATACTGCAAAAAAGATCATGCAACAAAGCCCCATCAGAGGCTTCATTACTCGCTCTCCTTATATTTGTATTCGCCCAGGCGGCGGAAAAGGGTTCTAAGACTGATTCCAAGCTCCCTTGCGGTCTCATTTCTATTATTGGCGTTTCGAGCCAAGGTTGTTAGTATCGCTTGTCTTTCCAGCTCTTTTAGGCTCATGCCCTTCGGAAAGGGGAGATACTCGGTATCAGCTCCCTCCATGCGAATGTAGGAGGGCAGATCATCGAGCTTGATATCCTTCCTTGTGCTCATCACCACCAAGCCCTCCAGGAAATTCTTTAGCTCCCTGACATTCCCCGGCCAGGGATAGCGAACCAGGGCATCCAGGGCATCTTGTTCAAGATTCATCGGTCTTTTATTGTTAGCCTTGCATAGCTCATTCAGGAAATGGTCGATGAGCAAGGGGATATCCTCCTTGCGCTCCCTAAGCGGTGGCACTTGGATGGAGACCACCTTGAGGCGATAGTAAAGATCCTCCCGGAATGTTGCGTCCTTGACTCTATCAGCCAATTCTGAGTTGGTGGCTGCAATTACCCTGGCATCGATGCGGTGAGTTCTAGTTCCTCCCACACGCTCGAACTCTTGAGCCTCAAGAAATCTCAACAGCTTGACCTGCATAGACAAGGGAAGCTCTCCGATCTCATCGAGGAACAGTGTCCCCTTGTCTGCCAGCTCGAACTTGCCCTTCTTGGCAGCGATGGCGCCGGTAAAGGCTCCCTTCTCGTGTCCAAAAAGCTCGCTTTCCACCAGTGATTCCGGTATGGCTCCGCAGTTGATGCGCACAAACGGACCCCGCTTGCGTGGGCTTAGATTGTGGATGGCGTGTGCCACCAGTTCCTTACCGACTCCGCTCTCACCGGTTACAAGAACGCTAGCCCTTGCCGGAGCCACCTGGCGGATCTGTTGAATCACGCGCTGGATGCCATAAGAGTTGCCGATGATGTTGCCGATTCCATATCGCTGATCGAGTTGCTGTTGTAAAGCCAAGTTCTTCAGCACAAGCAATCGATGCTTGGTCAGCTTATCAATAAGGGAGCGGATCTTCTCCTTAGAGATGGGATGTTCCAGGAAATCGAAGGCACCGTTCTTTATTGCTTTTACAACTACATCGGGCGCGCCAGGCTCGGCGGTTATAACTACCTCTGTGTTAGGGTGGTTTTGCCTTATGATCTCAAGCAAGGAGAATCCGCTCATATCCTGAAGCGACACCTCGCTGAGCACCAGTTGTGCATCCTCCCTGCCAAGGTAATTCAAGGCATGTTTACCAAGAGAGAAAAGGTTAGACTCTATGCCTAGCTCAGCAAGATACTGGCATATCCGCCTCCCATAAGTGGAGTCCTTGCTAACGATAAGAACCGTATCCACTATCTCTTGATTATGCATAGATATCCTTTCTTAGCATAAGAGGGGCATTCCCATCAAGGATGACTTAACTGGCAGCGGGTTGATTAAACCGAAAACTTTTATTATAGGATCGAGCAACAAGGACGGTGATGAAATGAAAGAACTGCTCATAATCATAGCTGTAATCGCCCTTTGGTTCTTAATGAACTACTTTGTGCTCCCCAAGCTGGGGATAAACACCTGAATGCGAAACTCCTGCCGGATCGAGGCTCGATCCGATAACGAAAATCACCAGTCAAGCTCTATTAATCCACGAGATTCTTCCAAAGAAAAGGGAGACAAGTAAACATATCAAGAATAGGTTTTTAATGTCATTATTATTGACTAGGGCTGTATGACAGAAAAGGATGTACCGCTGTCCAATGAGACGAGCAGCTCCTTGTCCCCGCCTAGTGCGATCATGTCTGGATGGACTGGATGGCGGATCATCACATTCTTGTCCTTGAAGATGCGAAAGGTGAAATTATCAGAGTCGAAACGCCGGGTTATCTTGCGCTTCCTGAAGGTCTCAGCAGCCAACGAGATAAGGATAGTTCTTTGCCTTGGCAAAACGAGAAAGCCTTGTATTGGCAAAGAAAGCATCGGATGTTGGAACAACCTTGGCTGCAAGGTATCGCCGCTTCTATGATATAAGCCAGCTCCCGATGCTATGAAGGTCATGTTAAGCTCGGAAACTACGCTTATCTTGGAAACCAATCCTTGTATCCTGGGACGGGCATAGGTCAATCCCATGTCCTTGCTTTCCAAGATCCCTAGTCCGAATACTCCGAGCAGAATATGACTGCAATCATATTCATCAACCTCAAAGGCACTGGGGATGAGATCGGGGAGGTCTGGATCGTGGTTAGTGCCTTGTGCTTTTGAACCCAAGAAGCGCCAGGGAACGGCGGAGAATAGCGGTTTATATATGATACCCTTTTCAGTTGCTGCCATGATTTTAGGGCTTTGATTATCTTTGCATAACCTCAAGCCGATTATGAAAGAGCAGTTTGTGTCCTCAAGGATAGTTCCCTTGTCTGCTAAGCTAAGTCGGTAAAGCCCGGCTCCGCTGGTGGCAACTAGTTGATGCTCGGCATCCATGGATAGAAGATCGCTCAGCGGCGCAGGAAAGCTGATCGGACTATCTTGCTGCCAGTTTTGCTCACCGATGTTGTATTGATGAAGCTCCCCTGCCCCGGTGCCGATCAATAGCCGATCGCTATCATAAGGGATAAATGCCATCGATGTTATCTTGGTTTGGGAGATCGCCCTTTGCATCTTTATCTGCTTGGTGCCGAAGATTATCCCCACCGATATCACGGTTAGCCCAAGCCCATACAGGGCTATCTTGCGCGCCGGCCACCAGGGGGTCATAAAACCGAACCCGAATCGGGCTGCTAAAAAGGGGCTTAACAGAAAAAGAGCTAAGAATCCGAGTTTACCAGACCAGGCAGCAACCAGGAATGTTGCCAGCAAGGCTAGAATGGAGCCGAACAAGGTTCGCCAGAAGGAGCCAACATAGCCGAGCTTTCGAGCTTTGATGTACATGGAGACACTCGAACCAAGGGCAAAAAGAGCCGGTCCCACTCGCCAGACGAATACTGAAAAAAGTATCGAAAATGAGCTATCCACCGACCAGTTGGTCCGAGCTGCGAAGTATGCCCCGATGCGAGAGGTGATTAAGGTCAACAGAACGCCTATTACACCGCCAATGACGCTAGCCTTGAACAGCTTGGCTACATCAACATTTACCAGGCGATCGCTTCCCGGCGGCAGCATAAGCTCAAGACCGATGCCACACTTGGAGCAGAAATAGGCATAAGGACTATTAGTGGCACCACAGCTTTGGCAGATGACCTCCTCGGGCTCGGTTTCCTGGCTGTTTATTTTTTCATTCTCACCCATGTGCAAACCAAGTTTAAACTACTATATGAGCACTAAATAAGCCAACCCGGACGATGAATTCATTCGTGTTTCCTTTTTTACAACTAGACTTTGCTTTAGCCTGATGATAATATAATTGGTGGAAGGAGATGGCTGAAATGAGATTTCGGAATGTGCTTATTGTGGATGATGATAAGGCAGCCCTCAAGCTGTATCGATATCATCTCAGTAAGAAAGGCTATAAGCTAAAGACAGCCGAGGATAGCCTTGAGGCGATCGAGTTACTCAAGAGCTTTGCGCCGGATATAATTATCTCTGATATCGTCATGCCTAAAATGGATGGCTATCAACTAGTTAAATATCTAAGGCAGCACGATCAGTATGCTCATATACCGGTGATCTTTGTCTCTTCCTCTATCATCGATGAGAGTGAAGCCAGGCGCATCGAAGAAGCCGGGGTTGCTGGAGCCATCTCCAAGATAGACCTACAGCAGGCAAACCTTCCAGAACGCTTGATCCAAACAATGGAGAGAGTGGAGAAGAAGAGCGATTTCTTCAGGGTATCCATCAACAAGGAAGAAATACCAGAGCAGTCAAATGAGGCATTAAAGACCCTGATCAGGGAGTTACTCGATATCAAGCTCTGGCACGAAGGGATACTGGAACAACTAGACAAAGGACTAGTTCTCATAGATGAGCATCGTCGCATATTCTTTGTCAATAAAAAGGCAGAGCATATTCTTAATATGATCAGAAGTGAACTCTTTGGAAAGGATATCCTGGATTTTGTATCCCCCAAGTACCTTGAGCGGCTAAAGGTCATCTCCGATAGCGATGCAGCCGGTGATTATCGTACCTGGCGATTCTTTTTGCCATTTGTGGATCAGATACTTAAGATCAACGCCACTCCGATCATTAGTTCGCAGGGGAAATATCTTGGCAAGATACTTATTTTTAGTCGTTATAGCTTAACTCCCGAGATAAATCGTTTTTTGGCAGAGTTGCACACGGATATCCTTTATCGATTGCAGGATAGATACTCTCAGTTGATGGAAAAGCTCGATATCATACATCAGCTTATCCCCGCAGACAGCGAGATCGACGGTGCTGAGTTACTTGATTCTCTTAAAAATACTGCAAAAAAGTTCGATGTTGTTATCTCGGATCTAAGGAACATGGCTCGATTCGTAAGCCCGGAACATAGAATAGAGCCTAAGATGACAGATATTAGCCAGTTATTGAAAGAGCTGGCGAGGACACTTTATTATCCGGCTGCCAACAGGGGAATAACCATCGAGACCGATTTACTGCCTCACCCTCCAAGCATAAAGGTTGATCACCGTCGCTTCCAGCAGGTGCTACACACGATCACACAATTGGGTATCAAGAATGCCGAACCTCTGAGCACACTTGAGATAAATCTGCAAAAGCAATCATCGCACCTGGTGGTTAAGATCTATTTTTATGTTCACTCCGACTCTCCGTTGCTGGAAAGGCAGCCCTTCATGCCCTCGGATTATAGCCTTGAAGGATCGGACAACCTGTATAGATTGCTCGCCCTGATGCGCGACCTGGTTTTAATGATGCAGGGTGATCTATCTTTTGAGATACTCAAGGAAGGTAGAGCCTGTTTCATGCTTAAATTCCCCATAGCGAAGAAAACAGAGGAAATAAGGAAATTCGAGTTGGTCGCCAGAGCAAAGCTGCCTGAAACGACCAAAGAGAAGCTAATTGTCTCTATAATGGATGATGAGAATCAGTTTTACAGGAAGCTAGGCGAGCTTGCTGCAAGCCAAGGCATAGAGATCAGGCTGCAAAGCGGAAAGATAGATATTTTGCAAAGCACATCCTTGGCAACGCTGAGATATATCCTTATAAACACCAACACAAAGGGGGTAGATCACTACTCAATAACTCGAAACCTGTTCTCCTTTCCCTATACAAGGGGATCTACCATAGTTCTTAGCCACTTAATATTCACAGGTCATGATTCCAGCAAGGCGATCCTGGGAGTGGATGATTACCTGCCATCGCCCATCCATTATTCGCGATTGGTCGAGATACTGCAACATTACCTTGGCGAGAAAGAGACCATATCCAAGACGGTTCATATTATCTCTCCGGAGGAACAGTCGGTTCATTCCCTGGAGAGCTTCATCGTAAATAACGGTTACAAATATCAGTTTTTTTATGATCTGGGGCATTCCGTTAAAGGGCTTGAGAGTGGATTACCCGATCTTATCATGTTGGATAATATCCTTTTGGAAGATGGAGGCTACGAGTTCATCGAGTTCATCAAGCAGGAGGCTGCAACCAGCAAGATTCCGCTCATCCTTTTCTTTGCATACTCTGAACAATGGGATGTATGGCCGCAATTCTTGATCCCTCGCACCGCCAGGAGGCTTACATTAACACCAAAAGGGCTATTGCACTGCCTTAAATCGATCATCCAAAAGGAACGGTGTTGAAGTCCAGCAAGCGATTGACATTGTATGAACGATTGGAGGTCTCTCCGCAGGCTTCTATTAACGAGATTCGTAGAGCCTACCATAAACTTGTGAAAAAGTATCACAAGAAGACCGACAATGTTAATACAAAAGAGTTCAATGACCAACTGATGCAGATAAACATAGCTTACAATGTGCTTAAAGATCCTGTGAAAAGAAAGCAATACGATCAGCTCCTTGCCGAGGAGGCTGCCCAACAGCGGCAAAAGACTCCGACCCCGCCGAGTATTAGAATCGACCTTTTTAAGGAAGCCAAGGAGGCTATCGCCGAGTCAAACTTCGTCACCGCCTTGAAGCATATTCGATTGGCGCTGGAGAAGAAAAACAGTGATCCAGAGCTTCTTAGCTTGCTTTGCTTTGTGCTAACAAACCTGGATCGAGACCTGGGTGAGGCAAAACATGCGATAAGGAAGGCGATTCGGCTAGATCCAGAAGAGCCTATGCATTACTACCATCTCGGCTTCTTGTATGAGAAAGCCAACCAGAAGGATAAGGCAAGCGAACAATATCAGATGGCGCTGAAGAAGGATGCTGGATTCCAGAAGGCAAGAAAAGCGCTGGAGAGGATCAATATGAAAGGCTCGTTCCTTGATAGCCTCAAGGGAATGTTCAAGAAGTAGGTTCGATATGGCTGGAATACAAAGCATGACCGGTTACGGAAGGTCTGAATACTCGGAGGATGACTTCAGTCTCCAAGTAGAGGTAAAATCAGTAAACCACCGATTCATGGATATCCGCATCCGCTTTGATGGAGCGCCAGAGGGGTGGGAGCAGATTATCACTCGGCAGATAAAAAAGGTGTTCTCCAGGGGGTCTTTTTTTATAACCATCAGGTTCAAGCCCTTGTCGGTGAAATACCTGCGACCACAGTTTAATCGGAACATTGCCGAGAAATATCTCCAAGATTTTGATGAGCTGAGACATTACTATGGCGATTCAGTTGTGATCTCTTACACCGACCTTTTATCATTGCCCGGGGTCAGCACGGTCGAGAATGAGAGCATTGAGGATGCTTATCTTATTGAGCAACTGGAGGGTACACTTGCTGGTGCACTGGAGGCTTTACATAAGATGCGACTTAAAGAGGGCGAGGCGATCAAGTTGGACATGAGGAGACAATTGGAGCGCCTGGCTTATATTTGCGAGGATATAAGTAAACTGGCAGAGAAGAATGTAATTGTGCACAAGAAGCGCTTAATGGATAACCTCACCGAGCTTCTTTCTGGCATCGACCATGATCAGGGGCGACTTGAGACCGAGCTGGCAATACTTGCCGAAAGGCTGGATATAAATGAGGAGCTGGTCAGGCTCGGCTCACACATCAGCCAGTTCCAGGAATTATTGGATAAATGGGAACCAGTGGGAAGACGACTCGATTTCTTTTGCCAGGAGATGCATAGAGAAATAACCACCTTGGGCAATAAAGCCGCCGATGCCGGCATCTCCAACCTGGCGGTCGAGGCAAAGGATTGCATTGAGAAACTAAGGGAACATGCACAAAATGTCGAATGAAGATAGCAGAAATATAATCCTGGGCGTAAGCGGAGGTATAGCTGCCTACAAGTCAGTGTTTTTGGCTCGAATGCTCGTCCAGAGGGGCTACAAGGTTCGGACGGTTATGACCGCTCACGCCACCGAGTTCATCAAGCCCCTGACCTTTAGCGCCATCACCGGTAACAGAACACTTGTCGAGCAATTCGACTGTGCAACCGAGTACTCTATGGAGCATATTGCACTGGCAGACTGGGGAGATATACTTGTAATAGCGCCGGCTACAGCGAATATAATCGGCAAAATGGCAGCCGGCATAGCCGATGATCTACTGAGCACCACGGCTCTTGCGGTCGATGTTCCGATTATCATCGCTCCGTCCATGAATACCCGCATGTACCTCAAGGATGTTGTGCAAGAGAATCTTCATCGGCTGCGCGGTCGCCGGGTAGAGATCATCGAGCCAGGCAGCGGTGAGCTTGCCTGCGGCATGGAAGGAAAGGGGAGAATGGCGGAACCGGCTCGAATAATGGAGGTTATAGAGGTCCTCCTTTATCCTAAAAAAGACCTTACAGGTCAGAGGATAATCATTACCGCTGGTGCCACCAGGGAATACCTTGATCCCTTTCGCTTCATCAGCAATCCAGCAAGCGGAAAGATGGGCTTCGCACTCGCCGAGGCAGCCATTGCTCGCGGCGCAGAGGTGATACTCATTGCGGGACATACCGAGATCGATCCGCCGACCACCGCGCAGTTTGAGCGTATCTCAAGCTCAGAGCAGATGCTGAACGCCATAAAAAAGCATTACGAGCATTCAAATGGCGTGATCATGGCAGCCGCGGTCTGCGATTTCAAGCCCTTGACAATATCCCAACACAAGATAAAGAAAAGCTCGGCATCAAAATCATTTCAACTCGAATATACATCGGATATCCTAGCAATACTTGGCAAAGATAAAGGCTCGCGGGTGCTAGTAGGCTTCGCCGCCGAAAGCCAAGACCTGATCGAGAATGCGATAAAAAAGATGCAACAAAAAAACCTGGATTTCATTGTGGCAAACGATATCACCAGGAGCGACTCCGGCTTCAGGGTTGACACCAATAGGGCGATTATTATAAGGAGAAATGGCTCCATGCAGGAGCTTCCCACCTTGAGCAAGCGACAGTTGGCTCACCACATACTGGACGAGTATGTGGCGGTTAGATCTTGATAAGATGAAAATCCGTTCCAGATATTGCCTGGCAATCCTTATTATGTCTGGATTGTTTTTCTCACTGCCAGCCTATGCAGTGGATGACTGGGATGCAATGGTGGCGGACATACTTCAAGAGACCAAGGCAACCGGGACATCAAGCAACTTCTCATTCATCCCCACCTTCTATAGCAAGTTCTGCTTTGACACCAATAATGACAGCGACCTGGAGGACGCAATAGAGAGCCGCAATCGGCTCGACCTCGAAGCGAGCTATAAGCAAAAGGACGGCTTCAAGGCTTTCATGTCTGCCTATATAGATTACACGGCGCTCGACTCGGGGATCTCTACTCGATATATTTATGATAGCGAACTATACGAGGCATACCTTTTCTGGCGCCGAGGAAGCTGGGACCTCAAGATAGGCGAACAGGTCGTAACCTGGGGCAGCGCGGATCTGCTCAATCCAACAGATACTATGAATCCAAGAGATCTGAGGGAATTCGTATTCACCGACTTTGGCAAGGAGAAGGTGCCCAATTTCATCACCGAGCTAGCCTGGTACGGCAAGAGTTTAAGCATAAAGGGCTACTTTATCCCCTTTTTCAAACCGATGCGCTTTTATTCTATCGGATCCGACTGGGCATTGTTTCCTTATGGGGATATCATACTCGATCTCTTCGGTGATCCAACACAAGCAAGAACACTCGAAGAGCTGATCAGGGAGCTAGATCCCGATATGGCTGAGCAATTGAACGACCTGGTTTGCTCCATGGATGTGCCAGATCGCACTATGGAGAGCTCAAGTGGTGGTCTTCGGTTCACTATAACGCAACCGGGCTTAACCGTGAACCTGGATTATCTTTATACCTGGGATACCATCCCGGTATTGCGTCCTGGCGAGGAGTTCAAGGATATCTTGTCCGATGGGGTGATAACTAAGTTGGAGCTTCTAGGATTGTTTAACAATGATCTGAGTTTTTTCAGCAGTTACTATCATCGTATGCAGATGGCTGGCTTGGATTTCTCGAGCACTTTAGGCTCGTTCGGATTATGGGGCGAGGCAGCGTACTTTGACAGTCAGACGCACTTTACCATGGAGATGGAGTCGGTTCTGCACCCGACATACATGGCGGTTTTCGGCTTGGATCGCCTCTTTAAGCATGATATCTACTTCAATGTGCAGTACCTGCGCTACCAGGTGTTGAACAATAACAGTGAGCTAACATTCCTTGGCGAATGCAATGATATTATTGCCTTTTACTTCCGCAAGCATAGCCTCAGCCAGAAGCTGACCACCGAGCTGCGTTGCCTGAGCGCGGTCGATGGCGACAGGCAATACCTAATCGCACCGCGCATCGGTTACAAGTTCACCGATGATCTCGAGGCGACTATCGGAGTGCAGATCTTAGGCGGCGACAAGCAGACGGTGATGGGCACTTTTACTGAGAATGACCATCTGTTCCTGCTTATCAAGTGGATAATCTGACCCTCCTGGTTACATAAGGAAGGTATAGTATTAGGCTAAAAACTTGGGGCTAAAACCTATAGAATGAAGACTATTAAAATCCTGGGAGTTTTTCGATGGCTAAGACATTTACTGTAGTTGACGGGCATAACCTTGTATATAAGGCATATTATGCCCTCAAGGACCGACCGCTGACGACCAGCAAGGGGGAAAATGTCTCTGCGCCTTATGTTTTTGTTCGGATGCTGCGCAAGGTGCTTGAGGACTTCAAGCCCGACTATGCTGCCGTGGTCTTCGATACCGGCAAGAAGACCTTTCGCAACCAGCTTTATAGCGATTACAAGGCAAATCGTCCACCTATGCCTCAAGATCTGCGTAACCAGATTGAGGCAATCAAGGAGATAGCACGGGCAATGGGGCTACAGGTTGTTATGCGTGGGGGCTACGAGGCGGATGATGTCATCGGGGCATTGGCCAAAAGATTCGCCGCCAGCGATACTAAAATCAAGATAATCTCCAATGACAAGGATATCAATCAGTTGGTTAGCGATGATGTCAAGATATACTCGATAACCAGGGGATTGAACGATATCGAGGAGATCACGCCTGAGACAGTTACTAAAAAGTATGGAGTCTCCCAGGAGAAGCTGATCGATCTGTTTGCCCTGATGGGAGACAGCTCTGATAATATCCCTGGCGTCTCTGGCATCGGGCAAAAGACTGCGCTGCGCTTATTGAAGCAATTCGGCTCCTTGGAGGGTATCTACGAAAACCTCGATAAGATAGAATCACCGAAGCTAAAGGAAAAGTTGTTGCGAGGCAAGGACAATGCCTACTTGTCCAGGGAGCTTTTTTCGATAAAGACCGATATTGAGCTTGAGCAGCGTCTTGCCGATTTTGAGATAAGCGAGCCAGATACGGATAAGCTTAGTAAACTTTTCACCCGCTTCGAGTTCAAGGAATTCCTGAAGGAGCTTGGCGGCGTAGATGAAAAGGAGCCAGAGCACAGGTTCATTCTAATAAAGACACTCGAAGAGCTGGATATGATGCTAGATACGGTTAAGAAGGCAGGCATAATTGGCATTGCATTGCTGCCTTGGGGTGATGATAGTTACATTCATAGCCAGCCGGCAGGCATAGCGGTTTCAGTATATCCCCAAGCCTACTTTGTTCCGCTGATTAAGGCGCCGGATATCAAGCTGGATGTCGAGCAGGCTGTGGAGCGCATGAGGGAGATGCTGCAAAGCCCCAAGGTAAAGAAAGTTGGTCATTGCCTGAAGAAAGACTGGGTGATGGCGGCAAATAGGGACATAAGGCTAAATGGTATCGATTTCGATGCTGAGCTGGCTGCCTATACGATAGATCCTACCCGCAGCAATTATGGGCTGGAGACCCTGGCACTGAACTACCTGAAGCGCAATGTCTCTTTGCCGACCGTAGTATATCCCATAAGCAACGGTCTTTATAACCTGGCTGATTCGCTTGAGAACTACCATAGGGTCATCTGCCAGCGTGCTCTTCTGGCGCTCATGTTGAAAGAGCCATTGATGGCGGAGCTTGAGGCGCAGGGATTGAGCGAGCTTTACCGTAAGGTAGAGCTTTTGCTCATTGAGGTTCTAGGCACCATGGAGCGTGGCGGCATCAAGCTCAACAGCACTGTATTATCAAAGCTCAGCTCGAGCCTGGGATCCGAACTTAAGGAAATAGCCGAGGCGGTTTACGAGCTGGCAGGGGAGCGCTTCAACCTGAACTCGCCAAAGCAGCTTGCGAATATTCTGTTCGATAAGCTCTCCTTTTCCACCAAAGGGATAAAAAGAACCAAGAGCGGGTTTTCGACCAACGAGGAGTCGCTATTGATGTTGATAAGCAATGAGCCTGACCGCAAGCAGCTTCCTGAGCTTATCTTGAGGCATCGCAACCTGAGCAAGCTCAAATCGACCTATGTAGAGGGTCTGCTCAAGGCGGTGAATCCGATAACCGGCAAGGTTCACACCCAGTTCAACCAGACAGTGGCATCGACCGGCAGGCTCTCCTCGAGCAATCCAAACCTACAGAATATCCCCATAAGGGACGAGTTCGGCAAGCAGATACGCAAAGCCTTTATCCCAGATAACGATGGAGATCTCATCCTCTCTGCCGACTACTCGCAGATAGAGCTTCGCATCCTGGCGGAGATAGCCGACGAGGAGGCGATGAAACAGGCTTTCAGGGAGGGGAAAGACATCCACGCACAGACCGCCAGCCTCCTGTTTGACTGTAAGCTAGAGGATGTTACCCAAGATATGCGCCGGGTGGCAAAAACGGTCAACTTCGGCATCGACTATGGCATGGGCGAGTACGGCTTGGCGCAAAGGCTTGGCATCTCCAACCCAAAGGCGCGCAGGTTCATTGAGACCTACTTCAAGCGCTTTCCCAACATAAAAAAATATATAGACCGCACTATAAAGTTGGCAAAAGAACAGGGATATGTAACTACCCTGATGGGGCGAAGAGGATACCTGCACCAGATAAACGCACCCTCGGCTCCGGTCAGGCAAGCCGAACAGAGAAGGGCGATAAACTTCCCAATACAGGGCACGGCAGCCGAGATGATAAAAAAGGCGATGATAGATATCCATCAACGGATGCGAAAGCAGGGATTCAAGAGCAGGATGGTGCTACAGATTCATGATGAGCTTATCTTCAATATCGTCCCCGGTGAGTTGGATGGAATGATCGAACTGGTTCGTGAAGAGATGATAGGTGCCCTGAAACTCTCCATGCCGATAGTTGTGAACATCAGCTATGGCAAAAGTTGGTACGAGGCGCACTGAGGGGCTTAAGGCATAAAAGCTATTTAATCACAAAGACACAAAGAGAAAAGGTTATTTTTGTGTCCTTGTGTCCTGTTTGCCTAAGAACGCTCTAGCCTCAAGTCTCGTGCCTTCTTGATAAAAGTATATCGCGCAGGATATCTATCGATATTATGTCAACCGTTAACTGGGGGTTTGCATAGGAACTTAGATCTTTAATACCCTTATGAATATTCTCAATCCAGCCGGCAATAATAAGATCGCTAATGGTCATATCAAGATTCTTTATCTTCCCCAAAAGATCATAATTAGCGAGTAGTTTCCTATTATCCAGGTATCTGGCGTGAAGTATATCTGCGATAAGATAAGCCAGCACCACCAGGTTTCTTACCGTATCAGAGGCTGGTGCACCGGGGATCTTATCAATACCCGTTCCTTTTAGCTTATGGCTCAGGGTAAAGATATTCTTCATCCCTAAAGATGAATGGCTGGCAAATACCTCGAAGAGTTCATCGCGCTTTTTCATATAGGCATCGTAATCCCAATATAGGGCTTGTCCGATTGATCCCCCAGACAACCTTGCGAGATGGGCGATGGTGTCATCATCCAGGCTGGTCAGGTCTTTTAAGCCTTCCACAACCTGCTCGAGGCTAAGACATTGAAAGTAAATAATTTGGCTTCGGGATCTTATAGTGGGTAACAGGGCGTGCGGCTTGGCGGTCAGGAGTATAAAGACCGTTTTAGGGGGGGGCTCCTCGAGTATCTTAAGCAGGCTGTTTTGTGCCTCGGTAGTCATTTTATGTGCCTCATCGAGTATAATGAACCGGTAGCCTTGGTCGCCAGCCTCGAATTGTAGCTGCCTGCGTACCTGGTTTCGTACCAGGTCAATTTTGATAGCGCCCTGATAGAACAGGTATGGTTGATTCATGATGATAAGCTCAGCGAGCCTTCGAGCCAGGGGATCCTTTTTATGCATAGATTCCATTATGTCTTCCATTGCCTTTCCCCCCTCGGCAGCACCTCCCTTTCCGACATATAGGCTCGGTTCATATCGTATCATGTCGATCTTGAGGTCATACTCTTTTTTGCTCAACTGGCAGATCTCAATATATCCCATGTCCTTTAGCTCGGCTAGTGCTTTGAGATATAGTTCAAGCTCATTCTCATGCCGTTGCTCCCTGAATAGTCGCTCCAGCACCGGCTCGCGATGAATTATAACTGGATTGTTTATATCACGGATATAGGTCAGGTACTGCGGTTGGCTTACCGGGCTGAATGATCGCAGACAATCCTGGCACTTCAGGCAGGGTTTTACCCCCTTGGCCGAGCAGTGCAGCATAGCGCAAAGATATCGAGCTACCAGTCCCTTGCCGATGCCGTCTGTACCGGCAAATAGATAGCAATGACTTATTCTGCCATCCTTGAAGGCATTAGCCAGGAACCTTAACTGAGCGCTATGCCCGTAAATGTACGCATGTTCGCTCATATCAGCGGCAAAGCTCCAAGATGAGTTCTTCAAGTAAAATTCGGGGATCCTTTGAGGAGCTTTTCAGCTCCATATCTATCTTTCGCAGCCTGGATAAGCCGGCAACCAGCTTTCTGACCGTAAACTTCCCCGCCTGGGAGACCATCTGGTAAAAGGCATAAGGATGACTTGCCAGGTTCTCGGTAAGCTCTTCTGGAATCTGCTTTAGTACCTCTGTCAACCTGCCATAAACATCCCTTTTGAAAGTGAAATAGGGCATCCGAGGGTTAATCGGATCATCTTTAAGGTACTCTGCTGAGATTATCTGCCATGCCAACAGTTTGTGCATCTGTAAGCTCAGAATGGATACTATGGCGATTGGGCTTTCCCCCATAGTGAGCATATTTTGTAGGGTAGCTAATCCCTGTGTTCTTTGCCTTTGGCTTATATGATTTATAAGATCGAAGATGATGCTACCACGGTTTTTATAAACCACTTTTTTTACATCCTGGCTGGTAATTGTCTTTCTATCGCCTGTATAGGCTATGAGTTTATCTAGCTCGCCACTTAGCGACCAGAGATCTCCCTCGACCAAGGTTCGCAGCATCTCAAAGGCATCCGGTTCTATTTTTTTACCTGCCTGGTCGAGCATCTCTTTGACATAAGGATAAGCCCTGTCCTTTCTTACATCTCCGAGATCATATTCAGTTATTGCTGGAAAGCTAATGATCACGCCCTGCTCCTTGATGCGCTTATAGAGGATCAGTTTGGTAGAAACCTTCTCGGAAACGGTGAGAAGAAGCATGAAGCCAGGAGCAAATCCGTTTTTTATTGCATTTTCCAGCATCCTTCTGTTGCTTGCGATTCTACTTTTCGATGCCAAGAGATCGCAATGACGAACCGTAACCAGAAGACGGGTGGATAGCAAAGATGGGCTGGTAAGCTCGGCGATGACCCTTTGATAATCAACATCATCCCCATGGTATTGCTTAAGCACCAGTTGCGGTTCATCGGACCCCACGAACCATTCGATTATCTTTCGGTATGCCCGAAAGACCAGGTAGTCTTCCTTACCGTGGATAAGGGTAACCGATGGCGGTGCCTGCGGCTTGTATGTGTTAATAAACTCGTTCAGATCCATTGAGGGACAATTCTACTAGCTCACGGTCAATATGCAACATGCGGGTATTAGGGCTTGAAGTTTAGGTAGTGAGGTCAGGAAATTCTTAAGGATCAATCTATTCATCAAGTGGCGATAAATTATTGCAGAAAATTTCATGTTGACTTTGATTCGTACTTTTATTACATTATGTTATGAATGCAAAGTAGTTCTTTATAACCTTGTAATTACCAGGTCCTTGACTAGAGGATTTGCTAAATAACAAGAGAGGTAAGAAGAGATGAAAAAGAAGTATCAGGTATTAACCCTTATTATCCTCCTAATAGGCGCCACCGCGGCCGGGGCAATACAAAAGGATCTACCGCCACCGCAAGATCTGAACCTCAAGAAATCATTCACGGTTCCGGGGACATCGCCCAACGATATCGCCTATGACGATGAGCGCTCTAGTATATGGATAAGTGATGTTGGGGAGAATAAGATCTACGAGGTTGATACCAATGGAACCCTGTTAGGGAGCTTCAATTATGGCGGCACCGGTCATCCAAATGGTGTTACAGCTGTCAGTGAAAGGTTATTCATTGGCTCTTCCACGGGTGTAATCCATCAGTACACCAAGGCAGGGGTTCATGTTAAACAGTTCGATGTTCCAGAGAATCCGGTGATTATAGCCCTAATGGCAATGCGTGGTACCGGGCTTAATGCTATAGTAGCTTTGTTAAATGATGATACTATCAAGATGGTTGACTTTAACGGAACGCTTCTCTTGGAGCAAGATATTTCCTATAACGCTACTGGTCATGTTGGCGCATGCATGCAACTAGACGAGCAGGGAACCTTTTTCTGGGCAGCTATTAGGGCGAATCCAGATCTAGTTTACAAGATGGATGAATTTACTCAGGAGCCATTGATTGCATATTACACACCAAACAACAGCTCAAATACGGTTGGTGGCATCGATTACATGTCAAGCCACCTTTGGAGCCTGGATACAGTGGAGAAAAAGATCTACAAGTCATCCACCCTCGATCCAGGAGCGCCTAATCCGCCCCAGAACTTCATCTGCTTTTTGGAGGGAATACCTAATACCATATGGTTTATATGGGATGATCCAGAGGCTGATCCTCCCTATGATAGACTTCGTCTTTATCGAGATGGAGAGCTATTAGTCAGCATTGATCCTGGCGTTGAGGAGTATATAGATGAAACGGTGGAGGACTTTGTCAAGTACACCTACTATATGACTAGCTATAACAGCGTGAACGGCAAGGAGAGCGATCCCAGCCAGATTGTATATAACTGGGGTGGCTTCAAACCGCAGGTCTTAATTGCTGATATAGATGATGACAGCAAGGGTAATGAGCAATACTACCAAGAAATACTCGATGATCTGGGATTGATATACTATACCTCCCCGTCGAATACTACTCCCCAACTGGTCGGACAATATGCTGCCTTTGACTTCAAGCATTCGATAATAGCTCTAGGTAATGAGAATCTCAACGGAATAACCGAGAACTTCCTGATGATGGCTTATGATATGGAAAATGTTGTAACCCTTATCGGGGATGGGTTCCTCAACAATCTAACTTTCGAGCCTGGCACGGTAGCTGGCACCTATTTCAAGATCAATGGCGTTGGTGCAGCAACCGGCGAAGAAACGGTAAGCGGAGAATTAGGTACTGTCGGCGAGGTCGACGGTTCACCCCTACAGCTAAACCTTTCCGGCGGAACCGGGGCGGATAATCAGCAGTACGGCTATCCGATTTCTGGTTTAGATCCTCCAGCGCAAGCCTGTTACAAGTATCCAGGTAATAAGATCGCCGGAGTGCAGATTGTAGGTGATTACTGGCGAGGAGTCCTGTTATCCTTTGCGCTGGAGGCAGCTAACAACTATGGTGATAGAAAACAAGCGTTACAAAACATTCTCGGATTCATGGACGGAGAAGCACCGGTTGTCGAGCTTGAATATCCACCTGATGGGATCGAGATAGTCGATCAAGAGACCCTCATGTTCAAGGCAAATGCGAACGATGAGGGATTAGGACTGAGCAAATTAGAGTTCTCCACTGATGGCGGCGGCACCTGGGTGGAGGCTGATCAGCTAACCGGCACCTACCCGTTCGATCTCCATGTCGATTTCAATTACACCTGGAGCGTCCCGGAAGTACAGGCTGATTACACAATACTAGCCAGAGCGATCGATCGCGGAGGCTTGACTGGCGAGTCTGACTCCATAACCGTACATGTCAGGAGATCTTCTTTTACACCTACTCCAACCAATACGCCAACTAAGACCCCTACCCCAACCCCGATCCCACCAAAGCCGGTTATTGCGCTTGCTGGATACATGGATACTCGCATTACCGAAGCAGGTGGCGGAGAGATGCTGCAATTATTAGCTTACTGCAGCACACCCGCAACCGTGGATAACATAGAGATATATTTCATGGGAAGCCCGACCGGCATCGAGCTAGATCTGGTTGATCCAGTAGGGGTTTATCTACTGGCTATAGCTCCGATTGCTCCAGGAATACCAGCTGGATACTATCCATTGGACTTAAAGGTTACATCTACTGCAGGGCGCATAGGATGGTGGCCTGCACTAAGTGTCGAGGAATAGATTAGCTTTAATCATAAATTAAGGAGACATAGATGAGAACGAATATATCACTTATTTTTATCATTATCGGCTTGCATGCACTAGGACTCTATGCCCAGGAGACCCCCTCCACACTGGGAGAGTACTTCAAGCAGATGTTCCCTAAAGCCAAACCTGGCACATCGGTAACCCTGAAGACAACCGATGGTAATATTACTCGTCAGTTCAAGTTCCTTGGCATCGAGAACGGTGATGTATGGCTAGAGGATACCATTAAAGTAAAATTGGAAGACCTCACAATATATCAAAAGATGTTGGTCTCGCCTGATCTGTCAAAGGTAAAACTCATCTCCAGGAAAGAGAATGGCAAGACGGTGGTGCCACCAGATGACCTCGATGCCATTGGATTAGGAAACGCTTCATCGATGAAATTCTCCAAAAGGACGAAAATCAAAGTTGGAGACAAAGAAATGGAGGCGCTGGAGTTCGTTGCTGATGGTTCTGGAATCGGAAGAAAAGCGATACTGATTCCTGAATTACCGTTTAGTATTTATTCTATAGAGGCACTAACACCAGAAAACAAGATATTGGTATTTAAAAGAATTATCGAAAAATAAACAACGAAAAACAGCAAAATTTATTAAAATACAAAAGTGAATAAGATTTCATTTTCTATCGTAGTACCTTTTTATAATCCCGGCCCTCTTTTTAGCATTGTATTAGATTCTCTAGCCCAATCGATTACAGATAGATACGAGGTAATTCTAATTAACGATAATTCAGACGATGGATCAGAAAACCTGGCTAATAAGTATGGTTTCCAGGTTTTCTCTAATTCTAAAAGGAGTGGCGCAGCTCAGGCAAGAAACCATGGAGCAAAGCTCGCCTCTGGTGATTATATTATTTTCATGGATTCTGATGTAGTAATTACAAAAAATATTTTACAACGAGTAGAGAAAAGAATAATCGAAAACAGAGAAATCGATATCCTACAGGGATTTTATGGCCCATACACCAGAAGAAAGAATTATATATCTTTATATAAACATTTATGGATAAATTATACTTATAAAATCCTTCCAGAAACAATATATTGGGTTTTTGGATGTTTCTTTGTAATAAAAAGAAGAGTATTTATTCAATCTGGGGGTTTCGATCCTCAGATGGATAGTTATTGCGCGACTGATGACATTGAGTTTGGGAAAAGATTAAACAAGCTTGGTTACAAAATAGTACTGGATAAGGAGCTTCAAGTTGAACATCTAAGATACTATAATTTATTATCTTTGCTTTCTAATGATTTTAAAAGGGGAAGAGCGTGGAGCGAGATGTTTCTAAGTGGAAATAACTCGATATTATGGCTTTTAAAACGGGGTTTTCTTAATATTTCACCTAGTTTCTTAATAAGCATTCCTTTAAGTTGGCTTATTATTGTATCATCTCTAGTATCACCATTTTTCAAGTTATTTATAATGACAGTTTTGTTATTTATAATATATTGTGGCATCCAGGCTAAATTTATAATTTATTTAATAACTAAAATGAATATATTATTTGGTATTATAGGCTTGTTTGTCGGTTTTGTGGATCATTTTGTGTGTGGTATGGCAGTCATTGTTGCAATGACAAGAAAGTTGTACTATAAAGTTACCGATGATTCACCTGAGGAAAAGGACTAGAATCTTATCATCCATTTTGTTTACCAGACCAGTATTTTGCCTTTTCAGACCTAGCATCAAATGCAATTATGATTGTGTGATGTGCAATGTACCTGATTATAATAAGAAATTACAACCGACCTCCTTAAATGATCTTCGGGATATGATACCGAGATTGTATAAGCTTGGAGTAGGTATTGTTAATATCGGAGGTGGGGAGCCAATGTTACTTGATAACTTACCTGATATAATAGCGCTTCTGAACACCCGATTCTCTGTAAGGTTACAAACCAATGGCTCCCATCCAGATCCCAAGTTTATCAAAGAGCTTGTATTGTCAGGTCTTGATGGTGTCTCTGTAACCTTTAACTCGCTAAATGAAGAGCTGCAAAGAAAGATTACAGGAAACGAGAATGCCTGGATTTCATCACTAGAATCCCTATATTGGTTCTCAAAACTGATGCCACGAAGAGGAAAATTGATGATAATGAATGCAATTGTTACAAGAAATAATGTTTTAGAGCTTCCCGGCTTGATTCAATTAGCAGCACATCTTGGTTTTAAGGCTGCTTTTATACCCCTCCTAAGTTCAAACAATAGCCAAGACAATCATCCCTTCCATAAAAAGGTAGATAATTTACTTCCGGATAAAAACCAAATTAACGAATTATTTCAGATATATAATGAAATAAAAAATAGTAAATATAGGAAACATCTAGCCACAAGCAAATTGTTTTTAAAAGAAAGCATTGAATTCCATAAAACCCGAAAAAATGCTTGGAAGTGTTATGCTGGAGACCTATTTTTTGTGATAAATCCCGAAGGGGAACTATCTATATGCACAGAGTATCCCCCCATCGGCAATCTATTTAATGATGATTTCTATAATAATTTCTGTGATTTTCGTAGAAAGTTCGATCTAACAAGGTTGATAGGCTCATGCAGCGGTTGCATGCACCCCTGTTTTTATGAGATATCCATGATGAAAAAGCCAAGTGTTTTAATGAAACGCATGGTGGAGGAATTTCATTCGATGATACACCCTAGGCCTACCCCTAAATCGTTTGAAGAGGTTTATATGTTTGCTGAAAGACTCAAACGAAGATACTCGGGATCATGATAAAATCTTTAGATTACATGCGCAGTTTCACTAGAATTTTTATTAAGAAAGGCTTACCTTTATATTTAATTTTTTTTATAACTAGAAGGTGCGTCTGTCGATGCAAACACTGTTTTGTGAAGTGGGAAGGAGAGTCCACAGATGAACTTGATATCAATGAGATACGGATGATAACTAAGAGATTTGGGAGACTCCTCTTTCTTTTCCTGACCGGCGGTGAACCGTTTCTAAGAGATGATCTTCCCCTGATCGCACAATCCTTTTCAAGCAACTGCCAGGTTAGGAAAATGCAAATTCCCTCCAATGGTGCATTGGGGGATAGGGTTGTTGAAATGGCTAAAGAGATTGCTGTATCATGCCCTGAAACCCATATCGGAGTAACTATTTCGCTGGATGCCTTGGGTAAAATGCATGATGAAATCAGAGGTTTTCCTGGCCTTTTCGATAAAGCTGTCAATACATTAACTGGTCTTATGGAGCTGGAAAGGAGATATCCCAATTTCAATACCAATGTCAATATAACTATTTCAGCATTAAATCAGGATCACCTGGATGAGCTTTATAACTATCTTTCCAATGAATTAAAGGTGAAAAACATTATCTATACAATAACGCGCGGGAGACCTAGAAATATGTCAGCTTTGGATATCGATATCAATAAAGCATTAAAATTTAACATGCTCGTGGAAAAAGATATTATTGAAAATAACAAAGGCTATCACCGATTTCCCTTTAGTGATCTTATTAATGCGAAAAACATTTATTCAAGATATATTGTGTTCAAGATTTTAAGGGAAAATCGTTATCAAATACCTTGCTATGCAGGTAATCTTGCTGGAGTTTTAGATGATGAGGGGAATATCCGTCCATGTGAATTGAGGAATGAGATTATTGGAAATATTAGGGAAGCTGACTATGATTTTTCCAAGATATGGTTCAGCCCGTATGCTGATACGATAAGGAATGAAATCAGAAATAAGCATTGCTTTTGTACACATGAATGCTTTCTTAGCACAAATCTGATATATAACCCGAATAATCTATTATCTATTTTTCCTGTTTGGTTTAGAATGATGGTAGAAAAAGTTTTCAAAAAATGAAGCTTTTTAGCAATAAATTGTCTTTTTCTTTTGAAGTGATAACCTTTTTTCTTTGTATTATTATCTATTTTATACAAGTGGTTACGTATAATGATAAAATTGAACTTAAAGCAGAGGAAGTTATTTGGTCAGGCAAAGTAATGTATCCTAAAATATTAAGAAATATAAATATTAGGGATAATTCAATAGAGCGGTATTATTCTTATCATTATACTCAGGAAGATGCAATTAATAAAGTATTTAAGTTCGGACCATTTATATCATTTATAAATGAGTATGATCCTGTTTGGGAATTATGTATAGGTGATTTGCATATCCCTTTAATGATGAAGGACTATATGGGAGGATTATTTTTTTTATATAACTATTTTTTTAGCAATTTCTTAGGATCATCTATTTGGTCAGTAAGGATACCAAATATTATACTAGGTTTATTAAATATAATGATCATGTATTATTGGATTCGCCGTTTTTTGGGACCTAAATACTCGTTATTGTTTTTATTTTTTTATGTTATTGATATTA
>CAYUVA010000043.1:0-39414 GCA_964448115.1 uncultured bacterium
TCCTGCCTGCGCTTTTTCTCCTCGAGTTCCCTGCGCTTTTTCTCCTCGACAAGAGACTTTTGCTGCAAATTATTGAGTTTCATTAGCGCAATGTCGATGTATTTCTGTGTCTTGCAGCTATCGAGGAAACGATTCCACTCCTCGATGGTATCTATCTTCAGAGCCTCCTGGAATTGTGCGTAATCGCGCTCTTCCTGCTCCTTTTGTCTTTTTCTTTGTTCCTCAAGCTCGCGCTCCTTGAGCATCCTTTCCTGTCGTTCGAGGATATCGATCTGCTTCTTAGCATAGTTTTTATTATCTTCGCTGATACTTTTTGTGATGAAATCCTTCCAGTTCTCAATTGTGTTTATCTGCCTGGCAAGGGCAAAGAGCTTATCCTCCAGTTCTTGCTGCTCCTTTTGGCGACGGATTCTTTCCGCCTCTTTTTGTTTAGCCTCCTCTTGTTTTCTCTTCTCAAGCTCCATCTTTTCGATGGTCTCCTGGAAGTCGATTCTTTTAATCTCCTCTTTAGCTTGTCTGCAATACTCGCTATCTGGGAATCGTAGGCAGAACTGCTCCAGAGCCTGCCTGGTACCGATATTCATTGCCTTATTGAATGCTTGCTCATCGGGTGGTGGCTTCGGCTTTTCAACGAGTCCAGGTACAGCTTTCTCTGGTTGTTGTTCGGTTGGTTGTCTTTGTTTTTTGTTTCTTTGCAGCAGAATGGTTGTGCCGATGAGGAGCAAAATAACTACAACTCCGGCTGGTATTGCCCAATCTGGCAGAGCATTCGGCAGTCTGAAATGTGTTGCAGATGGAGCATCGGTGGTCAGCATTCGCCTGATGCCTGCATCTGCGACTCCCTTTGCCAGGACATAGATGGAGGCGCCGGTGCCTTCTTCGAGGGTCCAGGGGTCTTGGTTGTATTCGCTACCGATCTCCTTTTTAAGCGCAGCGGGGACATTTTCCTGCAAGTATGCCTTGAGGCTTCCGATGGTGATGTTCCCCTTGTTATCGACTGCCTCGCCGAGTAATCCCTTGATCAGGTAATACGAAAAAAGCCCCTGGTTCTTGCCTGGATACTCGAAGGCTCTTTGATTTGCGGCGCAAGAGAATAGTGTTACATGGAATGCAGGCACTCCGCCGGGGCTAGGTGGTATCTCGCGCTGGAATGCTTCGGCGAAACTGCGAGCCATGAGGTTCGGCTTGCCTCCACGCTGAGCATCCGGGTCATCTCGGCAGGCGTCTATTATCATCAGGCTCTTGGGCGCCTTGATGCGGTTAATGTAGTAGTGCAGTTCATCCACTGACAGTGATGTTCGCACCGTAGTCTCGTGGTCGGTGATGTCCGTCTCGTAGGTGAGAAGGTATTGCTTGCCCTCTTTTTCGATGCCGTGCCCGGCGAAGTAGAAAATGAAGAAGTCATCCTCGTCAGCAACATTCTCCAGCCATTTGAGGTACTTTATTATCCTTCCGCTGTATGGCTTGAAGTCATCGATCTGGTCGCTGGTAAGTATCTGCATATTCTTAGGTTCAAAGTCAGCGTGTTTAGACAGAACTTCGCTGAACCTCCTAACATCGTTTACTGCACCCTCAAGCTCTTTGATGCGCGAGGAGCTATACTTGTCCATGCCGATGAGCAGGGCATAGCGGGTCTCCTCGGCGAATGATGGGCAGGCGAAGGCTGCCGAGAGAATGACTGCGGTTAATATGAGTGTGTATTGTCTCATGATCCGTGCTCCTGGTTGTTCCTCTTATTAAGATCGTATTGTATTATTATTGTATAAATTTTTTGTGATTATTTCAATTCCTTTTTTTATCCCAAAAGGAAGGTTATGATTGAGTAGGGGTGAGTCTTGAGATTTGAGGGAAGCAGGAAAAGACCCTCTGGAGAGAGGTGTCTGCAAGTCCCGCTGTCCAGGACAGCCCATCGACCTCTGAGGAGGTCTTGAGGAGACTAGAGTTTAATATTCGCCCATTCAGGGTTGTTTCCTTTTAATCCTCCCGTGAAGTGTTAAAAACAAAGGTGGGGGCTGCGATCGGTGAGGGTCAATCAGGTGCCTGTTTATACAGATTTATCGTCTCGGTCGCTACTTTTTCCCATGAGAACATAGCTGCGCGTTGCAATCCTTTGTGCGAGTAATCCTCATGTAGGCAATCATCCTTGGTAAGCGCAAGCATCGCCTGTGCGAAACCATTATAATCTGTCGCCTCGATCATCATGCCCGCATCGCCGACCACTTCCGGCAAGGAGGCTGCATTTGATGCGATTACTGGCGTGCCACAAGCCATGGCTTCCAGTACCGGCAACCCGAAGCCCTCGTATAATGACGGAAAGATCAAGACCCGAGCTGCTGAATAGAGCATGGCGAGATCATTCTCATCTATAGGACCGATAAACAACACCCGCTCTGCTATGTTTAGCTTCTTCGCCAGTTCGATCAGTGAGCCAGCACTGACATTCTTCAAGCCAGCAATAACCAAGGGAAGCGGATCGCCAATCATAAGGGTGTATCTTTGATAGGCTTGTAGCATCCCCTTTGGATTCTTGTAGCGCTTGGTGCTGCCCAGGTAAAGCATGTAGTTTTTCGGCAGCTTGTATCGGTTATAAAAATCGTTAGGTATGCTCTCTTTAGCGATTGGCTTGAAGTTATCCGCTGCTGCCTCGTGGATAACCGTGATTTTTTCAGCGCTAGCGGGAAATCTTCTAATGATATCATTGCGAGTATTATTGCTTACCGCAACTATCGCCCTGGATTTGGTTATACTGAGCGGCACAAGGTATCTGAAGTAGGTGCGCAGCTTAACTCGATTGAGAAAGTTATGGTGTGAGAAGGCATCGCTGTAGTCGAGATCCATCATATCATGCACGGTTACAACCAATGGAATGCGTTTAACTGGCGGTGCAGCCTGGAAGAGCGAATGGAAAAGCTGCGGTTTGATTGCCCTCACTATGCTAGGAATACGAGTGATTGTTCCAACAGATAGCAGCGGGTACTCGACAGGATAGGGCTGGGGGATAATGCTGCGTGTTTGCCTGTCGAGACGCTGGTCAACAAGCGTTATAATATCCAACTGCTTTGCCAACCGCACCATTGCCTTGAGCAGATTGAGCCCATACCGTCCCAGACCGGGATAGATCCCGATGGCTCTCGCATCAATGCAGATTCTGATAGTCATAGAACAAATAGGTCTGAAGGTTATTTAACCACCGAGGCACAAAGACACGAGGGAAACACAAGGGATCTATCGTTTCTCGTTCCTTGTTTCTTGTTTCTCGTTTCAGATATGGCATGCCCAACCCCCAAATAAATTAAGGTGTTGAGGAGGTATGGCCGACCTCTGAAGTGGTTCAATACGCCATTATTACTCTATCACGGTAGCACGGTATCACTTCTTTCTTCGTGCCTTGGTGCCTTTGTGGTTCAATAGCTTCGCACCTCGCGCTATTTTTCCCTTGCCCTTTGGACTGCCCTTTTCCATCCTTGATAAAGCTCCTCGCGTTGATTATCCGAGATGCTTGGCTTAAAGATGCGCTCCATCTTGATTGTCGCCTTGATGTCATCGCCATCCTTGAAGATGCCTTCATGCAGCCCAGCGAGGAAGGCAGCGCCCTGTGCCGTCGTCTCGATATTTAGCGGGCGCTCGACTGGTACTCCGAGGATATCAGCCTGGAACTGCATCAGGAAATTGTTCACCGCAGCTCCACCATCGACCCGAAGTGAGCTTATCTGCTCGCCGGAGTCCTTAGCCATTGCCTCGACTATATCTCTGACCTGATATGCGATGCTCTCCAGTGTAGCGCGAACCATCTGTGCACGCCCACTCCCTCTGGTTAAGCCGACCAGGACTCCCCTTGCATTCATGTCCCAATATGGTGCTCCAAGCCCGACAAATGCAGGCACCAGGTAAACGCCATCGGTCGATTCGATGCTTTGGGCAATTGATTCGGTCTCTGCTGCGCTTTTTATAATCTTCAGCGAGTCCCTCAACCATTGAACAGCAGCGCCAGCGATAAAAACAGAGCCTTCAAGCGCATAGACCGGCATCCCCTCGCCGTCGCTCGCAAGGGTGGTTACCAAGCCATGCGCGCTCTCAACCTGTTTATTACCCGTATTTAGAAGCAAGAAGCAGCCAGTGCCGAAGGTATTCTTGGCAGTGCCCGAAGTAAAACAGCCCTGCCCGAACAGGGCTGCTTGTTGATCCCCAGCCACTCCGCAGACAGGGACTTCATTGCCCTGAAATAGCTTTGCATTTGTGGTGCCGAAAAGGCTCTTCGAGGGCTTTACTTCAGGCAAGAGGCTGACAGGAATGTCAAGAATCTCAAGCAGTTCATCATCCCAGCGTTTCTCATAGATGTTGTACATCAGGGTTCTGCTGGCATTGCTGTAGTCGGTTACATGTTGCCCAGTAAGATTATATATCAGCCAGCTATCGATGGTTCCAAAGGCGAGTTTGCCCTCAAGTGCCCCTTGGCGTGCACCGGGGACATTATCGAGCAGCCATTTGAGTTTAGTACCACTGAAGTATGCATCGATCACCAGACCTGTCTTGTGCTTGAAAAGCTCCGCATAGCCCTCTTGTTTAAGCTTTTCACACAGCGGCGCGGTGCGCCGGCACTGCCAGACTATGGCATTGTAGATCGGCTTGCCGCTGATTCGATTCCACAGAACTGTTGTCTCACGCTGATTGGTGATGCCGATGCCGGCGATATTTGATGATGAGATGCCCGCTTTTTTCAAAGCCTGTTCGATCATAGAAGCAGTGGCGACCCAGATCTCCATCGGATCATGTTCAACCCAGCCCGGTTTGGGATAAATCTGTTTGAACTCGGTGTATGCTTGGGCGATCGCTTCGCCGTTGGCAGCATAAACGATCGCCTTGGTTCCAGTGGTTCCCTCGTCTATTGCCATCAGGTATTTATCCATATAATCTGCTCCCTTCCTGGTCTTCATCGATCCCAAGCCACAACTTTCAAAGAGCGCTCAACAATAAAGCGCTCCCTAACGATCACGGCTCAGATTTCATGGGGACTCATACCTTTAATTTAAGTTAAAAGCCTTGAAGCCTGGGCTACACTCCTTCCCTTATCAATGGTAAAGCTAAAGTTGGAGCCATAACTTCATAAACCCATTTAACCAAAGGACAAAATGAAGATCTACATCAGCCTTGACATAAGTAAAGGCTATGCAGATGCTGTCGCTCTTGACAAAGATACCAAGCCTTGCGGCTTTATTAAGCATTCTACCCATAATCCTGACCGATATCAAGAGATGCCCCAATGGATGGCTCTTATAGCAAATGGTGTTAAAAGCCATCATAATGTAGGGACAGGGCTTTCCCCCGCCCTTTATTTAGGGAAACCACAATCCCAACCAACTCGGGACCACAGAAAAACATTGATAACATACATCGCTATAATAGCCCTGCGGTTTCGCGTGAGATTCTTTCTTTGTATCTTGCACTATGGCTATGGATCATTTTCTATCATCCACAGGCTCTTGAAATTTCACACATTGTTTGGTAACTTCTGGTTGCTTTACTGATTGTAGCTCAAGCACCGATTCAAGTATTCACGGCAAAGGAAAGGCTCTATGAGAAAAGTCGCTATCACATCAGTCGGGATCACAGAGTTCACCATGCGACACAACACCATGACCCACCAGGAGCTTGGCATCTGCGCTATTGCAGACGCTCTCCATTCATGCGAGCTGAAAGCCCAACAGATCGATGCGGTAATAATCTGTACGCCCCGGGAAATAACTGCCAGTCATTCTATCATTCCAGAGATGATCAAGGAGAACCTCGGAATAGAGAAAACAAGGCTATTCAAGATGGGAGGAGATACAGCAGGGGGGCTGATCGCCGTCGTGCTTGCCTGGCAACTCATCGCTAATGGAGTCTTCCAAAATATCCTCGTTTGCGGACTGGAGAAGTTTTCGCCTCTGCTGGAGCAGGGAACCGATCCTAAATCGATCATCCCACGCGTCTTCGAGGGCTATACCAACAGCTTCTTCGAGACCGATAGCCAAAGTGGGATTATTAAGTTCTACGGCGCTTTAGCCCAGAGATTCCTTGAGCGATTCGCAGATGAATTCAGCGAGCAGGATCTCCACCGGGTAGCAATTAAGAACCGGGATCATGCGCGGCGCAATCCCAAGGCTGCGCTTCCTATGGAGCTTTCCGTGGACGATTGGAGTCAGATGGAACCTATAGTCCCCCCACTCTATTCCCTCGATTGCCCTCCACTAGCTGATGCAGGGGCTGCGCTGCTTCTGAGTTCCGAAAAGCTCGCTTATGATGCGACTGACCACCCGGTATGGATAATCGGCGCCGGCAGCGCTGATAACAAGATCGGATTGGGCGACAAGTTCGAGCAACAGGAATCTCTAATCTTCTTCCCGGCGACAAGAGAAGCCTTGCTCCAGGCTCTCGAAGGGTGCGATATGAAGATCGATGACCTGAGGGATGAATTACAGGTGATCGAGCTTGCCGATCAATATGGTATTGCTGAGATCGCTGCCTACTACGACCTTGGCTTGTGCAAACAGGGCGAACAGGGCAAGATGCTTGGCGAAGGTATCACAGCCCTCAGCGGGAAACTGCCGGTAAATACCAGCGGCGGATTAACCGGCATGGGCTATGCAGGAGCTGCCACCTCGCTTGCCCAAACCGCCGAGATATTCTGCCAGCTAAGGGAGGAGTGCGAAAAACGACAGGTCTATGGAGCTAAACGAGGGCTGGTGCACGCGCTCGATCTCAGCGGTTGCCTGGCTGCGGTTCTTATATTACAAAGAGGATAGATATGAAACGGTTAAGCTCTAAGAAACTTGATCCCCAGCAGATGCATCGCATCGATAGATCCTTTATGGTCAAGGGCATTTATAGCATGGGGAGCCAAAGCCCGTTTTTCCAGTATTTGGCAGAGAAACACCTGGCTGCCAGCCACTGTCCTGACTGCGACCAGGTCATCTTTCCGCCCAAGGCTTACTGCCCCAAGTGCTTAACCCTTACCGAGTGGGTTGAGATAGAAGGCAAAGGAGAACTATTTGCTGTAATCAGCCTGATAGATGCACATATTGAGCCTAACCATGATCAGCGCTTCGAGGTCTTCGTATCACTGACCGAATGCCAGGCGATCATCAGGACTACCATAGCACAGGTGATGCCGGAGGACCTGGTCATCGGGTTGCCGGTGGTGGCGGTCTTTGCTGATCAGCCCCTAGGGGTATTCGATGACCTGTATTTCGTGCCCGCACAGCCTACTGCACAAAGAAGATACCGCGGTGAAAAGATAATAGAAGAGGTTGCTGCCACTATCCCCGAAGTTGGGGATGAATCCAAGCCTGGATCGGCAGACCAAGCTGAGGAGGAGGCATTCGAAACCGCCCCGGTTACAGGCGAAACCAGAGAACATGCCGAGGAGGCAGAAAAGGATATCCATCCACAGATCGCTGATGAGCAGATGGAAATGCAGGATACTATTGAAGAACAGCAGGATGAGAGCGAGCAATCCGAGGTAGTTGCCACCCCTGAACAGCCTGCTCAACAAGAAGATTTATACAAACCAGAAGAGGAATATACCGCCCAGGCTTATGAATACGAACCAGGTGAGCCAGTCGATGGTACCGAGTTGATTAAGGTAGAAAAGACCAGTTCCGAAGAACCTTTTTCCGAAGAGGAACAGCTCGAACCGGTTACCGACCAAGACCAGAAGGAAAGGGAGATTCCCGATAAAGATGCCGATAAAGATGATGATATTCTACTTGAGGAACTTGATGAGGGGATGGTCGCTGAGATCACTGATATCAAGTTCGACTTCGAGGAGGACGCCGAGGATTACGATGATTACGAGGAATCGCTGAGCGCCGGTGAGCTGCAGCTCGATGAGGTAGAGATACTCTTCGAGGATGATTCCTCGGATGAAGAATTCGACCTCGATGATGAACCGGAGAGCAAAAAGGCTAAAGAACCAAAGAAGAACAAGAAAAATAAGCATAGGCAAGATAAAGAAGAGGACTGATACCCTACACTTGCAGGCTGGCAGCTTACCATCGGCACCGGTCATTATTTCATGAAACTTAAAAAAGCTAAGGGAGGAACCTTCGACTGAACAATGCCACAGATCCCCAAAAAACGCCCTACACTTGAAGAGATAAGAAAAAGCCTGCTGCCTGATATCGAGATAATCTACCAGGTCCTCCAACAGGCTGGCGTCCCACTCGGTATCTCAGATATCACCGAACGTTTCCTCGAGTTGAGGCCATTAGAGGTGAAGAATCCGCCACTTGCTTTGAGAAATAGAATAAAAAATCACTCCCCGAGCAAGGGACGAATAATCAGCATCAATAAAAAGTATGCCCTTGAGAACTGGTATTATAACCGCGTGCCAGCTCGTGTGCGCCTAAGCGCATCGGAAATAGAGAACGGGATCATCTCCATTGATTGGGTGCTCAGCCTCTTTTTCCCCAACAATGAAGTGAAGGCTAGATTCATCAATCAACCTGATGGCTTGCCGATTAAGGGAGCGATCCTGGAGATCTTCGGTAGCCCTAGGATATCCAAACTAAGCAGGTGGTATATGGACAATTGCGCTCAGCCTGGCGATGAGGTGATAATAACCCCCATAGATATCGACAACTGCGAGTACCTGGTGCGCTATGAACCGAGCCAGAAGCGCAATCACAAGAAGATTGCCAGAGCCAACAAGGTCTTCACCGATACGGTCTATGAGGTGCTATCCGAGCAGGGCAAGCCGCTTCCCCTTTATGATCTGATCCCCCTGGTACACAGCCGCATCGATTGGAACAAGATCGAGGCTCCGGAGAACTACATCGAGATCCTGAGTGGGGACAGCCGCTTCGAGATGGCGCGCTATTTCCAGCCCTCTTTAACAGAGTGGCATTACCATTAGGCTGCCTAACCAATCGATTGACAGCGCATCATTCAACAGCTATCTTAAGGTAATGATAGGAAATTATTATTAGCAAAGGAGTGCCCATGAGATATCCAAACCGATTAGCAATAACATTCACCATTCTGCTGATAGCACTGGTCTGCTCAATGCCACGGGTCCTTGCGTCCGATGATGATAGCGCATTGACCGGTAAAGAAATAGTGCAAAAAGTCATCGATAAGGAAGAGCCGACTAGCTCAAAGGCTGATGTGAAGATGATCCTGGTAAATAAGCGGGGAGATAAAAGGATAAGGGAAATAATCCTTTACCGTATGGAAATCGATGACCTGACAAGAACCATGATCCGCTTTTTGAAGCCAGATGATGTGCGGGGAACGGGATTCTTGGTGCGTGAGCGAAAAAACGAGGATGACGAGCAGTTCTTATACCTGCCAGCCTTGGGCAAAGTGAAGCGCATAGCCTCCAGCCAGAAAAGCTCCAGCTTCATGGGCACCGACTTCACCTACGAGGACCTGCAAAGCACGGATCTCAGGGAGGATGACGAACATAAAAGGCTGGCTGATGAGACCATCAATGGACAAGATTGTTATGTGGTAGAGACCATACCATCCAAAGAGAGGGATTCGCAGTACTCCAGGCTGGTGAACTGGATTCGCAAGGATAACCTGATACCGATAAAGACCGAGTTTTACGATAAAAAAGGCAAGTTGCTAAAGGTGATGGAGGTAAAGAAGCTGGACAAGGTAGATGGCTACTGGACTCCGCTTGGCACACTTATGCGCAATGTACAAAAGGATCACCAGACCCTGCTGGTTGTTGACAGTGTAAGCAATAAGGCTGAGTTGTCCGAGGAATACTTCACCGAGCGCTACCTGGAGAATCCGCTCTGATAACAAGACCTTCTATCTGCTTTCTTCGGTTATGAGAAGGATTACGATACAAGTCATTTTTATACTTGGCATAACGCAGGTTTTATGCTGCTCATCCAATCAACGCTGGATAAGGCAACAAAACGACTTTGCCATAACCTGTGCGAAACATGATCTCTGGGATGAAGCCTTGTACAGATGGAAGCGCATTCTCGATAAGGATCCCGATAATCCGAAGGCGCTGAACAACTTGGGAGTAGCAATGGCAAAAATGGGGAATTTCACCGAGGCTTTTGAATTCCTGCGCCGGGCTTACCAGATCGCCCCAAAGAACCGGAGAATAAAGGAGAACCTTCAACTGATCGAGAGATACCTGGCTGGTTCACTAAAACCTAAACAGAAGCAATTGGAGACCGATTTCAAAAAATATATTTAGCCACTTGCTTAACATGAAGCACTCATCCATAGGAAACCTCAATTGTTCCAGCCTATTTGCCATGCTTCTGCTCAGCCTTGTGTCTTTGCTGCCTGCCGGATGCCTTATCCGCGATCGGGTTATGGTAGAGTTTCCTCGCCAGGCGGTAATAAAAACCCAAGGGATTCAAGTTTTAGGTGTGGTGCCAATCGCTACCACAGGAAACGACTTGAATGAGGGGGACGAATTCGCTCGCATGGTGATTAACCGCCTCAATAAAGAGAAGATCTTTAAGCAAGTTAAAAGGATCGAACTTGAGGATTTCCTTGCAACCTTAAATGAGGCTTATGCAAAGACAAAAGGCAACAGCGCATACTGGAATTATCTTAAAAAGCATCTTGCCGTCGATGCTGTTTTATATGGCAATCAGACCTTCAGCAGCCGGGACGCCAAGGGGATCGTTACTGAGGAGTACTATGATTACATGGGAAGGCTCAGGCAGCGCGATGTCTATAAGGATCAAACCCTTTATTTATTGACTATCACTATCGAGATGGTATCTCTGGATAACGGAGAGACCCTGTATAGCAAAAAATTCGAGAAGGACAACCTGGTCGATGGCAGGGGATTTGGAAATATCTACGGCTATTACGACCTGGCAAGCCAGGTGCTCGCCGAGCTGGTGGACAAGCTCAAGCCTTCGCCGATGCAAAAGGAGATGTACCTTGCGCGCTGAAAAGAGCCCGATAGCCTTGGTTGTTCTTTTCCTTTTCGTTGCAACGGCAGCCTTTGGATTCGGCAAGAACAAGATAAACTTCATTGACTTCAAATGGAAGTACTACAAGGTTGGCAAGTTCGAGTTTTACTATTACGAGCAAGAGAAGGAGTTAGTCCAGCCGGTTATCGACCTGTTCTTGGAGGCTTACGAACACCATCGGCGAGTCCTTAAGCATGAACTCCAGTATGATATACCGGTTGTATTGTACAAGAATCATTTCCACTTTGAGCAGACTAACATCGCTCCTTGGTTCATACCTTTGGGGGTTGGTGGCTTTGCCGAGATCTCCAAGCTGCGGGTGGTGATACCGATAAACGGCTCGCGAGAGCGTTTGCGTGAACTTGTTTACCATGAGCTTTGCCACTCGTTCCAGTACGATATCCTGTTCAATAGTCGCCTTACCCAGCTAATATCCAAGGCGCCGCAGTGGATAATGGAAGGGATGTGCGACTACCTGTCGGATGACTGGTCTGCGCAAGGGAACATGGTGGTCTGGGATGCAGCGGTGAACGATAAAATACCATCCTTGGAGGACCTGGCTGACTTCAGCTATCTCCCATCCCCTTATGTTGGTTACAAGCTGGGGCAATGGGCAGTCAAGTATATCATCGACAATTATGGCATGGATGCCTACCTGAATTTTCTCTGGCGACTAAAGAAGAACCTGCGCATGGAGAGCTTCTTAGACGAGGCGTGCAAGGAGGCTTTCGGTGTGAAACTCAAAGAGCTTAGCGATAGCTTCATTAAACATGTAAAAAAGAGAGCCTGGCAGAGGTTCGAGGAGAAGGAAGATCCAGCGACCGCCTATGGAGACCCGTTGCTTAAGGATGAGCAGGGAGCTACCGTCTTTGCGCCGGCATTCTCACCCAGCGGCGAGCTTATGGCTGTATTTTATACAAAAAGAAACAAGATTGACATAGATATATTTCCAGCCAAGGGTGGGAAACCGATAAAAAGTATAACCGAGAGCTTCGGTTGGACGAGCTACCTGGGGATAATTGACCAGGGGCACCCGATAGCCTGGTCGCCGGATGGAGACTACATAGCCTTCATCGCCCGGCAGGATTCAGGCAGGATCTTGTATATCGTAAATATCCTGAACAACCAAGTCCATGCCAAGGTCAAGATACCATATCCATCGGCAAGGTCGGTCGCTTTTTCGCCAGATGGAGAACGGATACTCTTCGCCGCTGAGAACAATAAAGGCTCGCCAGAGATATTTACATATAACAGGGCTGAGCGTTCCTTCAGCCAGATCACCAATGATGAGTTTTATGATGACTATCCGATCTGGATGCCCAATGGAAAGGCTATTGTCTATTCATCAGAGAGAGACGGTTATTTCAAGTTGGTATATTTATCGCTCGAAGACAACTCAGCAATCCAACTCACCTTCGGAGAAGGAAATGATATCTATCCGGTTTGTGCTCCCGATGGCAAATCTATCTATTATATCTCCGACTCTTATGACAATACCTACAATCTTTTTTGCATCGATCTTGAAAGCGAACAGATAAGACAACTCACCGATGTATTTACCGGCATAGAGCATCCGGCGATTACACCCGATGGAAAGAAGATAGCATTCTCTACATATTATTCTTCAATGTACCATGTTCATACAATAGAAGTTCCGCAGAAAGCTAAAAAAACAGAAACCATCGATAGTTCCACAGATCAGCCTGGCAAAGTTAACCTGTTCGATAAGCCACCGGATGGGAAGAAGCCGCCCTTCAGACTCTTGCCTGATGAGAACTTGATGGTCGAGGTGGGTATAAGCTCCGGTGGCATCTTCACCGGCAACACGCAGGCATCCTTCAGTGACATCATGGGCAACCATCGCCTGGTGCTGCTGGGGGTGAGTGAGGCTGGTTATCAGACCCTGAATGTCTATTATCAATACATAAGGTATCGCTGGGATTTCTTTAGCGGCTTCAGCGATGGCGACCGCATCTACTATACTTACGGGGATTATTATATAAGGCAGGATCGCTCCATCACAGCCGGCATCCAGTATCCGCTGAATATATTCTATCGCACAGGCTTCTTTCTTTATCACCAGCGCACCAAGGCTGAATTTTATTATCAGTCGGGCAGCAAAATTAGATACCAGGCGACAGCAGCGACCATAAACCTCACCGGCGATACTGCCCTGTATAGCTATTTCGGTCCTATAAGCGGCTATCGCTTCCAGATAGATTATTCCCGCAGCATCTATTCGCCGAGCGAGACCGACATGGACTTCTCGGAGCTTACGGTTGATGCACGCAAGTATCTCAGGCTCTCCAAGCGGAGCCTGTTTGCGGTACGGGCTGTGGGCGCTTTCTCTTATGGAGATGATAGGCTCTTTTACTCCATCGGAGGGTCCGGAACCGTGCGCGGGATCGACTGGGCTAGCTTGACTGGCACCAGGGTTGCTTTTGTCAACTTCGAGCTGCGCTTCCCCTTTATTGACATACTACAGTTGCCTCTGGGGATAAGGATAACCGGCTTGAGAGGCAATATATTCTGGGATGTGGGCGCAGCCTGGTTCGATTCCGATGAGTTCAAGCCTACTGAAAAACAAGATGGACACTACCGCTTCCAGGACGCGAAAAGCAGCGTTGGCTATGGCATCCGCTTCGATATCGGTCCCTTTGAGCTATGGTTCGACTTTGCTCATCGCTTCGACCTGGTCAAGGTAGATCCCGACACACGCTATGAGTTCTCCATTGGCAGGAAGTTCTAGCTCCAATTACTTGGCTAGCAGCATCCCGATGGTATCCAACGCCGCCTGCACAACGATCTCGCCGGTCTCCGGTCCATAGAAGGTCGCCACTGATTCGTAGCCACCTTCCCAGTACTCCTCCTCATCGGTGATATAGGAGATGTGGTAGTTGCCAAGCCCCACCGTGTAAAGGTCGCTCAAGCCGTATTCTGTATCAGCTCGATCCAGTAGTTCCCAACCTAAGCTAACAATCATCTCTCCTGGAATGGTAATCAGGACATTATCGTTGATGCTGAATGCCTGGAAGGCTGTATAGTCCTCCAACAAGCCGGTAAGTGGAATGGTGAGCCAAATAGGTATTGACTCTTCCTCTAATCCAGGGCGCACATAGGGATCAGGTAGATCGACATCGTTCCATGCCGAGTTGAGCACTACATCAGAAGCGGTAACAATTGTATCCATCACCTCGACCACTTCGGCGCCGAGCTTATCCCCGATATTCTTTGCGCCATCGAAGCCACCTCCATGACAACCGACATCACCCTCGCAGTTATTGATGAATAAAGCCTTTATATCGCCACCATAAGCTTGCTCAATATATCGCTGGGCATATCCCATGTTATCGCCGGAGAAATAACGATTATCGCCGCCCAGTGAGGTTGGATGTATGGCGAAGTTGAAGACCGAAGCGAGCGGTTCGCCGTCACTGGCACGCTCCACCTTGATAACCCGCACCGTGGTATCTAGCTCTGGATCATCCCTTCGATTGTGGGAGATGCCCACGCAATCGCCGTATCCGAAGCCGATACGCGCCGGCTCCATGCTCTCCACAGCCTGGATGACCGATTGGGCGATCTTGGATGTCAGCATGTCGAATATCGATTGCTTGAAGATGTCCACCGTGCAGAGCTGCCACCAGGGTGTGGTTGCCATGGCTCCGGGTCCGGAGTGGGTGTGAGAGCCGGCGAGCATCAGATTCTCCCTGGCTATGCCATGCGGCGCTACCATGGTTGCGACTTGGTCATGAACCGTGCCAGCACAACCGATGGCATTTATCGAGACTATCGCCAGGGTCATGTTTCCATCATCGAGAACAAGCGCTTTCGAGGTCAGCCTATCGTGCACTCCCAGCATGGGAAGATAGAGCGTGTGGTATCCATAGGGATCGTGCAGGGGATCATCATCTATACCGAACCTGCTGCCATATCCTGCTGATGGACAACCGATGGGTGGGGAGATGTCAGCCTCGCCGACTCCGGCATAAAGGACGCCCTTGGCGCCTGGATGATCAAGCTCCCGGTATAATTGATCCGCTAATGCCCTTAGGCTATCCCTCTCGGCTCTCATATCTGGAAGATAGATATTATTGATGGTTCGTTCCCTTGTGTCCCTATCAAATCCCAGCCAGGTCATGACCCTTTCAAGCCTTTGATAGATGCTGGAGATCAGCGGGTCATAAATCCGACCGCCTGGATTGCTGATTCCTACAGCTCCAAGCTCCAAGGCAAACATTGCCATGGCTATCAATGCTAATGCTGTTATACCCTTGTTCACTATCAAGTCCCCCTATCTAATCCAAGTTCTTTCCATTATCATTTATATCATACCTCAAGCCAATATCAAACAAAAACGAATGTTTCTATAACCATCGTTAACTTTAAGGAGAACAACTTTGGCATAGTCGCTTAGGAAAATTGCCGAAAAACCACATAATTAAAAAATGCTCATTTGACTTGCTTTCCTTTTCGGGTCATTGACTAATTGAGCTAGATTATGTAAGGTATATCGATCACTTTTAGTTTCCATCCCTAAGGAGTTTAGAACATTGTCGCCTGACCAGATAGCAACCATCTCCATAGAGGAGGAGCTGAAAAGCTCCTTCATCGACTACTCCATGTCGGTAATCATAAGCCGTGCCCTTCCCGATGTGCGTGATGGACTCAAGCCGGTACACCGCCGCATCTTGGTCGCCATGAACGACCTGAACCTAACCGCTGACAAGCCAGCCAAGAAGTGCGCCAAGATCTGCGGTGATGTCAGCGGAAACTATCACCCGCACGGCGAGCAGGTCATATACCCAACACTTGTGCGCATGGCTCAAGACTTCTCCATGAGATACCCGCTGGTTAACGGACAGGGTAACTTCGGCTCCATCGATGGCGATCCGCCCGCTGCCATGCGCTACACCGAAGCCAAGATGAGCCGCATCACGGAGGAGATGTTGAAAGATCTCGATAAGGAGACGGTTGACTTCGTGCCCAACTATGATGGCTCGCAGGTGGAACCTGTGGTCTTACCTACCGTGCTACCCAACCTCTTGATAAATGGTTCATCAGGGATCGCAGTCGGCATGGCGACCAACATTCCACCTCACAACCTGGCAGAGGTTATCGATGCGCTGGTAAATATCATTGAGGATCCAGAGTGCACTACCAGCGACCTATGCAAGCACATCAAGGGTCCCGATTTCCCCACCGGTGGGATAATCTATGGTGTCGATGGCATAAAAAGCGCCTACGAGACCGGCAGGGGACTGGTCAAGCTGCGCGCAAACGCCTATATCGAGGAACATGAGAAGAGCGGCAAGGATTCCATCATCGTAGACGAGATACCCTACCAGGTGAACAAATCCTCGCTTTTGGAGGCTATCGCCAACCTGGTGAACAATAGGAAAATCGAGGGTGTCGCAGATATACGAGATGAATCGGATCGCGAGGGGATGCGCATCGTAATCGAGCTGAAAAAAGACGGCATCGCACAGGTTATCTTGAATCAGCTTTATAAGCACACCCAACTGGAGATCACCTACGGAATCATAATGCTGGCGCTAGTCGATGGCGAGCCGAAGGTGCTTACCCTCAAGGAGATGCTGGAATACTTCATAGCCCACCGCCGGCAGGTAGTTATCCGCCGCTCCATATTTGAGCTGCAAAAAGCTGAAGCCAGGGCGCATATACTTGAGGGGATGAAAAAAGCGCTCGACTTCATAGACGAAGTAATAAATATCATAAGAAGCTCCAGCGATGGTACTCAAGCCAAACGCAGGCTCATCGAGAGCTTCGAGTTTTCCGATGAGCAGGCACAGGCTATACTCGACATGAGGCTGCAACGGCTAACCGGCTTGGAGCGCGAAAAGATCGACCAGGAATACAAAGAGCTTATAAAGCAAATATCGTACCTCAAGTCGATCCTGGGCAGCGAATCGGTGCTAATGGGAGTGATAAAAGAGGAGCTACTCCAACTCAAGGAAAGATATCAAGATCCAAGAAAGACGCAGATCGCCCAGCAGACCGAGGATCTCTCCGCCGAAGATTTCATCATCGAAGAGGATATGGTGGTGATGATAACCCACCAGGGATACATCAAGCGCAACAAGCTCTCCTTGTATAGGGCGCAGCATCGCGGGGGTATAGGCGTTACCGGTATCCTGACCAAGGACGATGATTTTGTGGAGCACCTCTTTGTCGCCTCCACACATGACTATGTACTGGTCTTTACCAACCTAGGAAAGGTACATTGGATCAAGGTATATCAGATACCGGAGGCAGGACGAGCAGCCAAAGGCAAAGCAGTGGTAAACTTCCTGCGCCTGGAGACCGGGGAACACATCGCTGCTTACATGCCGGTGCGAGACTTCAGGGAAGACCTGTTCGTTACTATGGTTACAAAGAAAGGCTTGGTGAAAAAAACCGAGCTGATGGCATTCTCCCGACCATTATCCTCCGGGATCATCGCCATAAAGATTAAAGAAGGCGACGAGCTGATAAGCTCCAGGCTGACTAATGGAAATGCTGACCTGTTCATTGCAACCAAGCTCGGAAAAGCAGTCCGATTCAAGGAAGAACAGATCCGCCCAACTGGGAGAGGTGCTATGGGAGTTATCGGGATAAGGCTCTCAAATGGCGATGAGGTCGTCGGTATGGAGGCTATTACCGAGCCTACAACCATCCTCACCGTTACAGAAAATGGCTACGGGAAAAGAACCGATATCGAGCAATACACTCCGAAAAACCGCGGCACTATGGGGGTTATCAACATAAAAACAACCATGCGCAACGGATACGTGGTCGGAATAACTACCGTTAAGGATGGCGATGATGTAATCTGTATCACCAGCAAAGGCAAGATCATCAGGCTTAGCATCAAGCCAGAAAGCCTCAGGACAATTGGAAGAAATACCCAAGGTGTACACCTGCAAGATCTCGATGCCGGCGAGAAGATCGTCGCCTTCGGAAAAGTAGCCAAAGATTAGTAAAAGTCTTTAGTCTGTGGTTATTTGGCTTAAGGTTAATAAAACCATTAAGGGAATCTCATCATTGTAACTAAAAGAGAAATCATCACTACCCTCGTTGTATCAGTAATTGTACTGATTGGAACCGTTTACCTGGCATCGATGATCCGTTCGCCAAGAAAGATTAACCCATCGAATACGGAAACATTCAGCGGCGATTGCGTTGAGTATAACCTCCTTGAATGGTGCATATCCGAGATATCTACAGCCAAGCCATCCTTTGCTGCAATCGATATGGTTCAAGATACTGATGATCTTCTCGCTTTACGCCTTTGCCTGAAGAATAAGGGTAATGATCGATTCCTGTTTCATAACTCTATGTTAACCTTGATCGATGGCAGGGGCAGGACGTACAATGCCCTTGGCATCGTTAGCAACATAGATGCCAGCGGGATCAACACATCCATTGTACTCCCCGATGGTGAGCTGGATGTCATTGCATATTTCCCAAAGCCAAAAAACCAGGCAAACCTGAAGCTCAAGATAGCCTTATCGGAACAGAAAAGGGAGCGTATAATCTATCAGCTCGGTAAAAAGCGGGGGCTGAAACCGAAAAGCAAGTAGGCAATTGACCTGTCTATTCTTTGTTCACGCCGACTCCGGCGTATCTTCTTCTCAGATAAAGATGCATATTAACTGCAACGATAAGGATAAAGATACTGATCCACTGCGAGGTTGAGAGTAGCCAAACGAAGCCCCGTATCGTATCCCCGCGTAAAAACTCGATTAAGAACCGAGTGATGGCATACATTATAAGGAAATTCCAGGTTATCCACCCCGGATATGCTCTCCTCTTCCACAACAGCATGACTATAACAAAGAGCATCCAGCCGTTGAGCGATGAATATAACTGCGTAGGGTGTATGGCGCATGAATATCCATAGTGGTCATAAGGAATGCTCCCCGGCGGGAAGGTTACACCAAAGGGGAGGTCGGTCGGCTTGCCAAAGCAACAGCCACTTAGGAAACAGCCGATGCGGGTGATGCCGATGCCCATAGCAACGCTCGGCGCCATATAGTCTAGATAGCGATGAATATCTATCTTCTTATAGCGACCATACAAATAGGCGGCTATCAGCGAAAGTATCACTCCTCCGTACATCACGAAGCCTCCGCTGCGCAACCTAAAATAGGAGCGGGGATTATCGAGAAATGTACCAAAGGTCGTGATGACATAGGTCAGTTTTGATCCAACCAGGGCAGCAATGATTATGATGATAGCCATGTTGAGGAGCGTCTCTGGGTTCTCCCCATCCTTCTTCGCCAAGTACTGCGCCAGGGTAACGCCGGCTACAAATGCGATGCCGAGCATCAGCCCATAAGCGTAGATTTCAAGCGGTCCCAGCCTCAGTATGATAGGATGCATAGCAGTTGCTATATATAACAACCCAATCGGGATTGCAACCTGGAAATAGGCATAAGGCGTGAGATTATTTTAACCACAAAGGCACAAAGACACAAAGAGAGAAAAGAGATCGGATACTCACTATATGGTCGAAACAAGCACGACCGCAATGGGTTGCAAGCAACCTATAGAATACCGATGTCATTCGCTTTTGAGCCATGCTCAATGCCGATGAGAAACTTGGAATGACAGTTAAGGCAAGAAAATTATGACCTGCGAAATTGCGTTATCTTTCTTAAGAGGTGATCTAATATGAGAAAAACCACTGGCTCGAAATATGCCAAATATCGGTCATCTGCTTGCAGGTATAGGAATTCTCGGCTATATTTCACTGTATTATGGTAACTAAATTACTAAAACTTTCATCCAGTCGTAATCATCTTCGCCTTTTACTGACAATAGGGTTCCTATTTTTTGCCTGTTCATCGCTGGTAGCCTCAGAGGCAGACCTGAATATTACAATAGCGATAATCGCCGACCCTCACCTGGGAGTTAATACCCCTGACCGACCGCCAAAGGCGTTCACCTTGAGCCTATCGTTGCTCAGCGAGGCTATCAACCGAGTAAATAATAGACCAGATATCGATGCAGTCTTATTCCCCGGCGATCTGCTAAAGGACGCAGAACCAGGGAACCTATCCAAGCTGAAGCAGTTGCTAGGCAGGCTGAGCAAACCGTATTTTATGGCAATCGGAAACCATGACTTCTATGACAATCGCAAGGGGAAGCTGACCAAACAGCAGTTCATGGATGCTTTCCCTAAAGGCGGGTTCAAGGGCGGCAGATCATATTACCTAGCACAGCTTTGCGACCAGTTGAACCTTATAGTGCTCGACACCAACATATCAGGCAGAGCCGATGGCATATTGCCAAGTGAGCAATTGCAATGGCTGAAGAAAGTACTCGCGGGTACAAGCAATACGCCAGCTATTATCATGGCTCATCACTCCCTGGCATTCCATCATCCTGACGATAAGATGAGGCAGTGGCGCATCTTTAGCATCCGAAATATGGAGCAAGTGCAAAAAGAGATCCTCGCTTCGCCGAATGTAATAGCGGTCATCACCGGGCATCACCATCTGGCAAGCGTTCGAGTCATCGATGATCTCCCCTTCATCTCGGTTCCCTCAGCCCTTGTCTATCCTACCGCCATGGCATTAATGCGGATCTATAAGGATACCATCATGTACCGCACCATAAAGCTCGGAGATGATAAGACAAGGAACAAATCACTAGAGGTTCTCAAATGCGACATCTTATACCTCCCATCATTTCCACCCCCGAAGCTGGGATGGTTCGAGATGCTAAAAAGGGCGGTCGAGGGCAAAGAGTCCGATAATCATTTTATATTGAAAAGCCGTTTCCGAGTGGCAGATTAGCACTAAGCCCGCATGTCAGGATATTGTTCTAAAAAGCAAAATATATTGGTTATCAGTGCAACCGGCATCGGCAATGCCATAATGGCGACTCCCCTGCTGGAAGCGTTGAGCAAGAGCAAACGCGGGTACTCGATCCACCTGCTCTGTAGTCGGGCTGCCAGCTCCCTTTTCGAACATGATGATAGAATTGACCAGCTCATTTACTTTGACCAGGCAAGGGAGCATCGATTCCTTGGCACTTGCAGGCTGGCTAGAGAGCTTCGCGCACGCCGTTTCCTGGTGGCGATCAATACATTCCCCGGCGCCAAGGTTCGCTATGCCTTATTGTGCTATCTAGCCGGCATCCCTACTAGGATATCCCATAGATATCGATTCCCAAGTACTTACAAGAATGTCAATTTCCTTTACACCCATCTTTTGCCCTACGAGGAGGGCATTCATGAGACCCTCTTGAATTCAATGCTTCTCAAGCCCCTTAATATCAATATAGAAGGTAGAGCCGAATATGCCTTGCGAATCCCTGAGCACCCAAGGGATGTAGTAAAGGGATTCCTTGAACAACAAGGCTTGGATGGATGTTCTGTCCTCATCGGCATCCACCCCGGCGCAGGGGATAGCCCGCTGGGAAGAGCCAAACGATGGAATCCCAAATGTTACGTTGACTTGATCGCTAGACTTTCAGAGCATAAGGATGTCGGCATCATCATCATACAAGGACCCAGCGAGGCTAGAGAGGTAAGGGATATCCTCTCCTCGGTACCTGCAAACGACAAGATCAAGGTCTCTTCAGGGCTGAATCTAGTGGAAACCGCGCAAATGTTGCGAAGGCTCAGGGCATTGATAACCACTGATTCTGGCATCGGGCACCTGGCAGCAGCCATGCATACGCCGGTCATAAGCTTGTTCGGTCCCTCGGACTACAGGCGCACCGCCCCTCTTGGAGAGCGTAATATGCTCATTCGCCATCAACTCGATTGCTATGGCTGCTACAGCGTCTATCAGCCTCTTACCTGCGACCGCAATTACCGCTGCATGGATGAAATTACCGTCAGCGAGGTATATGAAACGGTACAACGATTCCTTTGAGGTAAGATGCTGCCATGTCAGCAACCGGGCATCAAAACTCGATGGCGATCCCCAGCCCGGTAAATGAATCAGTGAACATGGGCACCAGCTCGACCTTGAATCTACTATCCCCTATATCAAAGCCCTTATAGCCCCAGCCTTTGGCTTTGGCCAGGTTGTAGATACCATTGCCGATGTATATAGCTCCCAGCGCTATCACAACCGATGCCTTGCGAATGTCTTCTTCCACCTTGCGCTGATCGATCTGCCAACTATGCGTGGAGGCATTTGGAAAAACTACATAATGAGTCCCTTTCTTGGTTATTATCTTCTCTTCAATTGCAAAATACGATAATCCGAGGATAGCAACGCCATACCCCAGGGAAAGATACCCCAATCTTCTATAATCGGACATGGTAACCGGTATGAATCGCCATCGCTTGAGCGACCAGTCATAGTATGCTGAATCGAGTGCTATCGATTGATATGCAAGATAGGAAACCAGTCCTAGCGAGGATAGGACTGCTGAGTATGGCGATCCCTTGTATCTGCGGGTTCGTTCATAATTCTCCCAATGGAGGGCACTTTGATTATCGGTGTATTCTAACTTGTAATCTTTGCTATCTATATGGATCTCCTGATACAAGAATCCAGCAGTGGTAAGAAGCAGGCTGCCGGCAAGGGTCAACCTCATAGCGGTCTTCATGTCCCCATGATCGCGAAACCTCCATCTTGGATCATCCATGCCTATGGTATAGTCCAGCGAATATACGCTACAAACAGATAGACAAAATAACGATATGATTAAATATGGCTGAACTTTATCTCTCATTTCGAAATCTGGTTTCCAAAGACTTTATCTTTATAACATTAGCATTTAGCGATAAAATTATAAAGCAACAAGCAGGCTCGGGATGGTTCGGTTAATGGTGTCTATCTGTTTGTCAAAAACCTCATCTTATGATAGTGAGAGCATGATCTGATGAATAAAAAGCGAATCATCCATGTTTCCTGTCTATGCCTGGCTGGACTGCTGGTTGTAATGATGACCCTCAGTGGTTGCAAACCAAGGGAAGGCAATAAAGAAAAGGCTTCCCAAGCAATTCAGTCATCTCAATTACAGCTTAAGCAATTCATCGACCTAAAGAAGAATGTCATTCTAATCTCGATAGATACCCTCAGGGCAGATGGCTTGGGAGCATACAGCCGGTACAGCGCCAGGACGCCGGTTATGGATAAGCTAGCCAATGAGGGCTTACAGTGCCTTCGTGCATATTGTCAGATACCGGTTACTGGACCATCGCATTATAGCATCCTATCCGGCGTGTATGCCCATACACACAATGTCTATAAGAATGGCAAGCCTTATAATGGTTCATTTCCCAGCCTGGCATCCATCCTGAAGAAAAAGGGATATCGTTGTGCCGCATTCATCAGCGGTACACCGCTCGCCGGCGATATAACCGCATTGAGCGAAGAATTCCATACATACCAAGACTCCTTCTTATCCAAGAATGGTCAAGATGCCCGAGATGTCCAATACATAACCTTTGATAGGGTTGCAACCGATACCGTGGAGCTTGTCAATGATTGGCTTGAGCAGGTCGCATCGCATCGCTTCTTCCTATTTCTGCACCTCTATGATCCACATGCACCCTATCGATGTTATCCTGAGTACCTGGTGGGTGATTATGCCGGGGAATTCATGAACGCTGATTATAGTAAGATCGAGCTCATGGCTAGGGATGATCCCCTGGATAGCAATCCTTACTGGCGTTTCATGCTGGATCGATACTACTCTGAGGTTGATTATGTTGATCATGCCCTTGCCGTGCTCATGCGCAAGCTCAAGTCTCTGGGGCTTATCGAGGATAGCATAATCGCCCTGGTATCCGATCATGGAGAATCCTTCGATCACGGATATTTATTCGATCATACCGATAGCCTTTATGAGTCTTGTCTGAGCATTCCGCTTATCATCTATGCACCCTCAATAAAAAAGGTAAAAGGAGTGATCGCAGAGCCAACAGAGAGCATCGACCTGGCACCAACCCTGCTTTCATTGCTCAATATACCGATCCCCGAGTACATGGAGGGTGATGATCTTTTTGTTAATGACCCCAAACAATATGCCATAGCCGAGACCAAGCCATTGAATCATCGCACTGACAGGGGATATGTCTCTGCCTTGATTTATGATGATAAAAAGCTCATTCACAATAAAGGGCTTGAATTGTTCGAGTGCTATAACCTGCTTGCCGATCCTGGCGAGATGCAGCCGATGAAGGAAACAGGTACTGATTACGCCATGCTGGCGCAACGGTTGAAAACTTGGCAAGATAATACGATGCAATTTGCAGAGCCAAAGCTGCATGAGCCAAAGACCCCGCTTCCAGGGCATTTGAAAGAGGGTCTGCGTGCCCTTGGGTATATCAAGTAGAAGCGGTTAATTACCGGTTAGATACTCCACACTAACTGCGCCTAGATACAAATCTAGATCTTTTGAATTTGGGGTTGTCGAGCCCCAGTAATCCCGCTGATACCAGGCAGTTAAGGTATAGTTACCTGCCACATTGACCTTGACCTCGTAAGTTAGCTGGTTCCACTCCCTCCCGATTATATTCTCTTGTCCGAGCAGATAATCCTCCAGGTAAAAAAGGGCACGAGGACCAACCATATCGTCATTGCTCATCGCCTGGATTGTGAGCCTGATCTTGCCTGGATAAAGGTAGATCGGCATGGAGGCATATCCATCGCGCCAGTAGATGTTATTGCCCGCACGACCTTGCCAGTTCTTCGCTTCGAACTTGGTGCTAAGAAGCTCTCTTTTTTTGCGGTAATCCAAGGTTGAATAGAGATTGAATGGCACGAAACCGGGATCCAAGCGGCTTATTCGATCCTTTATCTTATCCGCATGCTTGTACCTGCCGCTTCTTTGAAGCACAAGCATGTATCGATAAAGAAGATTGATATCATCCTTGGAGTCATCGATGGCGCTCGAATAGATCTCCATCGCTTCCCTCGCTTTTCCCATCACCTCCAGCCCCATTCCATAATACAGGGCTTCAAAAGGCGTGAGATTACGCTGAGGTTCTGCGGAACTTATCGCAGTCATCACCGAACCTAATAATCTCCGTGAATCGGAACCTGATAAGCTATCCACCCTGAGCACCGAGGCTAATGCCCTGGCAAGCGTAACTACAGCCAATCTATGTTGACCAGCTTGCATGAGATGCCTGGTCCTTATGGCAAGCGACTCGCCAGCAGGTTGGATATTCACCTGGTAAAGGTCGATGGAGCACTCCTTATCGCAGCTATTAGGTGCATTTTCTTCTTGGTCTATTAGTGCATAATGAATTTTAAGCATTAGTTCACCGCTAATAAACGGCGGTATCTCAGCCCTTAAATCAAGGTATTGCAACTCACCAGGTGAATCAACAAAGGATACCTCCCCTTCAGATATCATTCTTTCGCCTATATACAAACCGATCTTGAGAGCTTGCGCATTACCAACGAGCTGCTGAAGATAAACCCTGCAATTTATGTTCTCCGATGGGTACATGCGAGTAAAGACCGCAGCCGGATATAAATCTTCCTCGAAGATGCCATCATCCTGGTAATCATAAAATATCCGTGTCGCTATGCACTTGAAAAGGCTGCTATCGTCCAGGTAAAAGGCTTGACCAGACGGCATGGAGCTAAGGTATTCAGCAAATAGTGGATGCTCGCTCTTCAGCTTTTGCCTGGTTGAACTCGCCCGGTCTGCCCGATAAAACTCCGATGCCCATTGCAAAAGCAGCGCCTCCCTCGGATGCCTGGTTAGCAGCTTGTCAAGGGCATCCCTTTCACCCCCTAGCTGGGCATCGACTATTTCATGCATCAGCGCCAGTTGACTGGAGAGCGGGATGTACTCTTCATGTCGCTCCAGCAGCTCCTTCATGCGGGGATAATCTCCCATCTCGAACAACCATCTTGCTTTCAACTCGACCGCTTCCGGGTCCGGCATCATGCTATCAAGCAGGCGATCCACGAATGGCAAAATCTCTGCCTTGAAAGGTTGCTTCGATTCTATAAGCGTCCTGGCATAGAAGAGCGCCTTGCCGAACCTTGTATTCTTGGCGTTTATCGAGGCAGCCAAAAAAAGCCCCAACGGATTCATCTTATCTTGCTCAAGCGTCCTTTGTATATATCGACCTGCCTTCTCTAGTTCCCCTTGCATGTAACAAAGCGCTGCCAGGTGGCTCAGCGACCTAATGCAAGGTTGTGCTTGCCTGATCTTATGCAGGATTTCATCGGGCAGCCTCGTTATCACTGATTGGTTCTTCTGGTGACCAGGTTCACCAAGGGAAATCAAATAATATCGTTTTGCCTTCTCGACATCCCCCTGGATGTAAGCCTTATCTCCCAGCCTGGCATAGAGATAAGATAGTCCCAGCAGGGCGTTACTGTTATCCGGGTCATATTCCATAGCCCTTAGATAACATTGTTGCGCCCGGTCGAGATTATCCTTGAGGAAATACATGTAGCCAAGGCGCTGATACAGGTTCTGGTTCTTGTAATCAAGCTCGGCGTTGCGTAGAGATCTTATTATCTCATCGACTATAGGCTCAACCCTTCTGGCAAGGATGATGTCTCGGCTCAAGCCGATCGCCTCCAATGGAGTGATCGGCTCGAAGAATAATAAGAACTCTGACAGGATCGGCGGCAGGTGAACCTTGGATTTATTGGGATAGAGCATATCGAGCGTCATGCCGAGGCTGTACCATGCCATACCGTTGTATTTCCAGTACTTGACCGCACGCTCAAAGTGTTCGACAGCTTCCTTGAGCCGTCCCGCCTCCATAGATCGATAGCCCTTCTTGAAATGGATATCGGAGTCAAGAGGAAACAATGCAATAATGCAAAGCACGATGATTACTACTGCGATCGGGATTCTTAGATACAGCTTCGACACGGTCTATATAGGATACTTCATTGAGCGCCTTGTCTCAATATCTTTTCCACCTCCTCAAGGGCAGCCCTGGCGCCGGTGAAGCCAGGCTCCAATTCAAGGGCTTTCTTGAAGGAATCTTTTGCTTTCTCGTATTCCTTGAGCATGATAAAAGTTTGCCCAAGGTTGTAATGTGCCTGGGAATAGTTATGGCGCAGTCGCAGCGCTTGCTTGAACTGGTTGACCGCCCCATCAAGCTGCCCGGTAGCGGCATAAGCTATGCCCAGATTATTATGCGCCTCTGGAAATCGACTCTTGTGTTTGAGCGCCATCTTGAGGTTGCTTATTGCGCGGTCATATTTTCCTATACTTTGGTAATATATCCCCATCCGGTAGTATGGAGCATAGTAATGGGGACAAAGCTCGGCAGCCATCTTGAAGTACTCCAGGGCTTGCTGGTGCATTCCCTGCACCCTGTAGGTCTCGCCTATAAGATAGGCAATCTGTCCTGACAAGGCAGGATCAGGCTCGCTCTGGTAAGCCTTGTGGAAAAACTCCGCAGCCTTGCGATATTCTCCCATCTGGAAGAACATGTTGCCTATGTTGATCAATCCCTCGCTCGACTCCTTAGCCTGCGGATTATAGATCATCAAGGTTGCCAAAACGATAACCACTACAAGCGAAAGCAGCACCTGGTAGGTGTCCTTTAGAATGCCCAGCAGCTCCTTACCCAAGAAATAAGCTAGAAGGATCAGGATTAGCAGCAAGGTGATGCACCCTGCCGACCTTGCTGCGATCCCCAAGAGATTTGTCAGCATAAGGCTATTGGAGCCGGTTTGGGCGATCTGGGGAATGAACTCACCTAATGGGAAGCTGTGGCTCAGCGGAAAGCGCGGGTTTATCCAGTTTGCCAATGTATGAAATAGCACGGAGACCTCGCCTAAAGCGAGAAATAAATATATGCTTCGGGTCTGCTCCACTCTGGGAATAAAGGCGAAGATAGGAATAATCAAAAACGGCAGTATGAGAACTAGATAACGAGGTCCGATCCCATACCCCCCCTGCCAATCGATCAGGCTGGCATTTAAAAGGGTCTGAGATACAGCAATCGCCATGGTTAGCAATACGAGCGAATATTGTCGCTGCCTGATCAATGAATACCAGCCAAAGGCGGTAAAAATGAAAAAGGGCGAGTAAAAAAGCAAACCCCTCGCCGGGGATAAAAGCACTCCATACAGCCTATCCCAGGAAAACCCGACCAGCCCCATAAATCCTTGCAGGCGATGAGGAAGTACATGATACGAATAGGCGTTGGTCCAGAAACTGTCAAAGCAGAGCTTATTGTAAAAAAGAAGTAAGGATAATGGAAGCAAAATGCTCGCCATGTAAAGAAACTGTCTTCTATCTCGCAATCGATATGCGGTATAAATATAAAGAATAATGATCATCAAAAGCGCGCTGAAATCGCTGAGCACTGCAAAACCACATAGTATGCCGCCTAGGGCAAGGTGCTGCCAGGTGGGATCACCCTCATTCTTACGACCATAGACCAAGTAAAAGCTTAGAAATAGCAGGGATGCTGCCAGTTGATGACCGTAGAATTGCACAGAATAGGTAAAAGCTCCGCTGCCAAAGGCATAAAACAGCACAGCTATCAAGGCTAGTTCGCGCCTTTTTACAAATTTGGAGCTTATCCTGTACAGCAACATTACCCCAAAAGCAGAGGGCAAAGAGATGATGAGCACTCGAAGAAGATAAGCATATACTGAAAAATTCAGGCTTATCCCTAGAATCTTTGCTAGATTGTAAAGGACAAAATAGATTGGGATGCCTAAAATACTGGGACCTATCGGCTTATCAGAGTAGTAATGTCCATTGTAGTAAGCAACATCGACGCTGTTCTCCCGATATTTATCTATTCGTAAGCTATGATCTTCAACTACTGAGCGGATTAGATTATAGCGACTATTCTCATTATCATCGATATAAGGAGCGAAAAACAAACAGTAGATCAGGAAGGTGAAAATAAATAGCCTAAGCTCGGTCATTTTTAGTAATACAAGCCGCATTAAAAGAATAATATACCATCTAAAACCCAAACATCAAGAAAAAACCAGCACCAACCACACAATGAGAACCAAGGCAACGGTCACCAGGCTCAAATACAGCCCAAGGGAAAACGAAAATGGCTGATAATAAAGGCTTCCTTCATAGCTACCTGGCTCTACAATTGCTCCCATGAACAGGTAGTTTGCCCTTGCAAGGGGCACAATTCTTTGATTTAACTCGAGAATCCAACCAGGGAAATACGAATTCAGGATCACCAATGCCCCAGGATAGGGCGCATTTATCGATAATGAAAACCGATTTGGATCTACCATCTGAAGTTCAATCCCAGGCAGCGCGCTATTGGAATCCACGATGTCAATGTCTCGGTGGTTATCAAGCATAGCCTGGCTGGACAGGCTGAACACAGCATATTCCCCGCAGGAGCTAGTTATCTGCGACAATTGCAGCAGCGAGATGCGCCCATCATCGGTAATGGCGAACCTGCTTGCCATGAAAGCCAATGGCAAAGCTCCCTTGTTCTCATATACTCGATAGTGCCTTTGCTGATAAGTAAGCGAAAGGTTGTGATCCTCCATGGGCGGATGACTAGGAGTGCTGATATCGGCGATGAAATACCTTGCGCCAAGGTAATCGAGCAGCCACGGCGGTCTGAGCAGATCGTAGGATACTCCGAAGCCAGACATCTCCCTGCCTTGTGCAAGATTTACCAGGGCATTGAAGCGGGATAAGAGACTCGATGAATAGCCACCGGCATTCGATATGCCATATATCATGCCCAGGTTACTATACATCTGGTTCAGGTAATAGTATCGCTGGTGCCCCGACTGGTCGGCTATGAAATCATCAAGCTCACTCATGTAATCGATGGCACCGGTATTGGCTTGCTGGACATATCTTGTATTCTCGGAAAGCGAATAGACGCAAAGCAGGTAAAACAAGGCTATTGCAATGAAAACAGCGATCTTCTTCGATTCCCTGATGGCTATGAAAATGCAACCCAAGGCTGCGAGTAGCAGTAAAAGCTCGAAAAATGGGCGATTGGAAAGGCTGAGGCTGTGATTTGGGCACAGGATGATGGCTGGAGGTATAAGCGCCATGGTCAAAGCTGCCAGCCAGAACAGCCCGGCTCTGTTTGCTGCCCTAAGGCTATCTTGAAGCCGATCCAGCAGCTCAGCGATAATGATTGCGGCTGCGATGGTGAAAACATATAGCCATCGAGACGGTCCCCTGAAATGAGCGACTCCAGGCAACGACCAGAGCAGATCGCTTAGGTAAGGGAAGTTATCCCCTAGCATCATCAAGACTGAAAACAATAACCCAAACCGATAGACATTTAACCTCGACCCGTTGAAGCAAGCTAATCCGGCAAGAAGCATGATCAGACCAGGGATGCCCAGGTAACAATACAGATCCCCGAAGTAACCCTTGCTTCGATAATCATCATCGATCGGCGTACCGAGATGTCTCGGATGCAGAAAGGTGATGAAATTCTCCCACTGAAAGGGCGAAACCATGAGCACATCCTGGTCGAGAGCGCCGGTTCTCAATGTATGTTCGGTCAGCTCCGCGCCCGGTATCAACAGGCAAGCGCACAAAAGCGCAGCCATGAAGAAGGGCAGCAATATCAAGGCTGCGTCCTTGAAGCCGAGTTTGCGCCTGAAGGTGGCGTGAACAAAGATAAAAAGCAGCAGGTAAAAAGTATAAAAAATATACTGGGGATGACCGCCGTTGATGAATAGGAACAAAACTCCCGCCATCTGCAGGATCTGCTTGAGCCTCCTGGAGGACAACAATCTCTCGAATAGCAGGATCACTAGCGGAGCCAGCGCATAAGTAGCTAGGTTCACCAGGTGCCCGTAGAGCAGATGCCCTGCCCAGTAACCGCTGAATGCGTAAACATGCGAAGCGATGAAGCAAGCGCCCACGGACAGCCGATAGTGCCGACAGAGCGTATAAAAAAAGATGCCGGATAAGTATGTGTGCAAGAGAATTACCAGGTTCGAGGCTTGATATGGAGAGATAAAAAGATATAGCCAGGTCAATGGATAACCGATGCTGGTGAGAAGCCCGGCAATAAAAGGCACCCCGCAGAAGATATGCGGATTCCACAGCGGTATGACCCCTGCCTTCAGCCACTGCGCCATGAAAACACGACGCGGAAGATACTGCAATATTAGGTCAGAGCCGAGGATCAGCTTGCCTTGAGATATGATCGGCAAAGCCTTGATCCCAATGATGACTAGCAACGATAGGCTGAGCAGTCCTGGATATAAGAGCCTATTCCTCCAGCCTGGTTCCATCATCGATCCTCACCACTTTCGCATTTCCCCCAGCCCTTTTTATCGCCTCCACTACCGATGCTTCGTTACCAGGGGCATAAGCGGTGAAGCATCCACCGCCCCCGGATCCGTTCAGCTTGCATGCCAGAGCACCCGCTTTCATCGATGCGGAGATGAGCATCTCGATCCGCTCGGTAGATATGCCCAGCCAGTCCCTGATCACAACATGTTGTCTATTTAAAAGGTCGGCGAATGCTTCCCTATCTGGCTCAATGCAACCAGAAAGCAAATCGAGACCCTGCTTGGTTATCTGCCGGGTCATCATGGTGCCCACCAGCCTTCTACCGCCTCGCAAAGGGAGGCGGGCAAGGTCCTCGATAGCCTCTTCCGCGCTCGAATAGGATAGGGAGAATTCAGGCTTCATCTTTTGCATCATATCAAGTGCCTGAAGAACATCCCTCTTGATCTCAGCCAACATCCCGGTTGTATCCTTGGTGGTCAGCGAATCCCCCAGCACTAGTCCATCTATCCTTGCATTTAACCTTGTTACCTTGAAGATTTCAGAGCAATCTACATGGATGATGCCACCAAGCGCACAGGCGTAATGATCCATCATCCCCCCCGGCTCATCGAACTCCACTACCTCTGCCTGGTAGCCTAAGTTCGCCAGCTCTTCACCCCCCAAGGAGGTGCCTTGCACCGCGATCTCAGACAGCAACCTCGCCCAGGCGATGACCAGAGCTGATGAGCTGCTGATCCCCTTGCCAATGGGGATCTGGCTTTTTACCTCGCAGTCCCAGCCGCCATCAAAGCGATATCCCCCGCGCAGAAGCACATTGTAAACGCTGCGGAGGTAGTCGCGCTGCCTCCTGTAGGGCGCCGGTTCATTAGGTTGCAGCTCATCGACAGCTTCAATATCGGGCATTTTAACCTTTATCTTACTATCACGGTCGATCCTCAAGCCGCTGATCACCAGGCGCAGGTTTATGGCAGCAGGTATTACGCCCAACCCGAAGTAGTCCTGGTGTTCGCCGAGCAGGCAGATCCTGGCTGGCGTGGAGACCTCGATCTTATCTCTTCCCATCGATTAGCTCCTTGATTGCCAGCACCTCGCCTGCCAGCCTATTATAGGACTGGGTGAACTCAGGTATGCACAAGCTGCATTCCTTTGGATACCCACCAGCGAGCATCTTCTTTCTAAAGCGCTGCATGGTTTCCCCCTTCCATAACATGGAGAATGGCGTCTTATGGACATTGCCTAGCAGGTTGCTGTACTTGGCTGCCAGTGTGCAGCAAACCATCACATCGCCATCGGCGTTGATGAAAGCCATCGTGTAAGGCGCAAAGCAGATCTTCGGAGGATCATGCCTTCCCAAGCCATACTCAAGTATCGAGCGATAGTTTGTGTATATTCGCTTGGATTCAGCCATCTTACCGAATCTTTCTATGTGCTCCAGTGCTTCCTTTTGTTTATTATTTGGTATCCAGAATGGCTTGTTGCTCTCCCATTCGAGCAAGACAGATAGGTTTATGGCTACAACACCGAACTGTTCGGCAATTTGTATTAACCGATCCAGGCTGGAGTAGTTGAGACTGGTGAGCACAGTGCCGATGCGCAGCACGGGCAGGTTAGAGTTTTGCTTTTTCCTAGCCTCGCTCAGGTTCCTCAAGCCCAACATAGTGCGTTTGAATGCCCACTTGCCGCGTATCCTGTCATTTATCGACTCGAGGGGCGAATCCAATGAAACGCAGATATCATCATGCCCGGCAGCCACTATCTCACTCGCCAGCTCCTTATCGATAAAGGTAGCATTGGTGGTAAAAGAGCCTGTCATGCCTCGTTTCTTGATCGCTTTTATGATATCAAGGATGTCCTTTCGTACCAGCGGCTCACCGCCACCGGTGAAATCGACCTCGCCTACTCCCAGGTTTTTTAAATCATCCAAGATATCCTTTAACTTCTTCAGGGACATATCCTTTTTTTTAGCCATATCCAGCCTCATCTTTTTAGCATCCTGGAGCCGCCAGCAGATCGGACAGCTCAGGTTGCACTTGTCAGTAGGACTGATCATCACCCTTTGCGGGGGGATGTCTTGGTCAAGAAAGACTGCCTTATATAGCCTGATCGCCTGCTCGGAGAACCTGTCCGAACCCTCCAGGCTCGATAGCAGATCAGCCGGCGAGGATCCTTTTATTGTGCCTATAAGTCTCTTTATTATGCTCATGTATGGACTAAAAGCGAACCGAACGCTGCGGTTCGGGGATGAATCTCTTCGTGGTGATACGCATAAAATCCCTCAGGTAGGTAATATTATAGCACCCAATGGGGCATTTCCCCTCGAATATTGAACGCCTTATCATAAGCGCATCCGGCGATCTCCACAAATCGAGTATATCTTCAGAAAGAAGGTTGCCCACCGAGTGCGGGTATTCCCAGACGCAACAGGGCTTCAGGTTGCCCATAACATCGACCCCGAATGAGTATGCCAATCCACCGCAGCGCACCGGCAGCCTCGGCGATGACCAATATAGCGGCGCAAAGCGGTAATAGAACCAGTTCCTTGCCACCCGGTAGTCCCTGCTCCTAAGATAAGCTATCGCCTCCCTGTATCGCTTGATATCGCAGGGAAGGCGGGGATAGAAGTCCCGCTGACCCTGCACCGGGTTCAGGTTGAAGTAAATGCCCAGATCCCGGCTCAGCTTGAAGGCATCAATAACCTGGTGCAGGTTGCGATTGGTAGCGACGAAGGTGATCTCGATCTTGTCGCCCTCGAGGTATCTTTTAAGCGACTCGATCCCACCGATAGCCCGCTGGAATGCTCCCTTGCGGTCTCGAAGCTCATCATGCAGCTCTTCCATTCCATCAATGCTGACGCTTACATAGATGGCATCTTTGAAGCGACCTAGCTTCTCGGCATATCGTTCAAGAAGCATTCCGTTGGTGCTGAGCAGAAGAAATAACCCCTTTCTATATGCCTTGTCCATTATCTCGATGATGTCAGGGTGGGTGAGTGGCTCGCCGCCTGTGATGTTTAGCTCTTTTACTCCCAAAGCATGGGCAGCATCGATGATTTTCTCTGCCGAATCCAGCGCCATTATCCTGGGATTCTCCATCGTCTTGAACTCGCAGAAGATGCATGACAGGTTGCAGACCTCGCTGATCAGAAGGTTCATCGAGACCGGCAATGGGGGATCAGCATTGCCACCAAGGTGCGCCAGGTACTTTTTAATAAAGGCGCGATCAGCTCTATGCTGCCTTACTTTATCTCGCAGTACCCAATACGGATACCGATAGTCTTTTACCGTTCGTCTTATGTGTTGAAGCCACCTACTTAATGGCAAAATAAAGCTCCTTATAACGCAATGCTATCCTTTCCCAGTCGTAGCCTTGCACGAACTCCCATCCGTTGGCGGCGAGTTGTCCAGCCAACTTCGGATCCTCGATCAATTTGCATACAGCCTGAGCCATGTCTTCCGGGGTTTCTGCGATGAGTACATTCTCGCCATGAGTAAGCTCGATCCCCTCGATCCCCTTGGCTGTCGAGACTATGGGTACGCGTGCTGCCAGGTACTCGAAGATCTTCAGGCGCGTGCCTCCACCGCTGCGAATCGGAACCACCGCAACATCGGCAGCCGACAGATGGCTGGGCAGATCCGCCACCGCTCCAGTGAAGATACAGTCATCATTATTCACCAGGTAGGGGGGAAAATTTCTACCAACCAGCAGCGCCTTAACACCATGCCCGGCTTGTTTTATAAAAGGGATGATCTGAAAAATGATCTCCTTAAGCGCAGCAAGGTTGGGTGCATAGGTATAATCGCCGTGAAATACTATTATGGGCGAGTCGATATTCAGCAACTCCCGCACCCGCTGGGGGGTTAGGCTCTGATAGCGCTCAAGGGCGACCCCGTGAGGGATTATCGCTATCTTGCCCTGCTCGATACCTAGTTCCATAAGCCTTTGTTTATCGGCTTGCGAAACGGTGATCAAGTGATTGACCTTCTTGCACATTGCTTTTTCAACTGCCACTGCGAAGCGCTCTCCCTTTTCATCGAGGCTCCCCTGCTCCTTCAGCCTATGGCACTCGATGTTATGTTCCACCAGGGAGCTTTTTATCCCCAATAGTCCAGCAGCGAACAGCACCGGAGCAGCAAAGGCAGTGAACTCGGCTTGCAGAAGATCGAGTTTCTCCCTGGCTGCTACATATAGAGCCTTAACGAACAGGTTGAGATCGAATAACGGCATATAGATCAGGCGGTCATGAAAAGGGATGCGATAATATGACAAGACAGCATTGGCAAGGAATTGGTTCTTAGGATAAAACCTCATCCAGAAGGGATATCGCATAAGCTCAGGCTCGGCATCTCTGAAGCGAAGATATCCTGTATCATCGGTGGTGATGAGATAAGTCTCCACGCCGACCCTGCCTAAATATCGGGCAGTGGAGACTATCTTGGCAGCAGCGCCGTGGATCTCGGGGAAAACATCCCCCCTGGTAACCATCCCGACCTTCATAACCTATAATTTATCACGCTAGGACACAAAGAAGAAGAAAGAGTTTCACGCAAAGTCGAAAGAAATAGAAGTCTCACCCAAAGACGCAAAGTCGCAAAGTATCAAAGAGAATGCAAAGATAATATATTACGAGCAACATCAATAGATGAGTCGTTTTTAGGTAAACCTTTTGGTTATGCTCTAACGAAGAATACCATTCATCGTTGACAAAGCCCCTGCGAGCTGCGAACAAGGCTTTGCAGGGCGTTCACTTTCAGGTGTTCGATTTTCGAACTATGGTGGATTTGGCTCATGAGGGAGACTTCATCTACTTCGATCGCCCTATGAGCCAATAAGCAAAACAGCGAATTTTTTTGCTAAAATAGTCTTATCATGAAGCTGATCATTTTCGCTCCACATCCGCCGGGTAATGCCAGCAGCCACCATCGTGTATATCAGTACATACCCCATCTCGAAAAGGCGGGTATCGAGTGCACGGTGCGACCATTCTACTCGAAAGAACTGTTTAAGATGCTCTACCAGAGTGGAAAGGTCTTCAAGAAAGGGCTTTTATTCTTATGGTGTCTGCTGAGGAGAGCTTATCATGCCCTGACTGCATACCGATACGATGCTGTCTTCATCCATCGTGAGATAAATCCGCTACGAGGCAAGTGCCTTGAATGGCTGCTGATCAGGATAAACCCACGAGTCATATTCGACTTCGATGATGCGATCTACCTGCCGGTGCAGCATGTAAAAAGGTTCGGCTTGATCCTAAAAGACCCGAAAAAGGCTTATCTCTGGATGAAGAAAGCGCGGGTTGTGATTGCAGGAAACCGGCATCTCGCCGAGGTGGCTCGAAAATACAACAGTGATGTTGAGATATTACCAACTCCGGTCGATCTTGAGCGGTATAAGCTAGAGGAAAAAGGCGCTCAAGATTCGCTTACCATCGGCTGGATCGGCACCCAGGACAACCTTCGTTACCTGGAGAGGATCATCCCTGCACTGCGTGAACTAGCAAAGCGCCACCGTTTCAGGTTTCTCATCTTCTCTGGCGCAAGCATCGATGTCCCCGAAGTGAACATTGAACATGTCAAGTGGAGCAACCATATTGAGCCAAAGGTGCTAAGATGCTTCGACATTGGAGTTTATCCGCTTCCAGATGACCAGTGGACACGAGGCAAATGTGCCTTCAAGGGACTGCTTTATCTTGCCAACGGTATCCCGGGGGTCTATTCAAGGCTGCCTGCAATCGAGGAGATAATCAAGCAGGGGCTTAATGGCTTCATAGCATCCGAAACAAAGGAATGGATCGAGTATCTCGAAATCTTGATTCAGGATGAGCAACTACGGACAACAATGGGTAACATCGCTCGCCAGACATTCCCAAATGCGTTTGAGCTAAGATACTGCGCAGAAACATTGATAAAAAATCTCAATAAGATAACAAGATCATAACAATATTGAAATATATCGAACCTTTGGGGATACTTGCATTTTTTCTTACTAGAGTTAATATAGGGTTTAAGTTAAAGGTTTTTTTAGGAGTCATAGATGAGTGGAACTAAATTTTTTAGCTTTTTTATCTTAGTTGCCTTGATAGCCATGTTAGTGAACGCCTGTAGCACTGATGAGACCAAGACCTATCTTTACGGCGCATTCATAGCAGCCAATCCGGACCCCCCCGACTATTCGGTCGCTATGGTGGAACGGGAGCAGACCAGCGATTATTTCATCGTGGATATAACCGTTTTTGACATCAACGATACTGCCGTTTACGCCGCTGCCTTCGATGTAGTTTACAATCCAGAGGTGATAGAGTTTATTGAGTGGGAGCAGGGCGAGTATCTTGAACAAACATGCAGCAGTGTCAATTATGCCGTGGAGCCGGATAGCGTGGAGGAAGGTAGGATCATTGTTGGCATCACCCAGAGCGGCAGTTGTCCAGGTGTGTTAGGAGGTATTGGAGTCCTATTGTCTATGAAATTTAGCGTCATTGCGGAAAAAAAGACTATCATGGCATTTGAGAACAACGGACTTTATGATCCCGATGGTAAATATATTACCGGGATTTTATGGTACGGGGGCAGGGCATTCGGCACTGAGACAACAAGATAGAAAATTCAGATACTCACACTCATCCTGAGTATGAAACCGTATATGAACATACCCTCTTGCTCATATCTCTCGCCAGATATCTTAATATTACAGTTCGCGTAGTAATCTTTATTTGTCATAAGGCATGAAAGGCATTCAATCAAATTTTGCATCCTTCTTTAACTGCATTATCCTCAGCTCTTTGGGATACATCAGCATCTTGCCGGGCCAGGGGTCGAATATCCCCTTTACCGCAAGCCAAATCGAGGTGCACAATATCAAAAGCAATGTCGCCGCTATAAATCTACGCTTCAGCAGTGGCAAAATCCTCGGCAGGAAAACAAACAACAATGGTATCATGCTGATGTAATACCTCGTAGAGTAGCCTATGCCACCGTAAGAGGTCGTACTCAGGATGTGATAGCTGATGTGCAAGACGACCACAAACACGAACGCCATCGCCTGGCGCCGGTGCCTTGCCGTCGGCTTAAGCGCCTCGATCAACAGCATCATAAGTCCAACTACCAGTATTGGGCTGTAGCGAAACAAGCCGCGATCCCCCAAGAGCGAATGCCAGGCGTAATTCAATGTAGAACTCCAGGTCTTCTCCTCGAAGTTCTCCGGTGGTTGCCTAAGCCAATGCCCCACTTGCCAAGCCTCCGGGTGCAGGTACGATGGCAGCAGGTCGCCAAAGACCATGTAATTTACCGTAAAGTGCACTGCTAATGGTGGTATCATGCCCGCAAACAATAGGAGTATGCGCCATCGATATAATTTTCGGTAGCTAACAAGAAAAATTGTGCTCCCTAAGGACATGAATGCCCCGCCTGGCGCCTCAAACGACCCACCAAATCCGAGTAAAAGCCCCATCAGAAGAAGGCTACCATCGCTTATTCGCTCCGACTCCCTCATTGAGAACAGAAGATAGATAACCCCCGTTATGCAAGCCGCCGCTGGCACATGTGCATTGAAGGTTACGCTGTACGACAGTAGGATAGTCGAAATTACAAAGCTAAGTGCCATAAACACACTCCAGGAATGACCCATCATAAATGCATCCCTGCTGAGGTGATACATGAGGTAAGCGCAAAACAAGCTGCACAAGCCAACCGTACAAAGAGTAACCACCCAATAACAGAGCCACATCTGCCCACTGAAGCTGATACCGACTACATTATAGAGTAGCCAGTAGATTACGGCACCCCAAAGGCTGAGCATAGGGAGTTTATCGCTGTAAAGCCTGCCGTTGACCAGGATCTTATCGCCAGTCTCGAATACCTTGCTTTGGTCGATAGACAAGCTGCCACGCTCAACAAGAGACTCCACGGTAGCAAGACGACTGCGGTCATTCCATGAGCCAGGCTGATGTTTAGTCGCCAATAAAAGTAGCAGCGCCAGCCCAATCAACCACTTAAGCCTTAATATGTACCTGCAAGCACCCACCAATACTAATTTATCACGCAATAAAGCAAAGCAACAGGTTCTCTTTGGAATTTTCTAAATATGCAATTATTTTACAAAAATCATGATATTTTACGATTTTTTTAGAATAAAGGAAAGAAAGAGGATCACGCAAAGACTCAAAGAACCCAAAGAAGAAAGGTCAGAAGACACAAAAATCTTGACGCGCAAAATTGAGTTATCTTTCTATGGAAGTAATCTAAAGCCTCTTCCTTATCACCTGTGATTCAGACAGTAATTTTGTGGCTATTAGGCTCCTGATTTATCAGGGGCT
>CAYUVA010000044.1:0-38491 GCA_964448115.1 uncultured bacterium
CAGTAGGAAGGATACCTTAATAGATCGAACCTGGTGAAATCGTATTTATTGAACTCCCCTTCGCTTGGCGACCATGTTGCCTTGTTGGATACCACTTCACCGTCGCTCCGATAAAAAAGATTGGGGATATCCTGCAAGGACATATCTTGCGAAATAATAGACTTCACTAACCTCGGAAAAGGCATCTCAGCATCACCTTTTATTATGTAGTCTATTTGCGGTACAAATTGGAGTATCTCTTCAGCGAAGATACTGGCTGTCAAACCTCCAACTATGATAGCAAGGTTTGGATTTACCTGTTTTGCTTGCATGGCAAACACAGCCACATCATAGCTGGTCTGTTCCCAGTGCAATGGTATTGCCAGGATCCGGGGATTCAATTCCTTTATCAATCTCTGGGGGGTTAGCTTGGGTCGAAGTGCTTTCTCAATGCTCCAGTGCGCTATGGCTACTTTTATGCCCTGTTTATCACATTCATTTGCCAGTGAAAAAATACCATAAGGTGGAATATTAACTCTACTGCAGGCTCCATAAGTACCGAAATAACTTCGCCGCTTGGGAATCACCAGGATGAGAAGATCGATTTGCATTATAGTATTTAAGGTCAGATGATTTGGGATTCGATTATTTCTTGGGCTTCATATAGAATAACCTACCGCCATATAGTTCCTCCTTAAACCTCTGAAAGCCCTCTATCGATTCGGCTCTCTTGGTCTCATCCACAGAGATAGCCTTTTTTACATACTTTTGACAGTATCCACATTCTTCACAGTTGATTGCATCACAGTCGATATCGATCATGCCCTCCAGGAATCCATCCAGCTTCTTATTATCAATGTATAAACCGATATCCTTTAGGAATTTATAGGTTCGAGCTAACCTGAGGGGATTTATCTTGAAGGGCTTGAAGACGAAGTTGATCATGGACTTCAATCTTATCCTGCTTTTGTATGGGTAATGAGTAACAAGATCTAATAGATTTCCTTCATAGCTTCTTTGTGAGTATGCATTGGTGATCCTGATCAATTCATCGGTGGTAAGGTTTCTTTCCACGATCTTGAACTGGTCTATTCCGATTCGCTCGTATAGAGCCAGATCTTCGGGGCGAATGAAAGTATTGCGCAAAAAATTGATCGGCTCCACAAGGCAGTTTCCCACACAATTGAGCCTGGAATAATCAAGAAAAAATCCCTTAGCAGGGCTGTCAACTCGGGAAGCCTCGCAGGCATAAAGGTAATGATGAATATTATGGATGCAGTAAAAGGCGCAAAAGAGGTTGACGATGACCTTGAGTCTACCGGGGGCAGCTTGGGACATCTCGCTTAGCTTCTTGAAGTCCTTGGATAACCTGGTTACCGGAAGGATTATGTTGTCAGCCCCCAGATCAAGCCAGTTCTTGAGCAATCTTAAACTGGTAACCATTGAATAGCTTGAGACATCGACCTTCAGGTTCGGGTAGTTTCTTTTGATAATGGACAAAAAAAGTGGTAGAGAAACGGTTACCCGCTGCACATCATTCTCGCTAAGCCAATCGAGCAGCTTGCGCAGGTTTCGTTGTCCTTTGCGAGTAAACTCCCTATTGTGCCAGATCAATGAATTGATCAAGTAATTGAAATGGATGCCCCTGGAGTGGGTTTGTTTGAAAAACTCCTCAGCCTGCCGTCTGCTGATATTAGAATAAAAGATCGCCGGTCTGCCGCTACCGATATCCTTAAATTTGATGGAACCGTAGAACTCGTAGATGCTACTAGTGTCTAACTTTTCCCATATATCTTCACTCCAGTTTGTCGCCACGCTAAGCTTCATTTTCTCTTATTTAGGGCGATAGACATTCTAATAGCTAAACTAGTCAACGAATCGGTACTTTAACAAGCACCAAAGGGCGGTGAAACCGTCTCGCCAGGTTATCTTCTTGCCCTCGTGATATTCCCTTCCCGCATAGGAGATGGGCACCTCATAGATGCGATAACCGGCTTTCATCACCTTTGCGGTAACCTCTGGCTCGAAGTCGAATCGCTTGGCGCGTAGCCTTAGGCTCTTTAGAATATCGGTGCGAAACAGCTTGTAGCAAGTCTCCATGTCCGACAGCGTGGAGTCGTAAAGCAGATTGGTTACCAGGGTCAAAAATCGGTTGCCCAGGTAATGCCTGAAGAACATGTTCTTGTGTTCGCCGGTGAAGCGAGAGCCATACACGACATCTGCCTTGCCCTTCAATACAGGCGCTAATAGCTTATGGTAGTCATCGGGATCATATTCAAGATCAGCGTCCTGGATGATCGTTAAATCACCAGTCGCCTCTGGAATGCCGCTTCTTATCGCAGCACCCTTGCCTTGATTCACCTGATGCCGGATCAGCTTATGATACAATTTCTGATTTTCGGTCAAGAGCTCGTAAGTGCCATCAGTCGAACAGTCATCCACTATGATTATTTCCTTTTCGAGATCTACCGCGTTCACCCTGGCGAGTATTTCCAGAATGTACTGGCGCTCGTTAAATACGGGCATTATGATCGTGAGCTTCATTATGCGGATGCTCCATAATTAAAGAATGAAAGTACCAGTAAATGGCATATTTTTCAATATGACTCCGAGATCTTGAGCTTATCCGAGTCGCGCTTGATCTTTCTTATCCCTACCGAGTTGAAACTGACCGCAACTACAGTTGGATCATTCACCGCGACCACCACTCCTTTGCCATATATCGGATGATGAACCCTCATGCCAAGCAGAAACTCTCGTTCCGAGGCTGCTGCCTGGGATGATACCGAATATGCCTGCTGCATCTGTGATCTTTGCGGTCCGTATCCGAAATCCTGCTTAACTTTCCTCATCTTAGAGGGGATCTGTTCCAGCAGGTCTTGGGGAATCTCCTCGATGAACCTGGAGGGCGAGGGATAGTATGTTCTTCCACCTAGCATGCGGCAGTAGGCATGCAGAAGATATAGCTCCCTCTGGGCACGGGTACATCCGACATAGCAAAGCCTCCGCTCCTCGTGGATATTCTCCTGGTCATCCTTGCTATGAAGATGGGGAAGCAGATCCTCCTCCAGTCCGCATAAGAAGACCACCGGGAACTCCAAGCCCTTTGAGGAATGGAGCGTCATCAGGTTAACCGCACCCTCTTTTTGCTGGTATGTATCTACCGTAGTGGTCAAGGTGGCTCGATCCAGAAAATCGGCAATGCTTATCCCGCTATTAGATTCGATAAACCTTGCAATGGCGTTGAGCAACTCGTTGACATTCTCCTTGCGATCTTGCGCGCTAAGGCTCTTGTCCTCTTCTAGGTATTCCATATAGCCGATTTTTTCGATGAGATTGCGCATGAATGCCAGCGCATCCAGCTTTTCCATATCCCTACTTAATTCCTCTATAAGCGATAGAAATTCCTTGACCTTTCCACGAGATATACTGGGGATTATCTCATTATCAAGACACTCCTTTAGGGCATCCATGAAGTGAAGCGAGCGCTCTTTTGAATACTCATCGACCAGTTGAATGGTTGTTTTTCCTATGCCGCGGCGAGGAACATTTATTATACGCCTGGCGCTTAAAGAATCGTAAGGATCGAGCAACATTTTCACATAGGCGAGCAGATCCTTAATCTCCATACGATCATAGAAGCCGACGCTGCCGATAACTACATAAGGGATCCCCTCTTGAGAGAATATCTCCTCGAAGATCCTCGATTGCGCATTGGTTCTATAAAAGACCGCAAAGTCGCCATATTTGAGGTCATCTTTACCTATCAGGTATTGTATGGTCTTCAGCACGAAGATCACCTCGTCGCGCTCATCGCTTGCATAGTACAGCTTTGCTTTTTCCCCCTTTTTATTCGAGGTCCACAAGGTCTTTGCTTTTCGCTGTGGATTCCCCTCGGCTATCTTGGTTGCCACATCAAGGATGTGTTGCGTTGAACGGTAATTCTGTTCCAGCTTTATCACCTTGGCACCAGGATAATGTTTCTCAAAGGATAGAATATTGCTGATATCAGCTCCGCGAAAGCGATAGATTGACTGGTCATCGTCGCCGACCACGCAGATATTCTTGTGAATCCCGGTCAAGTGCCTCAGAAGCACAAACTGGGCATGATTGGTATCCTGGTACTCGTCAACTAATATATGCTGGAAACGTTTCTGGTATTTTTCGAGCACCTCCGGCTTTCCCTCGAAGAGCTCGACTACCTTCATTAGCAGGTCGCAAAAATCAAAGGCATTATTCATAAATAGCTGCTCCTGGTATCGACGATAGATTTCGGCAGCCGCCTGCAGATACGAATTATTAGCCCTTTGCATGAATAGGTTCGGTGGAATCAGGTTATTCTTGGCTCTGTCTATTGTATAGTGTACGCTCTGGGGGGTTATGGTGGATAAGTATATATTGAGACCGCTCATTATCTCCTTAATGAGCGCAATGGAGTCCTTGGTATCGTAGATGACGAAGTTGTCCTTGTAGCCGAGATCCTGCGCGTGAATATGAAGCAGCCTGGCGCAGAAGGAATGAAAGGTGCTTATCCAGAGATCGGGTAATGATTTCCCTAGCAAGGCACATACCCTCTCCTTCATCTCACCAGCAGCCTTGTTGGTAAAGGTTACTGCCAGGATGTTGTAGGGATCGATACCTTGATATTTAATAAGATATACGATGCGGTATGTTATCACGCGGGTCTTGCCGCTGCCTGCACCAGCAAGCACTAACAAGGGATCTCCATCATGGGTTACCGCTTCGAGTTGTTGGGGATTGAGTTGTCCTATTAACTCCATACTTTTCATCGATCTGTCTATTCGGTGTTTTTTTTCAATTGGTTAGGCATCCTAGAAGGGGGATACAGACAGGTAGGGCCACCTGTAACCTTTCAGGTTCATTGCGTCCATGGCAATAAGCTCAAGAAGAAGCCTCGAAGGAGCCATGCCAGAGGGAAGCTCGAAGCTTATCCCATACCAGTTATCCCGAGGAGCAAGATCCGCGGACCAGCCATCATCCCTCAGGTTATAGCCAGCATATTCTCCATCTATATAGATGCCTACTCCATTGACTGGTAGCACTCCATCAGGATCGGTGGCATAAGCTAATATACGCAGGTTAGCTTGTTGATCGCTATAAACCTGAGTGTCCCAGTATCCACCAAGCATAACTAGTGGCGATTGGTTCGGCGTCCATCGCCAGATCTCGCAACCCTCAGTAGGATTGGCAGTACCACAAAAAAGGTAGTCATTATATGAGCAAAAAGATCTTGCACCATAGTTACCCCAGTTGCCGAATCCCTTAGTGGCAGCCGGTATCCAGTTGTCTCCATCTTGGGTGTATCTTACCTCGGCTCCCTGGTCCGGATTGAAGGTGCCTACCCATAGTTTGTCATTGTAAACATACATGTTCCACATATAGATATTAAGCCTGGTGCCGAAGCCGCCGGTCATGCGCGCCTTATAATGCCTGCCATCCGAGGTGGAATATATTGCAGCCCCCTTGCCAATGTTCATGGTACCAAAGTAAAGCTCGCCCTCATATATCGAGGAGCACCAGACGGCAGTGTTAGTCGGATCCCCGAAACCGCCGGTCATAACCCAGTTAAAATCAGCGCCATTATTGCTACACAAGATGCCGCAACCGGCTTGCTTGTTCCAGACACCGACATAAAGCTGTCCGTTGTAAACGATCATCTCGCTGGCATCCTCGTTGGCTTTATCTCCCAAGCCGTCCCTGGCAACTATATTCCACTGATCCCCATCGGTACTTTTATATATCCTGAAGCCCTGAGCTGTATTCCATACCCCAGCGTAAAGGGCGTCCTTGAATACCGCCATCGAGCGTATGGACAGGTTGAGGTTCATATCACCGAATCCCTTATCTACTACCCGCTCCCAGTCGATTGCATTGCTACTGCGCCAGATCTCGCAGCCATAACTAGTGTTGTTTACACCGAGATACAGCCTCTCCTTGAAGATTGCACTCGCCCGCACACCCTCATTCTCGATATTGCCCAAGCCATGGTTCACCACCCGTTGCCACCAACGACCATCGGTGCTTATCCAGACCTCTGCTCCTTTTAGATTCATGGTGCCGCAGACTAGGTAGCCATTAAAATCGACCAGGCTCCAGGCGTAGCGGTTCTCTATATCATCTATACCACCAGCAACCATCTGCTCCCAGGTGCCGGCCTCGGCCGCATACCAGGTCGTAGCCATAACGACAATAAGCGCTAATGTGATCCTTCTAAGATTCATTTTCATTGCGACCTTTACTCTTTAGCTTGTTAATCTTATAGGCTAATATACTTAAAGGATCAACCATAGACAATCGATCTTGCGATGGCGAAATATCAAAGAAAGACTAAGAAGATAGCTATCGGCAATGTACCCATAGGCGGTGACAGCCCGATTGCCGTGCAGTCGATGACTAAGACCTCTACTTGCGATATAGATGCCACGGTGAAGCAGATACTAGGGCTTGAGGCTGCCGGCTGTGAGCTAATCCGGGTGGGAGTCAAGGATGAAGACTCTCTGCAAGCGTTACCTTCAATAATAAGCCAGGTAAACATCCCGGTCATAGCTGACATCCACTTTAAGGCAGAGCTTGCGCTTGGTGCCATCGAAGCGGGAGTGCACAAGCTCAGAATCAATCCAGGCAATATAAGGGATAAAAATAAGCGAAAAAAGGTGGTACACGCCGCCAAAGAGAGAAACATCCCTATCCGCATAGGAATAAATGAAGGCTCAATCCCCACCGAATGGAAAAAAAGATATGGCACCGATATCGGTTCAGCGATGGTGCATGCTGCCCTCTCTGAGATCGACTTGTGCGAAAAGGAAGGATTCGAGCAGCTGGTGATCTCCATGAAGGGATCCGATGTGATGAGCACCGTATCGGCATATCAACGGATTGCACAGCTAGTAGATTATCCGCTTCATTTGGGCATCGCTGCCGCCGGACCCTATCAGCAGGGATGCATAAGGACTGCACTTTGCCTTGCCATACTGTTGAACCAGGGCATCGGCGACACGCTGCGCGTCTCTTTGACCGCCGACCCGATCAGCGAAGTTCAGGTCGCCAGAAGGATTCTCCACGACATGGGGTTGAGAGATCTACCTCTCCCCACCATCTTAGCATGTCCAACCTGCGAGAGATTGAGACTTCAGATAATAGAGCTGACCAATGCGGTGCAGGAAAGGCTCAATCAAGTAAACTCCAATATCAAGATCGCAATAATGGGCTGCGAGGTTAACGGACCCGGCGAAGCCAGGTTGGCAGACCTTGCGATCACCGCATCCGAGAAGCAAGCGATAATCTATAAACATGGGCGCATAGTGCAACGCATACCTCTTGAACACGCTGCAAAGGTCTTCCTTAACATGCTCGATGACATGATCTGACCATTGATCTACTATCGCCAGTCCATTAGATTATCAGCATTGTGCTTATCAGCAGGTTTCGATCAGTTACCTCGTTCAAAGGCATTGCCCGACTGCATGCCCTCATATTGGTTCTTCTTGCATTGCTAATTACTTTCAGACTTGCTGGCTACTGCAAGGAGGCTTCTGATACAGATCGGGACAAAGAGAAGGTTTCGCTGGCTACTCGGCTATCAAAACAGGATCCGAGCAATTTCTCCTTTTTCATCTCCCAACGAAGCTGCGAACAGTTGTGCGCTCATGATGCGTTAGATGCGGTCGATAGGTTCGTGGCTGCATTCTATGTGGCAAGGAAAACGCCTTATGGCATGGGCATCGGTCCCTATGGCTCCGGCTATGGCTACATGCTGGGTGTGGGAGGCATTCCAGCCTCGCGTATAGCGGTTTTTATCGATGGCATTCCCCACCAGCAAGCGTTGAGCGGGCAGTATGTGCCTGATTTTTATCTATTGACCTCGCTTGGATACATGGAGGGAATACTTGGTCCCTCACCGGTGCTTCATGGCAATGGCGCAATGGGATCCGTTCTGGCAATATCGACCCCGCGAAGGCACTTTGAGGGCTCATCCACCCGCTTCACCCTTTCAAGCGGAGACCTGGGCAATAAAGCCAACTATATCCAGCATAGTGGCTTGTATGACTCCAACCGCTACTCGGTAACACTTGGTGCGGTTACCGGTAAGGGGGAAAGGGATCACAGCAGCTTCGATGCCGGGGATGTGAGGATTAGCTATGAACGAAGCTTTGGTTTGAATTGGAGTCTTGGCGGCTCTTTTCGCTTCATGGAGTCGATCTACTCGGAGCCGGGGAGCGTGCATTCTCCATCAAAAAGTCAAACCGATAACAGCGCTCATGCAGCCAGCGTAGAGCTAGGATGGCAATCGAGCAAGGCAAGTATAACAAGCACGGCTTATTACTCCGATAACCTGGTGCGAGCATCCAATGGCTATGTCTCGGCGGGCAATGTGCTCGCTCTAAGGCTCAAAGGGGAGTACTTCTATGGCATGGATAGCAAGATTACCTGTGGCGCTGATGTTAAAAGGTGCCTGGCAAAAGCCTCCAACTCCACTACCGATACAGACTTTGGCAAACATATTGCGTTAGAGTCGGGCGTTTATAGCCATGTAGTGCACCGATTTCAACCGGGCTTGGATCTCACCGCCGGGGTGCGCCTGGCATACTATGAACCGACCGGGGCGCTGCTTGCCCCGCAGGTCGGCTTTGCCTGCCAGGCTTCAAGAAGGTTGGTCCTAAAGGGCGGTTATGCCCGCGGCTTCAGGTTCCCTTCCATTCGTGAGCTTTATATGTACCCGGGACCGAATACAGATCTGCTCCCTGAATACCTGAACGGATACAGATGCGGCGCTGAGCTGATAATAGGCAAAAGATCGACCTTGACCTTTGCCGGATTTTACAATAAGGGAGAGCATCTCATCGAGACAACGGGCAGCTTCCCCGATCTGGTATTGAAAAATAGCGATGACAGTGAATACTGGGGCATATATACCAGGTTATCATACTATCCAATGGAGAGATTCTTCCTCAACCTCGATTACTGCTGGAGGGCGCCCTCGGTCAATGTCGCCTATACGCCTAAGCACAAGCTGAATGGGATAGCATCTTATGCGCTGGGGCGCTTCGAGGGGGCTGTGTCGCTTAGATATGCCAAACAGACCTATTCTGATAGCGATGAGCAGCTTCCTTTAGAGGATTATTTTCTGATCAACCTGTATCTCTCGGGACGGATCACCGATTATTTAAGATTATGGGTCAAGTCGGAGAATCTGCCAGGCAGCGCGCATGAGACCATGTATAGTTATCCGTTGCACAAGGCGCATAACACCGTGGGGCTGACCTTTGATCTTTAGTAATGGCGCGTTGGCTTTCGTTCTTGCTTACCTTTTAACATAAGCGCCCTGGTTATCGATTGGCCAATGCGCTCCAGGACCGTCTCTATCTCGTCGAGCTTCTCCTCGGCGTGGCGATGGCTTATCGGTATGATGTCAAGATAGTTATCTGTATAGGGCTTCCACCTGAGGTTGAAAAGCGGGTGTTCATTCTGTGCAAATACCTCTACAATCGGCACGCCCATGGCAGCGGCGATATGGCTTCCTGCCGAGTCATAACCGATGAAGAGATCCGAGATGGAGATCATGGTGCATAAGCCCTCCAGTTGACGATCCCAGACTATCACCCTTGCCCCCTGCAAAGCCGAGTTCATAACATGGTGTTTATGGTCGATGATTGCAGTCTTGACTCCGTTGGCTTGAAGATGCGAGATAAGGCTATCTGTCTGTTGGTGCTCATCATGGTTGGCGCCACGGTTGAGCATGGCAACAATCCCTTGCTCTTCGATTAGGCGCTCGAGCAGTCTTTGCTCGAAGGCGCGTGGCATCTTCTTTTTGTCATTACCTCCCACTCCCAAGCTGAGCGAGACTAGCTTAGCTGGCCTGCTTTTCCCTATAAGGAGATCCCTCACCCTTCTTCCCAGCTCAAGGTTAGCATCATCGAGGGCTATAAAGGGCTTTGGTTTATCGCCCTTGCCGAACAGCTCTCCGAGCCACTGAATGGTGTATTCGGTGATACACTTGTTGCCTTTATTGCCATAGGAACGGCTGTCGAAGAAGTAATACCGGTTGTCATCAGGACACAGGGGCAACAGCCCAAGCTGGGTATATCTCGAATCCGGGTCGATGATCAGGTACTGCTGGGGGGTAAGCTCGCTTATGGAGCTTGATATGATTTCCTCCAGGTTGATCCATGCATTGAGCCTTTCGGTAAGGTTGCCGCTTCGTTGGTAGTTGACCGGCAGTACCGAGAAATTCTCCAGTCCGGCGAACAATGCGCCCATGAAGGGTGCACAGCATAGGATTATCTCTGCATTTGGTGCCAGGCTGCGGATCTTGGATATTATCACCCCGGTAACCGCAACCTCGGCGCCGACAGTAACCCTTGACAGGATGATCACCTTTTTCAGCTTGCTCAAGTGTGTCGAATCAAGCGCTTGTAGCCCATCCTTGAGCCTTAGTATCCGGTCGATTAGATCCTTTTGGCTATAGAGTCCGAACTCCTTGAGCTTCGCATCCAGCAGCTCTGATGGTGGTAGGCTTCGGCAATATTGGACCACCTGGGCGAAAAGTCGGTAGTAAAGCTCGCTGTTTTCAGGCAGGAATGAGTCGCACAGCCTTTCTACTAGCAGTCCGAACAAGCAATCGACCCCGATGGCTGAAATGGAAGGGTCTTCACTTGATGCCAACTGGCAGAGAAACTCGATATTATCAAAGAGGTACTCTCCTTTCCCCTGGTACCTGAGATAGAACTGCTCAGCCGCCTCGTATCCTCGTATTTCAGCCTGCCTTGCAGAATTTCGGTTGGCAACCATGCAATGTTACCCTCTAGTCGATCAATGCAAACTTTGCCCTGAAGTGCCGAAGGATAACCGGATCGAATGTCATCTTGATCCCCCTTACCAGGTGGCGATTTTTATGCAGCTCGATGATGGAGTCGGCGAGGTACTCTATGTGGGTATTGGTATATACTCTTCTCGGTATTGCAAGTCGCACCAGCTCCAGCTTAGGGTATATCATCTGCCTGGTCTTGGGATCTAATTTTGCGAACATGACTCCGCCGATCTCGACAGCCCTGATCCCGGCATGAAGGTACAAGGCAACCGTAACCGCCTGGGCGGGGAATTGGGACTGGGGTAAGTGGGGTGCGAAAGCCATCGCATCCAGATAAATAGCATGTCCACCAAAGGGCTTAAACACCGGCACCTTTGCCTGGTCTAAAAGCTCGCCCAGGTAGGCGACCTGCCCGGTGCGATAAGCCAGGTAATCCTCCTGTATTGCCTCTTTAAGTCCGATGGCTATGGCTTCCAAGTCCCTTCCCGCCATGCCTCCATAGGTGGGGAATCCCTCCCATAAGGTCAGCTTTTCCCGCGCCTGGTAGGCAAATTCATCGATGTTGGTGCAAAAGAAGCCGCCGATATTTACCAGTGCGTCCTTCTTGGCGCTCATGGTGCAGCCATCCGCGTGGGAGAACATTTCCCGGCAGATCTCGATTATGCTTTTATCCGAGTATCCAGGTTCGTCTCGCTTGATAAAATAGGCGTTCTCGGCGAAGCGGCAGGCGTCGATGAAGAAAGGGATGCCGTATTTTTTATAGATTCGAGCTGCGCCGGCTATGTTGCTCATTGAGACAGGCTGTCCAGCCAGGTTGTTATTGGTTATGGTCATCATGCCAAGCGGGATATTATCTTTGTTACGCGAGACGAAGTCTGCTAGCTTTTCTAAATCAATATTGCCCTTGAAGGGATAGCTTTCAGATGGGATCAAAGCCTTCTCCGGTAACAGGTCGGTAGCGATCCCCTCTACATGCTCGATATTGGCTCTGGTGGTATCGAAGTGCGAGTTGCTTGGAACCATCTGTTTTGGCTTCACCATGATATTGAACAGGATCTTCTCGGCAGCTCTTCCCTGGTGTACCGGGATGACATGTTTGAAGCCGAATATATCCTTTATCGTTTGCTCAAAATGTTGGTAGTTTCTGCTTCCAGCATAAGCCTCGTCTCCCAGCATGATCCCAGACCACTGTTCCTGGCTCATGGCAGCGGTTCCGCTATCGGTCAGAAGATCGATAAAAATTGCCTCTGATGGGAGGTTGAAGACATTATAATCAGCCTCTTGCATGATCTTTTTTCGTTTTTCTTCGGACAGCAATCGAATAGGCTCGATCGATTTAATCTTAAACGGTTCCACTGGTGGTTTCGGCATTCTATTACCCTTCCCTTTGCTTAACCTTCAACGGCACTACATTCCTTACAATGAATCAAGTAGCATATTGCAATGCATAGAGTTGGTTTTCTTATCACAAGGTGTGAGTTTACAAAAATGTGTCTAAAATATAAAGTTCAACCTGATGTGCGATTCAAGATGTTCGACAAATGATAGGTAACGCTGGTTAAGCCATAACAACCATGTCTAGTTACAACAGCAAAGGAATCTGGAAGGATAGCAAACCATCTGATGTCTTAGATCCCTACCCCAAGAGCCTGCGCAGTTCCTACCATGCGCTGATCGCTGGGTGCATAGCCGGGCTATTCTTCGGCGTGGCGGAGCTGCTAGATATCCTTTCCCATCATGACTTGGGCAAGTTTTCCTTTTTCTATGCAACTGTGATTACCGATATTCTGCTTTTCGATGCGTTGCTTGGTGCTTTGATAAGCTTGTTATTCAACATCGTGATATATCTTGTTTTATCTTGTTTTGTACATTTCACGGTGCAGTTTTACAAGATCCTCGATTTTTCTTTCACCATAGCGCTTTTGGCAAGCTCATTTTACTTGTTCAATGTATTCCTTCGACAGCATGAGCCAAAGAGTTTGCTAAGCTTTTCGGGACTCGGCACGACCGGTATAATCTTCGCTTGTCATTTTATGATCTTCTTCGGTATCTTGCTATTTCTCAGCGATAAGGTCTATCCAAGAAAGCCCAATCATTTTGCACTTGAGCCTTTCAAGTATCTATTTTTCCCCGTTCTTCTCTCCTTTATAACCCTATGTTGTTTTAGCATAACCAGCCGTCTTTCCTTTGAGAGGCAATCCATGATGGTCTTTGAAGAGCCGAAGAAACTGGAGGAGAAGACCTTCAATATCATCCTGATTTTGCTGGATACCCTTCGAGCGGATCATCTGGGCGCTTATGGTAATCCGTGGATAAAGACCCCCAACCTCGACTGGGTGGCGCAAAATGGCGGCACCATCAGTAATGCTTATACGAATATACCGCTAACATCCCCCGCTATCGCATCAATATTCAGCGGGCTAAGCCCGACTAAAAGCTATGTTTGGCACAATAACATGCCCTATCAGGGGGATGAAGATCGCCTGTTAGCGGCAGCATATAAAAGGGTCGGCTTCAAGACCGCAGCCTTCATCTCCGGGTTTCCGTTGCGCAAGGGGATGTGTAACCTGGATGGAGGTTTTGAGATATATGACGATTACTTCAGCCCCTATTTCTTGCTCCCGGACCCGGTCTTCGATATTGCGTTATTTCGCCTGCTCGATCGTCTGGGTTTATACAAGCCGATGCTTTTAATAGAGCGCGATTGCAGGGCAACCACCGAACGGGCGCTTGCCTGGATATATAGTAATTACAATCGAAAGTTTTTCATGTTTCTCCATTATTTCGATGCCCATACGCCTTACATACCATCAGAGCAGGCTTTATCGGCGCTCGAAGGAAGTATCCCTGAACACCTCGAGGATGGTTATTTCCCAAGAGAATACGAGAGGATCAAGGTGGATCAGCGAAACAAGTTCCCTAGCGATGAAAGAAGGATAATCAAGGCATTCTACGCCTCGGAGATCGAAAAGATAGACCAACAAATAGGAAAGCTACTCAGGGCGCTGAAAAATTACAGCCTTTTACACAAGACCATTCTTTTGATCGTTTCCGACCATGGTGAGTCCCTGGGCGAGCACAACTATTTTTTCGATCACGGCAGGGATCTGTACCAGCCATGCCTGCATGTGCCGTTTGTAGGATACCTTCCCAGAGCCTTTCCGCTTCCGAGCAATTACCGGTCCGGTATGTGCATCGATGTGGCAGTGGACCTGGTCGATCTCTATCCATGGATCCAGCGCATAAATGGTATTGCGCCCAGGTTCGATTCCGAGGGAGAATCATTTTACCTGGCAGAAGGAGCACAGCCGGACAGAAGCCCTGCCATCCTTTCACAAACCTCATCATTTCAGGCAGATGGCAACCGATATTTCAGCGTCCTGGAAGGTAACCATAAGCTAATAACGGATACGGTCGGCAATCTTCAGCTTTATGACCTGGACAGGGATCCCTTGGAACAGATTAACCTGGTAGATTCAAAGCGTAAGCCAAAGGATTACCCCCAAATGCTTGAGCTATTAAACGATTTCAAGAAAGAGGCGAGCCGGGAGTATAAGGTTACAATCCAGGCTGATCCCAAGGTAAAACAGACCCTACGCACCTTGGGGTATCTAAAATGATGATGCTGATAAGAAGCAAAAACCCTTCAGAAGGCATGGTATGAATAAAAGAAAACCAAGCGACAAAGGATTATTAGCAGCAGGGTTGCTGGTGGTCATAGTCGGTCTTTGCGCTATTTTAATCTTATTATCCTTTGACAAATTGCCTATCTATGTCGATGATGCCTTGATTACCTACCGATACTCGTGCAATTTAGCACAGGGCAAGGGAGCGGTCTTCAATGAGAACGAGCGGGTAGAGGGTTACACAAATTTTCTATGGATGCTAATCTTATCATTTTTCTGCGATCCTGGTGATGAGTACCTGGTGATACACGCCTCCACCGTGCTGGGAATCGTTTTTACCTTGGGAGCCTTGATCGTTCACTTTCTTTTATGTCGTCTATTGATGCAAGGCAATGCTCTTTATGCTCTGTTGCCAGTATTGCTACTGGGAGTAAATGGCGCTTACTGGATCTGGGCATTGTGCGGTCTTGAGGGACCTATGTTCATTTTCTGGGTTTTGCTGGGATTGTATCTATTATTTCGTAAGCAATCCAAAGGTAGTCCGCTCGCTTATGTTTTTCTATTTCTAGCCTCGCTGACCAGGCCGGAGGGTCTTATTTTCGCGCTGTTAAGCTTCCTATATCCATTCAAGCTGCAAGGTTCTCCAAGGGTACAATTTTCCTCTCGTAAGATAGTCGGAATAGCGATCTTTCTTGTTCCCTACCTGGCTTATTATATCTGGCGATATTATTACTATGGTTATCTGCTGCCCAATACCTTTTATGCGAAGACTGGTGGCGGTTGGCACCAGATGTTGCGTGGCGCAGAGTATATCCTTGATTTTCTTCACTTTTATGGCTTGCCTTTGCTGATTATACTAGCTGGCTATCTCTTTTATCACACAAAGAAGGCTGAGGATCTATTCATTTCGTTGCTTTGCATGGTTTACTTTGCATATATAATTTACATTGGCGGGGACTGGATGCCGTTCTACAGGTTCCTAGCTCCTGTATTGCCGTTGCTTTACCTATTAGGGGGGCTTGGATTCAGGAGCATTATGGTTGGCCTGGGGAAGACCTCTGATAGCAGATGGTTGGCATTGGTAATAGCTGTTATTCTAGCCATCTATACCCTGCTTCCTGCATTGAACAGCAAGCACAGGGACAACCTGTTGTTTGAGGACAATCTTACCCGCATGAGGATAAAGATAGGCAAGTATCTCAAAGCCAACGCCTCACCGGATGCGGTCATCGCTATCGGTGCGGTCGGCGCTATACCTTATTTCAGTGGTCTTAAGACTATAGACATGCTCGGGCTGGTCGATGAGCATATAGCACATACAAAGAATCTTTCCTTTGGTTCTGCCGGGCATGAGAAGGGAGATCCGGAATACATATTCAACCGCAAACCGGATTATATATTCCAACTGGCTGCATTGACTGATGAACCAAAGTCGTTCGATGAGTTCGTGCATCATTTTCGGAATCATCGTTACAGCAAGCTGTATAACTCGGAGCACTTCAAGGAGTTCTATAGGCTGGAGAACATGCCGTTGGATGGCAGGTTTCTGACCTACTTCAAGCTGAAATCAGTCCAGGATCGCAAGTTTTTATTCGAGCTGCCCACCCTTGACAGAAAAAAGCCGAAGGAGTTGGATCCACCAGACGATCCTGCGTCTTCTGTGCACACAGACCGAATCATTCACTGATATCGACAGCGTGGGGGCAATCCCCTGTGGTTGCTCAATTTGAGGGCAGGCATGGGGACCTGCTCCTACAGTATTTGTCCCAAAAGACATTCATCATTTTGAACGCATATTGTTATAAAATACGCGCCGGATTGTGAATAATCGTAACCTTTTAACCGGATCGAACGGCGATGATGTTGGTCTGGATCATATCTCATTGTTCATATTTCCATAGGGGCAGACACCCGGTTTTGTCCCTACGATGAGGTTTCAATGATCGTCGGTTTGATCATTCAAATTATCGACCATTTCGCATATATCTCGTTCTTATTCTACTACCTGCCTCATTTCACAATATTTGGAATCTCTATCATACTGCTACATGGCAAATCTAATCCAATTATCCAATGACTTGACATTCGGGTTGTATCACTGACAAGATCCCTTCTGTTTATGATAATTAGAGCTACAGGTATGACTGCCAATAAATGATAAATGCTATATGGAGCTGAGTGAATGGCGCTTTTTAGAAAAAGTAAAGTAAAAAAGTTGCAGCAAAGGGCACTCGAAAGAATCGAAAATCCCCTTGAGGCAATGAAACAGGTAGATGAGCTACTGAAACTATCAGCAGATGATGACATACCTATATTGATCGAGAAGATCCTCTCAGCGCCAGCCGCCGATGAGTATCGAGAAGAGATTCTATCTTGGGCTGCCGAGAGCTACGATAAACTGGGTGATACGACCAGGGCGGGGCAGCTTTACTCCGAGTTGCTCCGAGCATGTCCGAACTCCCCCTTTTCCATCAAAGCAAAGATTAGGCTCGCTGATCTAGCCATTGCCGAGCCAGATAAATATTCGAACCTCATGGAACAATTCGGACTTGGTCGCTTCTGTAAAGAACAGGATGCAGGCTCTTTGCCGAAGGAGCATCAGGTTCGATTCATCTTTACTAAGGCTCGATATCTTCTAGCCATCAGCGCCCTGTCTGAGGGAATGAAGTTGCTTGAAAGTTTGAAGGCATCGGGCGAACTTGCCGGGCTGGCTCCTTCGACAATAGTCGAATACTATCTTCTTTACGCCGATTTTGTTATCGATCAGCAGCCAATCGACACACAGAGACTGGAGGATACATATCGCTCTGCGCTGGAGCACGCCCATCAGGATCGGGATCGTGCCATAGTCTATTTGCATTATGGCAGGGCGCTGGCAGAAAGCTCGCTTAACCAGGCTATAGAGAAGTACGAGAACGCAGCCCGCTATTTCCAGAGCAGCAAGGAGACGAGACAAAAGGCGGTAGAGACAGGTATCGAACTGGCTGAGCTTTACCTTAAACATAATCAGGCGCAGCAAGCGATATTCGAGCTTGAAAAGACCCTGAAGAACCTGAATCCACAAAGGGTTCAGAGGCTCCAGATATTGCGACTTATGGCTTCGATATTTCTAAAAAGGTCAAGGCTTAAGGAGGCATTATCGGCAGCTCAATCAGCCATGCAACAGGCGCAATCATTGGCGGAAAGGGCACTGGTATCACTAGATCTCGGGGAGATAAAGGCTGCCATGGAGGATTATTCCTCGGCTGCCTTGGACATACAAAAGGCTTTGGAATGCGATGAATTACCGCAAAATCAGTGCTGGAAGGGAATGGCACTGCTAGGCAGGTGCGAGTTGGAACTGGGTAATCCTGATCAGGCGGTATCTATTTTGAATGATCTGGTAAAGGAGTGCGACTCGACCGAGATCTTGTCCCAGGCTCATTATCTACTGGGGATGCGACTGCTCAAGGAAGGGAAGAGCGCAAGCGACCTAGTTAACGGTGCCATGAGCCTGAGGGATTTCCTTCGCCTCACCGATGATGTGGTGGCTAGGGCATCGGTAATAGAGGAATTAAGAAACTTGCGTGCCAGCCTAGCCATAGGCGAACAAGAGGTCCTTTTTTCTCAGGCGGAGCGCTTCAAGCTCGATGAAATATTGACTGATACGATCGGGGTGGGGGATCTCTTCGAGCGCCTCAAGGTCGGCTTGGGTAAGACCAGAAAGAGCCTAGTCATGCGCATCGAGAGCATCCTTTCCGAGGCATCTGAGGTCAACGAGGAGCTGCTCGACCAGGTGGAAGAAACGCTCGTATTATCGGATCTAGGTATCGATACGACCATGAATATAATGGATTACCTTCGCGGTAGATTCAGACATAAGCAACTGACCCAACCGGAGGAGATCTTATATTTCATCAAGGCACAACTGGAGGAAATCCTTCTGGAACACGGGGATGTGAAGGTGGATGTCGATGCTCATAAGCCTTTTGTTTTCTTGATCGTGGGAGTAAATGGCACCGGTAAGACAACATCGATAGCCAAGCTGGCATACAAGTATCGCAAGGAGGGGAAGCGGGTGCTGCTGGTGGCGGCAGACACCTTCCGCGCCGGCGCCATCGAACAGCTAGCGATCTGGGCAGAGCGGGTCGGCGCTGATATCATCAAGCACAAGGAAGGCTCCGATCCTACAGCAGTGGTCTATGATGCGATAAACGCCTCCGGTTCACGAGATTATGATGTTATAATCATCGATACGGCAGGTCGCTTGCATACCAAGATCAACCTGATGGAGGAGATGAAGAAGCTGCGTCGCGTAACCAACCGTGAGCTTCCCGGTGCTCCACATGAGACTTTGCTCGTATTGGATGCCACCACCGGGCAAAACGCAATAAACCAGGCAAAGGTCTTTAACGAGGCGCTTACCTTGAGCGGAATAATCCTAACCAAGCTGGATGGTACCGCAAAGGGCGGGATTGTGATCACTATCTCGCACGAGCTAAAGATACCGGTCAAGTTCATCGGAATCGGCGAAAAGATGTATGATCTAAGGGAGTTCAAGCCTGAAGAGTTCATCGAGGCGCTCTTCGGGGAGAGAACCATGTCAAGCGGATCCAGCAAGATCGAAACAATCGAGCCATCCGAATAAGAGGCAAGATTATTAATGCCATCTCCGAGAGTAAAAGACCAGGTGCCTAATTTGGTATTCAAAAATACCTTGAATTTTGATAAATTATTATGCCAGGACTTGGGAACCCAAAATAAGAGGGATATGTCATGAAGAGATATTCTTTAATCGTTTGTATGTCAGCGCTTCTCTGCCTTTGCCTGGTTTATTGCAGCAGCGACTCTGATTCGGTCAAGATAAACGGGGTGGTTACAACCCAGGGAGAGCAAACCATATTGCATGTCTGGGGGACAAACTACGAGATGGGGTATGCGCATGGGTATCTTATGGCTGAGCGCATTATGGATCTTGCCAATGGGTATGTACCGGATGCATTGCCTCCTTACTGGTACGATTATGCAATGGAACTGTACCTTCGCATCTATATGGTGCCTGATGAGTTCAAGGACGAATTCCAGGGCTTGCTCGATGGCATAGTAGATAGCGGGGTTGATACTTATATGCCCGAATACGACAAGAACCTGGAGTTGAACGATCTATACATGATGAACAGCCTGGCAGATATTTCCGGTCTATTTTGCTCTAGCGTAACCGGCTGGGGAGAGGGAACAAGTGGCACCGATCTGAATGGTGACCTGGTTATCTGTCGAGACATGGACTTCAACGACAGCGATGAACATCATCTCGGCAACCATTCGATAATCATAACCTATGATCCGTCAGAGGCGGGCAAACAGCGCTGGATTTCCTTTGCATTCCCTGGCTTCATAGCTTGTCTCTCTGGAATGAACCAAAGCGGAGTGGCTGCTTTGCTGGATCTGGGCAACAACTCGACACCGCCGAGCCAGGAGGGGAACTGCGTGCCCATCAACCTGACCATGCGCATGGGTATCGAGACCGATGACTACAACAATGATGGAATAAACGATCCCGATGATGTCTTCCAGGCGATAAAAGACCACGAGCGAGCCGGTTCCTTCGATATAGCCGTTGTCCATCCCTATGATCCCGAATCAGAACAGCCACCAGCTTATGTTATCGAATGTCGCCATAAGGAGTATGTGGCCAGGTACCCAGAGGATGAGCCGAACCTTGCTCCCTGGTTCGTCGCGGTAACCAATCACCACCGCAAGCTCGATCCTCCAATCAATTGCCATCGCTATGATATCATCGAATCAATGGTCATGGAGGACTACAAGATAGATACACAGGAAGCCTGGGACATAATGGCAGCCTCCAGCCAGAGAAGCACGCTGCATACCATCGAGCTTCTGCCTAATTCAATGGAGATAATAGTAGCCTTCACCAAGAACGAGACCACCGCACCGTACCGCCCCAAGGAACACTACAAGTTCGATGATCTGTTTACCTATTAAGGCTTGAGGCTTGAGGGTTTATTAAACACAAAGGCACAAAGAAAAGGCTTTAGGCTTTAGACTTTAGGGAAGAAAGAGGATCACGCAAATACCAAAAGGCGCAAAGATTTAAATGTTCGAGCCGTGAGTGTGAGCGAACGGTTTATCACTCAAAGAAGCATAGAGGAGTAAACCTGTTGTACATAAAAGATAGATGGTGAAAAATATACTGCCTTCATCGACACCTGCTTGGATGGTTGCTGCTTTTCTAGGCTTGATGATTATTTTAATTCCAGCGGTTCACTCCCGTGCAGATCCTGATTATGGGATATTTCCCGACCTGCACGACTATAACATGAGCGCGTCGCTTCCAGGTGAAATGAACCAGCCAGTGCTCGACCCGCTAACCCGCTCCATGCTCCTCCCTGGCTGGGGTCAATATGCGAATGGGCAAAAGGTCAAGGGATCTGCACTCATATCACTCTTTGGCATCGGTATTGGCATGTCTCTGTATTACGGGATCGAGGGGAGCGGGTACTATGATGAATACAAGGATGCCGATAACCCCGCTCAGGCGTCCAAGTTTCGACATCTCACCAAACAGGCAGATAAAAGACGCAACCAGGCGATAATGGCTACTGGAATTATTTGGGGCTTGAGCCTGCTCGATATGCTGCTGAGCGATAAGGATCGGGGAAAAAATGATGAACTAGACCAGCCATGATATGAAAAGCAGGGGTATAGTGCCGAAGGAAAATATATCCTGTCTTGTTATAATTGTGCTCATAATATCGGTTGTCCAATACGATCCTATATTTGCCAATACCAGCCAATTTGCAAAGCAAGGAACGACCATCATCGGAGATGCATTGATAATAGAGCCCGAGGCAGGAGTTATATACTCCAGGAACACGGTAAAAATTACCTTCGATAATATCGAGATATATTGTGGTGCACTATGGCTAACTCTTTATGATAACAGGATGTTTTGCACAAAGAGCGTATATATTGCATCAAAACAAAAGATCATCGCCAAAGGCTCAGGGCTGATAGTTGACCTAATATCAGGGGAGGGGATCTTATACAAACCATCGAATGCCAAACTGGCACGGCTGGATGGGGTAATGAAGGTGGGTGATCTAAATATCACCCTGGCTAACTCGCCTCCTGGTGCTGCCATTGAAGATGGCTTTAACCTGGATGAAGCCATGCGCCCCTTTCGCTATTATCGCTGTACTAAGGCGGTGATAGAACCTGGAATAAGACTGAAGCTCAAGGAGGCGGTCCTGGTCATAGAGGGAGCTGATATCATTGAGCTTGGATCACTTGATTTCTCGCTAAGCCAGGGATTTCGGCGCAGCGGCTTCTCCCTTCGTAGCCTGGGCATAAACAATCATCTGGGAAAAGGGATTACCACTGGATATGGCTGGCTCCTTGACTCCTATTCTTTCTTGGATCTCTCAATTGGATACAGGGACATAGGGGATGAAACCTTGCTCGATACCGATGTCATATTCACCAGTTCCTGGGAGAGTTGGCGAATAAAACTGGCTAATCGCTATCGGATGGATTACTTCTTGCAACCTAATCTGCAGATCGCTTGTCCTTTAGGCGAGCAGACCCGAATACATAGCCAGATTAGCTATTATGATGATTTGCACCTAGACTTGGATAGGTTTCATTTCGATCTGGGGGTCGAATCACCTGGCTGGAGCACCTCGGTGAGATACAGCGACCTGGCTGGCTATAACCGCAACCTTCAGTTGAGCCTTGGCTTTAGGCTGGGGAACCTTCATTTCCAGTTGGAAAACGCCTTGATAACCAGCTATGGAAATGCATTCCGAGTTCGGTGGGATCGACTGGATAGTCGATTCTCAACCACATATCGAGGGAGGCATTTTTCTTGTCGGCTCATCTATTCCGCTGGGGATATCAAGGATAGCTCTGATGACTTCGAGTTTGTAGCGCTTGAGCTGCAAAGCCGATCAATACCAATAGGCGGCTCACTCTTTTCCCTTCAGGTCGGCTCTACTAGCCTATTACAGCGATACTTACCATCGGTAAACAACTATCGAGGTTCCTACAGCCAATGGCTTGCGCTTTATGCTCCTAGCATCCCCTTGGGAGACAAAACCTTTTTATTACCCAAGGCACAACTAAGCGGGCTCCAGGTGGAAGGCATGAACGGTTCCACTATCATATCTAGCTCACTAGCTCTATATCGATACCTGGTTAATAACACGCACATCGCATTGCGCCATAGCTACAGCTTTATTGCGGATAATAGCTCTGCCTGGTTGACTTACGGCAAGGCAAGCCAGTTCATGGAAGCACTGCTAGCTATAGCGCCCAATGATGGATACTCGTTCGATGTCCGCTACCTGCAAAGCTTGACTGATGGTGAGGCTGAGTCTTTGAGATGTAGCGCACAGATTAGGCTGATCAGGGATTGGAGAATCGAGTTCGAGAATCTATACAATTTCGAGCTGGATGATTTCTATGCCTCCAGGCTGCTAGTGAGCAAAACCATAAGGAACGGGTATCTTGGGGGAGGGTATGATTTCCTGCGCAATGAATACTATCTCTTATTATCGCAGGTGCTGTAGTAAAATCCCCGACTCCGAATAACAGGGAGCCGGGGCATCAGTTAGTCGGTTTCTTATACTGAGATTACTTCTCGATGACGCAGAGCACCTCGCTCTCGTTCATTATCAGGTACTCCTCGTCGCCGAGCTTCACCTCGGAGCCGGCATACTTGCCGAAGAGTATCTCGTCATCTACCTTGACTTCCATAGGCATACGGTCTCCATCCTCATCGAGTTTTCCCTTCCCGACCGCGATGACCTTACCCCTCTGTGGCTTCTCCTTTGCCGTGTCCGGGATGATGATGCCGCCCTTGACGACCTCCTCTTCTTCGATTCTCTTGACGATGATTCGATCTCCTAATGGTCTCAGATTCATGGTTACCTCCTAGGGTTAAGAGTCTTTAGTCTTTACTGGGAAAGAAGGATATATCTTTCCTACTAGAAAATCACCATCGAAATACATGCGAAAATCATGCCAAAAGATATAATGCAATAAAATCAACAACTTAAATGGATAGATAATTGATGCTTTTCAGGGTAGTGCCATTTTGGCATTAAAGGGTATGGGATGGCAGGAGAATACAGTGCCAAAATGGCACGATCTTGGATCGAGCTACTGATAATCCCTGGTAATGGCGGCGATTATCTCCTCTTCTTCGAGGAAGGCACTAAACAACTTCTTGTCATAAGCCCTTCGTACCGCCACCTGTGGCTTGATCAGCTTCTGGCTGACCAGTCGATACAGGTCCTGATCCATTGTCTGCATCCCGGTCTCCAGTTGGTCGCTGGTCTGTATCAGGGTATATATCTGGAAGAACTTGCCATCCCTAATGACATTGGAAAGCCCATAAGTCGAGGTAAGTATCTCAAATGCAGCGACTCTTCCTTTTCCATCAGCGCGCTTGAAGAGATCCTGTGCGATAACACCCTTTAGCGAGACCGAGAGCATCGTCTTTATATGCTCCTGTTCCTTTTCGGGGAAGATATCGACTATACGGCTCAGTGTCTCGGCGGCGCTGTTGGTATGAAGTGTTCCGAAAACAAGCACACCGGTCTCGGCGGCGGTCAATGCCAGGCTTATGGTCTCAAGATCGCGCATCTCTCCTATCAAAAGCACATCCGGCGACTCCCGAAGTGCCGAACGAAGCGCATCGGCAAAGGTCTTGCAGTGAGTCTTGACCTCGCGGTGAAATATGATCGATTCCTTGGGTTGATGAACGAACTCTATGGGTTCCTCGATAGTTATGATATGCTTGCAGTATTTGCTGTTGATGGAGTCTATTATAGCCGCCTGGGTGGTGGATTTACCGCTACCGGTTGGACCGGTAACTAGCACTAGCCCACGCTCCATCTCTGCAAAGCGATGCAGTACCTTTGGGAGACCGAGCATCTCGATGGTCTGTATATCAGCCGGTATCACCCTGAATGCCGCCCCGATGCCCTTCCTTTGCATGAATATATTGACGCGAAAGCGAGCTAAACCCGGAATCTCATAAGAACAATCAAGCTCCCATTCCTCCTCGAATCGTCTCCTTTGTGATTCATCGAGGATCTCGTAGATGAAGCGGTTGCCATCATAACGAGACAGAGGTCTGAAGCCTATGGGGATAAGGTCGCCATTATACCTTATGTATGGCTGGTGTCCGACACCGATGTGCAGATCGCTAGCGCCCTGTTCTACAACCAGCTTCAGAAATGAATCGATCCTAGCCATAATTATTTAGGCGTGAGAGTTTTTTAACCACCAAGGCACAAGGGCACAAAGAGGAAGCGGTACAATGGTACCGGAAACTCTAAATATCTTTTTCTTCCCTGTGTCTCTGTGCTGTTCATTATCTTTTTTTTATGTTCTTTGCGCCCCTTTCGACTTTGCTCAGGGCAGGCTCTTGCGAGGGTTCCTTTGCATCTTTCGCCATTCTTATGTAAGCTCCAGCAGCTTTTCCACCTCCTGTGGATTGAAACACTTGCGGAAAGCGACATCATGGTCGATTTTTCCTTCTTTTACCAGCTTGACCAGCGCTTGATCCATGGTCTGCATCCCTATCTCGCTCATGGTGCTCATTAGCGAGGTCAATTGATGTGTCTTCTTCTCCCTGATCAGGTTGCTCACCGATGGATGTCCGATCATTATCTCAAAGGCAGCCAAGACGGCGTTTCCCTCTTCTCTTGACTCGACCAACTGCTGCATGATGATCGCCTTTAAGTTCTCTGATAGAAGCACGCGCACATGCTCCTTCCTGTCTGGGGGAAAGGCGTTGATGATGCGGTCTATGGTCTTTGGCGCGCTATAGGCATGTAGGGTGCCGATGACCAGATGCCCCGTCTCGGCGGCGTTCAAAGCGATCGAGATCGACTCCAGATCCCTAAGCTCGCCGATGAAGATCACATCCGGATCCTCTCTAAGCGCGGCTCGCAAAGCATTGGGAAAGCTCTTGGTGTGCACCCCAAGGCTCCGCTGATGGATAATGGCACGTCGAGGCGGGTGGATATACTCGATAGGATCCTCGATAGTGATGACATGCAGCTTGCGGTTGCGATTGATATAATCGATCATCGATGATGCAGTCGTGGTCTTTCCCATGCCGGTTGCGCCGACCACCAGCACGAGACCACGGCTTATATAGCAAAAATCCTTTACTTGTTCGGGAGCACCCAGCACCCTCAACTGCGGTACTTCGTCTGGGATGACCCTGAAGACAGCGTTTACTCCCTCACGCTGACGAAAGATATTGACCCGAAAGCGATCCTTTTCCTCGATGCTATAGCTGATATCGAGATCTTCCAGATCGTTGAACTTGGCGCGTTGATCATCGGTCATGATCTGATACAGCATCTCCTCCACCTGTCGCGGGCTGAAGCTCTCTTTGAGCACCGGCTCGATGCGCCCGTATTTTCTATAATAGGGCGGAAGGTTCGATGATAAGAATAGATCCGAGGCACCCTTTTCTTTTGTATAAAGCAGCAACCGATCCAGCGGCGTAAAGTGCTTGTTTTCAAGTATATTGGTCTCGATGATACCCTGACTATCCTTGAGCTTAAGCTCCTCGCTCCATCGTCGCAGGGTCTTGATCGCCTCCAGCCTGATACCCTTGTCCCTATCGACCATCAGCCTGCTCATCGCTTTCAGCGAGGGTTTGATCCTATATTCCTTTAGCATGGTGAGCACCTGCATACGAATATCCGCATCCTCATCCTCCACCAGTGGGATTATTTGCTCAACGACCTTTGTATCCTTGATCCTGGCCAGCGCTTCCAGGGTTACCCATTTCATATCCGCATCCTTGAGGAATGGACTGATAATAGGTATCGCCTTTTCCTTGGCTATATTGCCGATAGCCTCGATGGCGCGCTCCCTTACCCACCAGTCATCATCCTTAAGGCAATTTAATACATGCTTGTATGCCCTTGGATCCTGCAACCGTCCCAGGGTCTCCACTGCCATGCGTCTTATTATATCACTAGGATCATCGAGCAGCTTGACCAGCGGCTCGAAGATATTTAGATTCTGGTAGTTGACCAGCTCCTTGGTTACCTCGTTTCGTTTCCACCAGTCCTCGTTTTTCAGCCCATCGACCATGCGCCAGACCAGGTCTTCATCGCCGACAGCGCGGATGAAGTCCGCGGTCTTCTCTCGAACCAGATCGTGCTCAGAGCCGATGATGCTAGAGAGGATCTTGGTACGATCCACCCGGTTCTCCTTTGCCATCTTGACCGCGGTCTCGAAGGCTACCTCGGCGATGCTCTCCTCTACATCGCGGATGCGTTCAAGGATAGTGTCGATCACCCGTTCATCACCGATGGCGCCTAGCACCTGTACCGCCTCGTAGCGCACGCGGGCATGGGGGTAGTGGATGAACTTGATCACTTGCGGTATAGCCTCGGCATCCCCGACATTGCCGATGCCGGTAAGAGCCAGGGTGATGATCTTCACATCATCATCCTTGAGTAGTGTATAGAGCGGTTCCAGGCACTCCTTCTTGCCGATCTCTCCCAGCGCTTTGGCTACTACCTCCTTCACATCTCGATCCGGGTCGCGGACATACTGACCTAGCACCTCCACGGCGGCGAGCGATTTGAACTTGCCGAAGCTCTTGAAGGCGACTATGCGCTCCTCCTTCTTGGAGTGGCGAAGAAGCTCCTTGATAATCGGAACCGACCGCGAGCCACCTATACTAATAAGAAGCTCAATAAGGGTTATCTTGTTGGTATATTTGCCCCTTTTGGCTATCTCGGCGACCTTGACATAGATCTCTCGTCCACCGATTCGTACAAGTATTGGTTGGATGCATTTTACCTCAGCATCGCTTCCATCGACTAAAAAGCGCGTGAATGCTTCGATGTAGTTTCCATCCATCTTGCGGGCGATTTCCCTGAGGACGATGTGATCCGGGCGATATCGAACCGCCCTAAATAGATCAGCCAAAAAAGGAGCAACCGCATCGCTAGGAGCACTCGATAAAAGCATGGCGATAAGCGTATTCTTTTTTCTTATCTGCTTGGGGCTGGGATCGCGCGGGGTATTTTCCAGAATTTTGATTAATTGGGCAGTAGGAAAGGCATCAAGGCTCATCACCGCCTGGTAAAGGAGGCTTTGTTCTTCCTCTGTCTTCCAAGTCCCTTGCTCTATGCGTTTTAAGATCTCGGCTTTGGTTCTACTTAAGAATGCCATCTTTCATCCATGAATAATGGGGGAGCGATTAAAGCAATAAGACCCCGAATTACCCTCATTTATCCCTATCATTTATAAAACAAAAATCGAGGTAAGTCAATGTGCTGATTAAGGTTATCTATTTGAATATGTACTTAATTTTTAGACAAGTGGATATTATACGCTGATTCTTTCCTTCAAGAACTTCTCTATGCGAAGATGTATAAACTCAGGCACCTCCAGCAATGCCAAATGAGTGCCCTTGTTTACGATAAGTAGCTCCGAGTTTGCGATCAGGCGGTGCATGGTGTTTATCACCCTAAGAGGGGTTATATGGTCATTCTCCCCTCCAATAATAAGGGTGGGCACCTTTATGGCATCGAGCATATCCTTTGCCGAGTGCTGCCTGGCATAGTTTATCGCCATGATCAAAGGCTTCAAGTCCATGCCCTGAAGGTTCTGTATATAACCGCGGAAATCCTCTGCCTTTAAGAAATGGCTGTTGCCAGCGATCCATCGAGCAAGATACTTGGATAAGGGAAGCGGCAACAAGATATTATGCCAAATATAGTTCAAGAACAGATGTGTGCTGTTTATGCCTCGATATAAAAGGGGGAATATCCACTTGAATGTGGTAAAGTTGAGGAAGGTCTTCACCGGGTTCTCATAAGAACCGCAGATAGCAACCAGCGCGGATACCTTATCAGGATACTTATTATAGAATTCCAGTATCACCTGCACTCCGATGCCGTGCCCGACCAGAACCGCCTTGTCTATACCGTGCTCTTTTAACACGAACTCCAGATCCCGAGCGTGATTCTCGATGGATAGAGTCGTAAAATCCTTCGGTGGCTTGGAGTTGCCGTGGCAGCGGTAATCCCAGAGGATCACTCGATGATTGCCCGCAAAATACTCAGCGCAACGATTCCAGAGCGTTGAGTCATAGCCGATGCTGTTGCAAAAGACTATAGGCAGTCCATTAGAATTGCCTTGGTCTTTAGTCCATATTACAGTGCCATCGAAGCTCTTGAAGTACCTATCCATTTTTCTTTGATGCCTGATATATCTGTTCGGCTCTTTTCTTGAAGTCATTTAGCATATTCGGCAAGCTGACATCGAGTAGCGTTTTTAGTATGAAGCCAGGAACGAATATTCCAAAGTCTATATCGACATTGTAGGTTGCTTTCGTCTTTTCATCGCCTATTTTCTCCAGCACCCAGCTTCCGCTGTTATGCTTGAATGCCCCGCGCAGGCGCTCCCACTCTACTTTGCTATAGGGAGTCTCGGTCATCTTGAGCACATAGCTGAAATCCTTGACTACATGGATATTGAACTCGACCTCGGCGATATTCCCCTCCCGTTTGAGCACCTTGGCTCCACGCGAATCCCTCTGGAACTCGGCGTACTTCGGATAGTCAACAATGACATTATAGAGAACTTCAGGGGGGGTATCGATGATGATGGATCTTGATGACTTTGGCATCAGCGAACCTCCTTTCAAGCAAAGAACATTGCATGGACTTGAATCTGGTTAAAAGGTGAGCTTTTCCTTATCTTCTTTTATTTCCTCTCCACGCTTGAATTCCAGCTTTCCTTCCAGGAACTCTTCTAGGGCGATGGTGGTCGGTTTTATGCTCTTGGTTTTGACCATAGTCTTTGCGCCCTCGATCAGTTGCTTGGCTCTTTCCACGCAGATATGAACCAACCTGTACTTGGAGTCTATATAATCGTAATAGTTGATCTTGCCAGGATCCTTTACTCTCATCTATTCAATCTCCTTGTGGCTTATTTTGCATTAACATACTACCAGGTAACCATCTCTATGGCAACCGAGGGGAACGACTCTATATAAGCCCCTTTGCTTTGAGCTGTCCTTCTAGGTTATTGTCATCAATCTCGTTAAGGCTATATTTCACCCTAGTATAAGGCTTATTTATCTTTATCAGCCTGCCCAGGTCGATGGGGGTAGCAACGATGACCGCATCGCAGTCGGTTCGATTTATCGTCTCTTGAAGATCCTCGATCTGCTTCTTGCCATAGCCCATTGCGGGCAGCAGCGCTCCGATCCCTGGATAATTCTCAAAGGTCTCGGTTATCTCGCCGACGGTCCAAGGCCTAGGATCGACGATCTTCAAGGCTCCGAATCGTCTGGCAGCCACCACTCCCGCTCCGTACTTCATCTCGCCATGTGTAAGGGTGGGACCGTCCTCGACGGCGAGGACTCTTTTGCCTTTTATTATGCTAGGATCTTCCACCTCCAGGCTCGACTCGGCTTTGATAACAACAGCATCGGGATTATACCTTTTGGCATTTTGAAGCACGGCTTCCACATCCTTTATATTTGCGCTATCCACCTTGTTGATGATGATGACATCCGCCATTCGGAAGTTGACTTCGCCGGGATGATAGGACACCTCATGCCCGCTGCGATGGGGATCGGCGACCACTACGAACAGGTCGGGCTGATAGAAGGGGAAGTCGTTATTTCCCCCATCCCAAAGGATCACATCAGCCTGTTTCTCCGCCTCGCTGAGTATGGCGCCATAATCGACCCCTGCCATGACCACGAATCCATTTGCAAGATGGTGCTCGTACTCCTCGCGTTCCTCGATGGTACAGTCGTGCTTGTCCATATCCTCAAAGGTGGAAAAGACCTGTACAGCCTGTCTCTCAAGGTCGCCATAGGGCATCGGGTGCCTGATGATGACCGTATTTTTGCCATTCTCCTTCAATATCTGTGCTATGCGACGCGTGGTCTGCGACTTGCCAGAGCCGGTGCGCACCGCACCGACCGCTATTACAGGCTTACTGGAGCGGATCATGGTCGCCTTGGGACCTAACAGCCAGAAATTAGCCCCTGCTGACATGGCTACCGAGCCGCGATTCATCAGGTAGGTATGTGAGACATCGCTGTATGCGAAGATAACATCCTCCACCTCGTATTTTGCAATAAGCAAAGGAAGCTCGCTTTCATCATGTATCGGAATGCCGTTGGGATATAGCTCGCCGGATAGCTTTGGCGGATAGGTCCTGTCCTCGATGTCCGGTATCTGAGCCGCGGTGAAGGCTACCACCTCATAACCAGGATTATTACGAAAGAAGACATTGAAGTTATGAAAGTCCCTTCCTGCTGCGCCCATGATGATGACTCTTCGCCTCTTTTCCATCTTCTTGCTCCTTTTTACATGGTATCGGTTTAATGCGAGAGATTATTAACAAAGCGACCACCTTTTTTCAACTCTGGTAGGAAAGACCATCACGCAAAGACGCAAAGACGCAAAGAACACAAATTAGGAACTAGAGACTAAAGAACTAGAAACTAGCCACGCAAAGACACATGGGAGAGGGGACAAGAATCCCCATACCCTGTCATTCCGAGCGATCGAGCGTAAGCGAGCGAGTCGATGAATCTCCCCCCTATATTTCCCCAAGCCTGGGGGGAGAGATCCCTCGACTTCGACCCTATTTTTTCAAGAATCGGGACTCAGCTCGGGATGACAGGTAGGGATTTTGAGACAGACTCCAGCGAGAGGGAGCAGGAATCGATAACTGCTCTTTCATTCTTAGTAAGCAATCACTAATATAATAAATATTATGCGTACTACTAGATTGATCGCTCTTTTCATCGCCGCTGCAACGGTGAGGGGGATCTATCTTTGGCACAACGCTGCCTATAATCCCTTCTTCGACACGCTGATCATCGATATGGAGTGGTTCGATGAGGCGGCGATGAACATTGTATCCGGCGGCGCCTGGAGCACCGAGATGCTGTTCAGGGGACCGCTTTATCCGCACCTGTTAGCCTTTTTATATAATACTTTCGGACATAGCTATCTTTTCCCGCGCATGGTTCAGCACCTGCTCGGTTTGGGGACGCTGTTGTTGGTCATATATCTGGCGCATCGACTTTTCGACCAGCGCACAGCCTTCGTCGCCGGGCTCATCTATGCTTTTTACGGCACGGTCATCCTCTACGAGGGCGAGCTGCTCATTGTAACATTATATACATTTCTGCTTGTATCGTTCATCGTCCTTACCTTGCGCATCAGGCACTCTCCGCCGATATTTTCAGCACTCGCCGGCGGTTTTCTTGGACTAGCTGCAATGGCGAGACCGAACATCCTCTGCCTTATCCTGGTGGTTATCCCGTATCTAGTGCCTGGAGCGGGCAGAGTTCGAGGGACGCGAGTCGGCTTACAGCGGGGGGCGTTTTTCATGTTGGGACTGGTTCTAGCTCTGCTGCCGCTCACCATAAAGTACTACCGCCTTACCGGGGAACTCATCATAGTCAGCTCTCAGGGTGGTCTGAACTTCTATTTAGGCAATAATCCACTCGCCGACGGCTGGAACACGGTTATCCCAGGCTTAGGCACCTGGCGCAACCCTGATGTTCAGAGGATAACCGACCGAGAACTCGATCATCATGCCAGCCCCGGCGAGATTTCCACTCATTGGCTGAAAAAGGGCTTACTGTGGCTTGGAGAAAATCCTGGCAAGGCACTGGAGCTTTACCTGCGCAAGATTTGCCTGCTCGCAACCGGATACGAGATTAAAAACAACATGAACCTGTATCACTTCGCATCGTACTCATGGTTGCTCTCATTGCTGATGTGGGATCGATTCGGTATCAGCTTCCCGTGGGGGATAGTATTTCCGTTAGGGATGGTTGGACTGCTGCTTAAGTTGCCTGGTGGTGCTAATGAGGTTCGTATGCTGCGCTGCGTTTTGTTGGTCTATATGCTTTTCATGCTCCCTTTCTTCATCTGCGGGCGCTATCGAATTCCGTTGGTTCCGTTGATGGTTATCTTCAGCGCTCGCTTTTTGTTGTGGCTCTTAGAGCGAGTAAAAGGCGGCAATTATAATCATGCAATAATATCTCTTCTCGTCGTATTTACGCTTATGTACATTTCCAACGCAGATCTCTGCGGGGCAAGGATTAGGGATGACTCCCAGGTGCACTATGATCTTGGCAATATCTACCAGCGAAAGGGGGACATGGAGCGCGCCATCTTCGAGTATGAAAAAGCCATTCAAGAGCGCCCGGCATATCCGAACGCACTGTTCAACTTGGGCAATATCTATACCGACCTTGGAGATTACAACCAGGCGATCATCTACTATAAGCGAGCGGTCGATTATCATACCACCTTTTCCGATGCGCTGGTCAACCTGGGAATGGCTTTGACCAAGAAGGGAAGGATAAGGGAGGCTATTGATTATTTGAAGCGTGCCATCGACAGCGGAGAAAATCAAAGCGCTGCCTACAACAACTTAGGCATTGCATATCTGAGGATGGAAGATTACGATAAAGCCCTGGAGTGCTTTGAGAAGGCATTTTCGCTTGAACCCTCGAACATCAATATAAGGCTGAACATAGCCCGCATCTACGAGCTACAAGGCAAACTGGGCGCAGCAATGGATAAATACATGGAAATATTGCGCCAACAACCGCAGAATCAGGCTGCAAGGAGAAGACTCAGGGAACTTAGGGGATTCTAGGGAATAGAAAATATATAATAACCACCAACCATTCTTCGCATAAAAAGCTTGCCGGCATTGATAAGCATGATGATGGAGAGACAGGGCAGGACTGGATACCCAAGATCGAATTGATCGTTGGAGGGATGCAGGGAATAAACTAGAAACTAGCCCACGCAAAGACGCAGATAGGAAAGAATTGATCACGCAAAGACGCAAAGACGCAAATTGGGAACTAGAGAACGAGAAACAAGGAACTAGAAACTAACTGGTATTATTTATACAAAATAAAATCTTCCAGCACCAGCACATCCATATCCGAGTTGACAAAATCATTGTAAGCCTGCTCTGGTGCGCAGACAATCGGCTCCCCGCGCTTGTTGAAGGATGTATTTAGCAGTACGCCGACCCCTGTAAGCCTCTCGAACTCCTTGATCAGGTCGTAGTATGCGGGATTCTGCTCACGCTCTATGGTCTGGAGCCTGGCAGAGCCGTCAACATGGGTTATGGCTGGAATCACGTTTCTCTTGTCCTCTTTTACCGGGCAGGCAAGCAGCATGAATGGGCTAGCCACCGGTATCTCGAAATATTTATCTTTGTCCTCTAGGCAGCAAACCGGCGCAAAGGGGCGAAACGACTCCCGTTCCTTGATCCGTTTGTTGACAATATCCTTCATTTCTGGCTCTATGGGCGATGCAAGGATGCTCCTGGTGCCGAGCGCTCGGGGACCGAACTCCATCCGTCCCCGGAACCAGCCGACCACCTTCTTCTCAGATAGTGCCTTGGCAGTGCGTTGGATAAGCTCTCCGTAGCTAAGGCGTTGATAATTATCAATATTATTTGATTCAAGGAAGTGCTGGATCTGCTCATCGGTGTAAGCCGGACCTAAATATGAGTTCTTCATTTCATAGATCCGCTCGTTGTTGAGTACATTTGTCCATGTATAAATTACCGAGCCGATGGCGGTGCCGCTATCCCCGGCGCCGGGCTGGACGAAGATGCGCTCAAAGGGGGTCTCGGCGATGACCCTGCCGTTTGCCACGCAGTTTAGCGCCACGCCACCAGCAAGGCAGATATTCTTGCTGCCTGTGGTCTTGTAAAGATGATTAGCCATCTTGAGGAATATCTCCTCGGTTACATCCTGCAATGTGGCGGCTATATCACAGTAGAATTCGTCCAGCTCGCTCTCCGGCACTCTCGGCTCTCTGCCCAGCAGTTTGATCAAGTTGCGGTTGTACATGTTGAGGCTATAGTGGTAAGCAAAGTACTTCATATTGAGCTTTATGCTTCCGTCCTCGGCGATCTTAAGCAGCTCATCGAACTTGTCGCGATACCTGGGTTTGCCATAAGGAGCCAGCCCCATCACCTTGCCCTCGCCTCCATTGACCCTGAAACCAAGATAGCCAGTGATAGCGCTATAAAGTAAGCCGACCGAGTGCGGAAAGCGCATCTCCTTGAAAAGCTCAATGTTCTTACCCCTGCCGATGCCGTAGGTCGCCGAAGCCCACTCGCCGATGCCATCGATGGTCAGGATGGCAGCCTCATCAAAGGGCGATACCAGGTAGGTGCTGGCTGCGTGAGCCAGGTGATGCTCAATGAACAGCAGTTTATCATTGATATTGAATCCCTTGACCTTCGCTTTTATCTCACGCTTTGCTTCTTTGCTTAGTTTTCCATCATTTGACAGGCTTTGGGTGAGCTTATCCCCAATCAACTCACCGAGTTCGCTTTGTATTACCTGGGGCACTGCAAGCTTTTTTTTCAGCCATAGGGGCATGGAAACCAAAAAAGACTTCAACCCGCGTGGATAGGCAGCGAAATAGCTGTATAAAAGCCTCTCCAGCTTGATAAATGGCTTCTCATAGAACGCGATGTAGTCGATGTCTTCAACGCCGATGCCACCTTCTGCAAGGCAGTATTTTATCGCCTCGATGGGGAACTCGTTGGTGTGTTTTACGCGTGTGAACCTCTCCTCTTCGGCGGCGGCGACCAACATGCCATCTTTTAGCAATGCCGCTGCTGAGTCGTGATAAAAACAGGATATTCCGAGTATATTCATTGGTGGAAACCTTGCTTGCTATGGCTAGAATTGATGGCGGCAGCCATCCAGGCTGTTGTCGATCTTCTCTCTGTCAATCCAGTACGAATCCTTTGTCTTTTTTCGAGATAACATCAGGGGATCTTTGGCAAGTAGCTTAAAAAACGGCGCTACCAGCGTGAATAGCACGGCATATACTATGAAAAGCACTATTGCCGTCTGCACGGCAAGCAGCCCCTTGGTGAACTTGAGCCAGCCAGCTTTTATCTTTTGAAGGAAATTCTTTATCTTTTCCATGTTTTGTAGTTATCGTCTGGGATGAAGATCTATCACCCTTTTCTTGCCTTGAGCCTGTGGAGCTAACCACGCCGGCTCATCTTCCAGGTATCTCCTGAAATTGTCCAACGATTTTACCACTGATGCTAATGACTTGGCAATAGCTATATGACCCAAGACGGTAGGGTGAACTCGATCCAGTTGTAGAAGCCTTTCGGTAACCTTTTCATCGATAAGGATTTGTTTCATCTGAACCAGGTTTATATCAAACTGATCGGCGATGGACAAAAGTTGGGGACTTACATAATCACAAGCCTGTTGAAGCATACAGGGATCGAAGATAATCGCATCTATATCATTTTCTTTTAATAATTCGATGAGCCTGTGATAGCTATCTCGCAGCTCGGCTTTTTTGACCCTCCTAACCCATTTAACTTCAATGCTTTTTCCCTTGCCGGCGGGGACGGTTTGTACTCCTTCCTCCTGGTCTCCCCGTATGATCTTTTGAGCCTCCAGTCTCATCGGCTTCGGCTTCAGGGTGCCTACTTCAGTATTGCGTCTGATCATCGCCAGCCGTATCTCCATAATGCAGTATTTAAGCAGCTTATATAACTCGAAGCGATTCAGTCGATGCTTCATTAGGCCAAAAAAGCTGCTAGATGCTTTTATTCTTTCAACATCAGTGATCTTTGCCTTGAGGGAATCGTTGTGTCCGAAGCTGACGATGACCGCATCCGGCTCGAAATAGAGCAGCTCGTTTTTCAACCACTGTAATCCCTGTACTACTGTATATCCAGGCACCCCGCAGTTGAATACCTCGATATGCCGCAAGGGGTACTTTTCGTTAAGGATAGCCTCAAGGCGCTGTGGGTAGGGATCTTCATCCATGATTCCAATGCCGAACCCGAAGGTCGATGAGTCTCCGAGACATATTATGCGGAAGGTATCCGGCGCCTTTTGCGCGCTATAGTGCCGATCCCGCATCCCATAAACATTGGTATGTAAATCCATTATAGTCCCTGGTTTTCCCTTTATGCTGCCCAAACCATACTCGAAGTTCGGTTTCAACCTCCAAAGCAGCTTCGTATCGGGCTGATAGGGGTACTCGGACTCCAACTTTGGATGCAAGAATGCCTGGGGAATTACTATATCCTTTTCAACAATAGTTTCAATGGGAACATCCATGTATTTCATCTGATATACCGCCAGGTCATAAACCCTTTGATAGAATTTAAGGTTGACCAGCTTTAATACAACCTCCAGGACAATCAATATAACAACCACCATTACCAGGCTTTGCAATATCAGGCGCCCATTATGCAGGGCAGCATCATTATTCTTACCACTGCCCACCTTATTCATCATCCACATAGACCTTTACTTCCCCCGCCTTTACCTTAAGATGTCCAATGATACAAGCATCCCCATACCAATATCACAAAACAGATAGATAGCATCTACATGTTGAGTTTGCAAACAGATATCAGCTTGGAGTCATGATCTCAACCAATCCGGACGCTCATAATATCAACGGGTTGCAATTTTACCGATTTGGAGTGGGTATGGTCGCAAAGGCTGGTTACAGAGAGATGATGTCATAAGTGCCTATGATTTAAGAAGATTTCTGGGATTATTAGGTTTGAAAAAACGCATCTTAAAAAAAACCTGCTTTTTTTTTCTTGATTTAATTTCATAAGGCTGCAATACTTCATTTATAGAGGCTAAATAAGAAGAAAAAACCGTGTGGAAAATATGGACAGGCGGCAGAAAACAATACTGATCGTAGAGGACAACAAGGATCATATTGAGCTGATCAGGTATGCGCTGAACAAACTGGATCATGCTTATAATGTCGTTTTCCTGGAGGATGGCCAGGATGCACTAGATTACATTTATCGAAAAGGAAGCTATAGCGACAATAGGCAGTACTCCGATCCGAGCTTGATATTGCTGGACATCAAGCTGCCCAGTATTGATGGCTTCGAGGTGCTTAAGACCTTGAAGCAGCACTCTGATAAGCGCTATATACCGGTTGTGATGCTCACTACCAGCGAGGCTTTGGATGATCTGAAGCGCAGCATGTCACTGGGTGCGAACGACTATGTAATCAAGCCGATCAACTATGCTGATTTTCAAGAAAAGATCAGGATTATCGGGGATTACTGGATGTCGGTCAGTGATACGCACCTTCTCTTGGAAGAGATCTTCTCATAGTGCTGGTTGGTAAGTTATCCCCTTAATGCCTCGTGATGACTATTTCCCTTCGATCTTAGCCAGGGAACTCATAGCTATATTACTCACGGTTGTAGCTTCAATATTCCAATTCCTATAGAATCCTAGTCTGCTTTCATCGCTTTGAAGGTCTTGCAGCTCTCCATAGGCTCCTCGGTATATAAACTCTCCTAGTGCCCAGGCTGCATATCCCCGCAGCTTTGGATCTGAGTGATGCAGGTATCTCATTAATGCTGGTATCGCCAGTGAGGTATCCTCCAGATGCTGTCGGCAGATGCGCCCCAGAGACCAAATAACTCCGATGTTTAGGCGCTCGTTATCAAGAATCATGTCATCCGCGACCAGATACGAGGTAAACAGGGGAACGAACCCAGCCAATTCCTGGGGATTATTTTTTATTAGCTCGCCAATCCCCTGTGGAGCACCTAGGATGATGCTTCCTGACTCATCATTCAGCGACCATACCAGCCGGGCAGCATAATTTCGTGCCTTCTCAGCTCTGCTCGATTCGGGTAGCCGAGATATCAGGATGCCCATCGCCTCAGCGGCGCGAAAATTGAGAAGCTCATCATCACAGGATAAAAGCCCCATGAGGGTTCTGAAGACCGCTTTGCCCTTTTTGCGGAGCTTATCGAGGCTATCGAGATCCCTTCTGGTCAGGGCTTCCTTGAGAATATTACTTAGCGACATGTCAATCTCTGGTTTACTTACATTTAATGAGTACTGCTGAAGGCTAGCATATGCTCTCGTATTTTCAAGCCTGGGCGTCCAATTGTGAGCTATCATGCCCTCATTTCCCGATCCACGACCTGAGAGCAGATGACCACTGATGATTTGCTT
>CAYUVA010000045.1:0-36251 GCA_964448115.1 uncultured bacterium
TTATAGCCAAGCTGCTAGATCCGGTCGATGAGAGCGATCCCTTCAAGAAGGGCTGGGCGACATTTTATGTTCAGGCTCCGCCACCAGCTGTCTGGGGAGTGCTCCATGATTTTATGTGCTGGCATTTAGAGTCCCCCGACTATCCAGAGAAGACCTTCATGCCCTTTGTGAGAGACGGCGCTGTCTGCTGGAGGGATGGCAAGATGTATCTTTTCCAGCTACTCGACTTTCCCATCGTCTCTGACAGGGCTTACACTCTAGTCATGGGCGAGGAGCGCAGTTGTTTCCCCTGGGAGTCATATTGGCATCCAGATCCTGATATTAGTTGCAGTGAACATGGCAATCCCAAGCTGCGTGAGATGTTCGAGAAGGCTGTCAAGCTCACCGATGTAAATACCGGCTGTTGGCTTCTGAAGCCCCCCAGTGCCACTTTCCTTAAACGGAAAATGAGCCTGGATTGGACTATTGCCGAGTACTATGTTGATACCAATCCTGGAGGCAAGATTCCTGCCTGGATCGCCAACCTGGCTCAGAGCAAGGCGATCCCGGCGGTCTGCGAGTCGGTGAAGCATCATAGCGAAAACTGGGAGAAGCATCTCAAGGAACAGCATGCAAAAGAGGAATTGACTGAGTATCTCAAGGCAAAGCAAAGATATTACCAGGGGATCAAACGATACTATGAGTCCATCGGCAAGCCGCTAACCTTCGAGTAATAATGGTGTCGGATAATCATGATCCAAAGCTACGGTTTATCTTTAGCCTTGTTATCCTATTATGCCTGCTCACCGTAGGTCTTACGCTTGCCATGTGGGAGCGATCATATCTACCCAATAAGGAATGCACAGTCTTTGTCGCCCTGGATCGGGATCTTAGGCTGCTTGTTGCAGGCACAGATGATCAGGGGCTATTTGTCAGCTCGAATGGTGGTGCAACATGGGCGCAACCGCTTGACATCAGACGAGTTAACTCGATCCATTACCATGCAACCGAGGACACGGTTTATCTTTGCAGCCCGGAGGGTTTATATACGAGCAGCGATAATGGCTGGACTTGGAAGCAAAGAGCCTCTGAGGAGACGGTCGGCGATCTGCTTGGATTGGTATTTGATTCCAAGGATTCCAAGACCCTCTGGGGCTACTCCTACGGTAATGGGATACTATGCAGCTCCGATAGTGGTGCCAACTGGAGAACCTATAATCAGGAACTTGGTGCAGGTAAAGAGAGTTTCGTGGTTGCCTTGGCTCAGGAACCTGAATACGGCGATGTTATGCTCTGCGTAGTAAATGACTTGGCAGAACTAAGCAAAGGAACTATCTATAGAAGCAGTAATCATGGCAATAATTGGAGTATGGTCGATCTCAATTACGGTTTCATCTTGCCTACTGCTATTGCATTTTCACCAGTCGAGGCAGGGAGATGTGTAGCTAGCGGATTCGGCTCTGGTCTGTTGGAAAGCAGCAATTACGGCATACACTGGACGAAGGTTTCCTTGATGCATGAACAGGAAAATATCAGCGATATAGCCTTCGGGTTAAACGGGGAGACTCTCTTGGCAATCCCTAAGGCAGGCATACTAGCATGTTACGATGGCTCAGCGACCTGGATAGTAAATGATAAGGGACTATCTGGTATTCAACCATCCTTCATTGTCATCTCTCAGGGCAGGATCTTTGTGGGATCAATCGAGGGAGGGGTTTACCTGTTAAAGGAATAGCACAGATCATTCACCTGGTCATGCTACTTGAATCTTCGGTTTGATCGGGTTTATGATGCAAGAAAAGCTCGCAGATCGTTGGGTCGCTCGATATAATCAAGGTGTCAAATATAATACCCACTAGGTGGTATTATGACACGGACTTTCGGACCAAATTTCAAGCTCCAATAAAGCGTCTTCGCTTTTTGCTTTTGAATGTTTGCTGCCTGGTTGTGCAAAGTGGCGGAAGTCTGCTGATGAAGATTTCCTGCCGAGGATTTGGGGTCTCAAATGATTGTTGACAAGAAGATATAAAAGCACTATATTACACTATCGCGGGGTGGGGCAGTCAGGTAGCCCGTTGGGCTCATAACCCAAAGGTCGTTGGTTCGAATCCAACCCCCGCTATTTTTATTTTGCGAGGGTATCAAAACTATGAAATCACAATAATAGATGAGCGGGTGTAATGGATCGATTCATTTATTTATCCATGGCGACCTTCCTGGAGCTGCTTAAAAAGAAGGTATTTCTAGCCATATCGATTGTGATCACGCTGCTTGTACTCTATTTCGTCAATCTAATGCTCTCTTCTAAGCAGTTAGAGGCTACTCGATTATTGCCCGATGCCAAAGAAGCGATGTACAATTTCGCTGCCTATGCATTCATCATCGCCCAAGCGGTAGGTGTTATCATCGCGCTGGTGCTTTTTAGCGTCATCATCCCCTCGGAGCGCAAGGCAAGAACCCATCTGCCGATACTGGCAAAGCCTATAAGCAGGGGAACATTCATCCTGGCAAAGTTCACCGGCGCACAGTTGATGCTACTTTGCTTTTGGCTGCTGGTGAGTTTTATCACTAGTCTTTTCCTGGTGCATGTAGAGGGGAAGGTACCTCAAGCATTCAAACAAGCCTTTATTTTGGGATACCTCAAGATATTGCTGATAAGCAGCATAGCCTACTTGTTCTCTGTATTCTTGCCAGCGATCATCTCCGGGCTTTTTGCCTACCTTTGTTACAAGGGCTACCAGGTTATCTTATTTTTCTTAAGTAATGATGAAGGGGGATTTATTGTCTCGTTAGGTCGCATCATCTCTCAAGGATTGATCTACCTTTTTCCCTCATTCAACCTGCTTGATATGAATCAGAACCTGCCGGTGGGGCACAGCATCATTGCCAGCCAGTTTTGGCTGATAGCAGCACACGGTCTGCTGCTTTCGTTCGTTTACCTGTCAGGCGCGGTCTATATCTTCAGCAAAAAAGACCTGATATAATCGACGCTAAAGCAGATCTATATATTTGAATGGCAACAGATGTCCCATGTTGTCCTTCAGGATTATGCCCACTTCGGATCCGATCTGCAGCAGCCCGTGTTTAACTCCCATCTGTTCGCTTATTATGGTTTTATCTTGGAAATCGATGTAATACGATACGATCGCTCCAAGATATGAAACATAAGCAATCTTGCCCTTTATCGCCTTTTTCTCTGATGGATCTGCGATCTCTATTGATTCTGGCCTGGTAACTAGCACTGCCTTGTCGCCGGGCTTCAAAGAAGGATGGAAGCTGCTAAGCGAGATGGTTTTTTCCATAAGGTCGATCGTAGCTCGCCCATCATCCATCGACCTTACAGTGCAATCGATAAAATTTGCCTTGCCTATGAAGTCAGCGACGAAGATGCTTTGAGGTTTCAGGTAGATATCCTTAGGATTGCCGATTTGCTCGATGCGTCCCTGGTTCATTATCACCACCCGATCCGATATGGTCAGCGCTTCCTCCTGGTCATGGGTTACATAGATGCTGGTTATCATAAGCTCCTTTTGCAACCGTTTTATCTCCTGTCTCATCTGTACCCTCATCTTTGCGTCCAGGTTGGAGAGCGGCTCGTCGAAGAGAAGCACCTTGGGTTTGTTCACCAGCGCCCTGGCAAGCGCTACTCGCTGCTGTTGACCGCCGGATAACTGGTTGGGATTGCGATCACCGAGTCCAGCAAGCCCGATCAGTTCGAGGATCTCGTTTACCGTCTTGTTTATCTCAGCCCTTGGATAATTACGGATGCGCAGTCCATAGGCGATGTTATCAAAGACATTGTAATGCGGGAAAAGTGCATAGCTTTGGAATACCATGCATGTCTCACGGCGATTGGGGGGCATCTTGTTGACCATGACATCGCCGATGTAGATCTCCCCGCTGGTTGGCTCCTCGAAGCCTGCAATCATGCGTAAAGTGGTGGTTTTCCCGCAGCCAGAGGGACCCAGTAGGGTCACCAACTCACCCTTTTTAACCTCTAAATTTATCTTATCGACTGCCTTTACGAGCCCTTCCTTTGCATCGCGACTAGGGAAGTGTTTACTGAGGTCTTTTAAGGTAACCGACCTGGTCTCAAGATGTTTGAAGTCGTCAGCCTTTGGCATTTATCCTTCCGCTTCGGATATTTATCTTATTCGTTTGTAGGTCTATTTTATGTAAATCGAGATTCATTTTCAATCATTGATTTTCACCCTAAATTCTCGGCTTGGATTTTGCATGGCAAGATTCTTATGGAAATATATACCCTCTGCGACTCAAAATGAGCCTGAACACTCAAACCAAACAGAAAATATGTTTAATTTATGCCTCATAACCAGAAGGAACCTTAGGTTACTTACCTATAAAGATAGCACACTTTCGCACATCATAATTTCCATGCCTTCCGAATAGGTGGGGCTGGGGGCTGCTCTTGACATAAGACTTGTTTCGCCAACGGGCATCTCCATGTCATTGCCGCCCTGCATCAAGTGCGAGGTAAACTCCGGCGGGAATGACAAAAACATTATTCTTTAATATCAACGAGTTAATCTAAATAGATTAATTAGCACCCCTCGTTTCGGGCTTTTAAACTTGAGTCCGTTGATGTAGATTTGGAGAAAAACGACCTAAAAAATCAAATAGTTAAATCATATGTTCCACATGGAACATTAATTCTTTATTTGACAAAGCCTTTATTTGCAAGATCGAGCTTTTAAAAATGGCAGTGGCACTTGGATCCTCAAAATATACCCCTATGAATATTGGCTTGAAGGGGTGGTTCATAAGCCCTATTCTTATAATTATTGCTGAAAAACAACCAAGCGATCAACAATTTTAAAAATAATTGTGCTATTTAATCCCGATTCTGTGTAAAGAAGTCAAGATCGAGCCGTGTATCTGGGGATTTCCTAGGTGCTTGAATTTTAGAGGAAATTGTGGATAGATCGCTGATGAACACTAGAAACAACCAGGAGACATAGGATGGAATATCTCGATAGGGTTAAGGAAGTGCTCGATTACTCGATGTGGGGGATCTCGCTGTATCAGTTCATTCTTGCCTTTATCATCATCCTTATCACCCTGATCTTCAGGCGTTTGGTGATCCAGGTCTCTATTGACTGGCTCAAGAAACGGGCGGCTAAAAGCAAGGTCAGATTCGATGAAAAAGCGCTATGGGTGATCGAGAAGCCGATCCGGCTTATGGTTTTCATCATAGGCATGTACCTTGCAGTCATCACCCTGAATCCGCCGGTGGAGCCGGTTAACTTCCGCAAGTTCTTCGATGCGCTACTCAAGACGCTAATCTCTCTATCTATCGCCTGGGTTATGATACGGCTAACCGAGGTGGTCAAGGAATACTTCCAGGAGCGCGCTCAGCAGCGAGATGACAAGCTAATGTTCCAGTTGACCGCTATCGTAGCCAAGACGACCAAGATCTTCATCGGCATTGTATTTCTTATCCTGATAATACAGAATCTCGGCTACTCGGTCTCCAGCCTTCTAGCAGGTCTTGGTATAGGTGGTCTGGCAGTTGCACTGGCAGCTAAGGATACCCTGGGCAACTTTTTTGGCACCGTAACCATTTTCTTGGATCGTCCTTTTATCATTGGGGATTGGATAATCACTGATGGCGTAGAGGGGAATGTGGAGAGCATCGGATTTCGTTCTACAAAGATAAGAACCTTTGCGAGATCGCTGGTCACCATCCCCAACAACATCATGGCGAACCTTAAAGTTGAAAACATGTCCAAGCGCCCCATGCAAAGGGTTTATATGACCATCGGGGTAACTTATGATACTCCACCTGACAAGATGGAGAAAGGATTGGCTGCTATCAGGGAGATCATCGGTGGTCATCCCCATGTGCACAAGGATTACTACCAGATTTACTTTACCGGGTTCGGCGCTTCCAGCCTTGATATCATGCTATACTATTTTATCGAGCTTCCAACATGGGCGGAGTTTCTCAAGGTCAGGGAACAGATAAACCTGTCAATAATGCGGGCGCTGGCTGAACTAGGCATAGAATTCGCATTCCCGACCCAGACGATATATCTTAAGGACATGCATAAGACTGGATGTAACGAGTCATAAACTAGTCTGTAAATCAAAAAGGCGATCAATCCTTGACATGAATGATAAAATTCAATAACATTAAATTTTTAGAGTGTTAGTTACGGAGTTAAAACTCCAGATGGAAGGAAAAATGGGCTTTAAGAATAGGAAGGAAAAAAGAGCCTAAACCGAACAAGGAGAAGAGTTTATGAACAAAGCTGTCCTATTGGTCATGATGCTGTTGCTGGGACTTGCCTCTTTTGCAGTGGCGGTGGACCTGCCGGTGTTACCCACCGGAGCATGGTACGACATGGAGGAGACCTACGAAGCCACCATTACCGCCGAGGAGGTAACCGGCGAGCTTACAATTGTAGGTAACACTCATTACGAGGTCATGGGCACTACCGAGGTTGTCCAGGATCACTCAAGCGGTGGCACCTACGAGTGCTATGTCATCGAGTTCAGTGGCACCTTCAATGCCACCGGCGAGATCCACTACGAGACGATCGATGGACCGATAAGAGTACAGGATGGAAGCCTCTCTGGTCATGTTTATCTTCGGGTCTCAGACTTTGCTACTGTCAAGAAGCACCGTAATATTCAAGGACAGGTGGAGCTAGAGGCGTCTCCTGGTTATTGGATCACGGTGATCAACAACCTGGGGGCGGATCAGTACGAGGAGTACATTCCACCATTGCAGGATGCACAGTGGCCACTCGAAGTGGGCAACTCATGGTCTCAAGATCCCATGATACCTTACTTCTACGGTACCTTCGTGGCTGAGCCGCTGGTAACCCCTGGTGCATTCGATTTCCAGGAGACCTGGGCGGTTGACATGGAGTGCGATGTTCAAGAGCCAATCGGTGATTGCCTAACCTACCACATCCTTGAGGAGACCTCGGGCGGAACCGTCAATCCGGTGCAGGATTTCTGGTACTGCGATGATATGAAGTTCTATGCCAAGCAGGAGTTATCCAACCTGTGGCTGGCAGGTGCAGGACAGATCGACTTCGCGCAGCTTAGAGTTACTGACTATGAGCTTCCTGGCGATACTCCAACCCCGACCCCGACAGTTCCCGCCGATACCCCAACCCCGACGCCGACAGTTCCAGGCGATACCCCAACGCCGACCCCGACCGTGCCTGGTGACACCCCAACTCCGACTCCGTCCCCGACCATCCCTGGGGAGAACAATCCTCCGCAGGTATTGCTGGCTGGATACTGGACCACCTACCTCGACTCGGTTAATGGCGGCAACATGACCCTGCTCGCCTTCATTACCGACCCGGATGGCGATGCGATTGCCAGCGTTGATATACTGTTCCAGGGCGCAGCGACCGGCTTGACCATGCTCGATGATGGCAGCCAGGGAGATTTCGGCGCCGGCGATTCCATCTTTGGCATCACTTTACCTATCCCTGGTGGGGTTCCACCGCTTCAGGCTGCTCTTGAGATTCAGGCTACGGATGGAAAAGGCGCACAAAGCGATCTGTGGCCTTACCTCAATGTCGAGGCTCCAAGCCAGAGCGCACCAAGGAGCATTATGCTTGCAAAAGACCACGACATAGACTGGAGCCGCATCAATCTACAAACCATACTCAACGGCGTGGATCCCACTCCTAAAGGTCCCAACGGTCCATTCATCGCCCTAGGTGGATATTGGACAACGGATCTTGTTGTTGGGCAGGCTGGGGATCTAACCTTGATAGTCTATGTAATGCCTTACGCACCTGGGATCGCCTCAGTTGAGCTGTACTTTGGTGGCGTTTCAACTGGCGTGCCCTTGTTGGATAACGGCACTTCTGGCGATTTCGGTCCAGGGGATGGAATCTATGGTTTCCATGCGCCTGGTGTAGTTCTCGATACGCCATTGCAGTTGATCCTTGAGGTGGTGGCTACTGGCAATGACAGCGCGACCAGTGATATGTGGCCCTACCTGGTGATCAACTAGAGATAGTCTCAGGTTAAGATAATTCGTGGGGCGGTTTTACCAAAAAGCCGCCCCCTTTTTATTACTTGGATATGTGTCGCAGCTTAGCGGATGAAAATCGGTTAGTGAGCGTGATTATTCCTGCATTCAATGCTGCCAAGACCATTGTCGCCTCCATTGAGTCAGTGCTGGCTCAGACTTATAGAGACCTTGAGATTATTGTGGTAGATGATGGCAGCACCGATGGCACAGCCAAGGTTATCGAGCAAAGATTCGATGATCCCCGCCTTAAATTGATCGCTCAGACCAATGCGGGTCCAGCGGCAGCGAGAAATCGCGGGATAAGCGCTTCAAATGGTTATTACCTGGCATTTCTCGATAGCGATGACACTTATGCACCAGGGAAAATCACCAGGCAGGTTCAGCTACTTAGCGAGCGCCCGGATGTCGATGTTTGTTACACCGGCTACTGGATGATTCTGCCTGGTGGGAGGCGGATGCTCGGCACACAGCGCCCCAACTTCAAGCGAGGGGATATATTCAAGGCGCTGCTCTTCGAGTCATTCATTCATGTGCCGACCATCATGGCAAAAAAACAGGATATCATCGATGCTGGAGGCTACTGGGAGCGGGTAACCCTCGGCGATGACTGGTGGCTGATGCTAAGCCTAGCTCAGGACAAGAGATTCGACTATATAGATGAGCCTTTATACAACTATACGGTGAGCAAAAGCAGCTTGACCTCAAATGCGCAAGTAAAAGCCAAGGGACTGATCTTGGTCCTCGATGACATTCTTGAGAACAAACGGTTCTATCGAGCAAAGGAGCTGTCTGGCTCGGATATACGGAAAGCCTATGCCTATCTATATAGAAGGATAGCAGAGAATTTTTATTCTGCCGAGGATTATACTGCTGCGGCGCTCTACTACCAAAGAGCGATCAGCAAAGCACCTCGTATCATATTCGACCGCCAACGATCTACCCTAGCCATCAAGATATTGATTAGGGCAATAACAAGATCTCTCAAGCAATCAGTTAATATATTCTTTTGAGTCTTGTGAGATCGGTCTTGAAAAAAGGAAGGGCTCGCCGCTTGCGACGAGCCCGAGGGTTGGGGTTGGTGGCTCAGGTGATGGAGGTTCCATTGAGGGTTGAGCCAGACTATAAACATAAGGGAATTTATGGTCTTTCCATTTTTAGTCATATCCAAATATCGTGCCAAAGAGCCATTGGACATAAATGCTTGATATTATTGATGTTTCTTAATCCATGGAATGAAACATGTGCATCTGTTTGCATACCTGGTGGCTTTACAGTCTATGCATTACTTTGCAAAGCCCGTATTTTAAGGGCTTTCGAGTACTGCATCAGGTTGCATACTTACCAAAAGGAGGGTTTTTTTATTATCTTCGACTATCTGGTAATATATAGATGATCAGTTCTCCAACTAAATAAGATGCGAGCCTTTGATATCAGGACAGCAGCGATCTTGACCCTGAGCATAATGCTATTGCTCCTATATTCTCTATCAATGGCTGATGAAAGCCTGTTCAAGAGGGGGTTGAGTCCACGAGACGGAGAGATTGAGCAGGTCGAGCTGCGTACTGAAAACTCCAAGACATTTCTCACCCCCAATGGCGCCTTCAGGTTAGTCATCGCTCCTTATCCGATACACTATCGCAATGAGCATGGAAAATGGCAGGAGTACTCTTTGGCGATCGATAAGTCCAATTCACCCACAGAATACCTGGATAGGCTTATGCAAGAGTTTAACCTGCTAAAAACTTTGAATACAGGAGCTTCATTCATATCAGGCGATACCAAGGATGAGATGCACCTTGAAAATTACTTCACCAGGGGAAGTGTATGCTATAGAACCTCGGGAAGTCCCACCTACCAGCGTTATCCTGATATGATCGTAGGGAGGATCTACCAGGGTGGTGGCTTTCATACTTATCGAGCCTTTATCGAGTGGGACATCTCGCCCCTTCCGGATGATGCGATAGTCAATCAGTCCTATGTTGAGGGTGCGGTGGGCACCTGGGAGCCTGGCGCGCAACTGCCGGGAGCGCTGGTAGCGATAAGGGAGCTGGAGCTTAGACCTCAGTATTCGAGCGATTATGATGTTTACCATGCAGGTTGGGATACAATGTATCTGACCGACAATGAGATCGGGCTACATCATGAATACTATGGACAGATACTACTTAATGACTATGCTGATGGGTGCCTCCAGGATTATCAGTCTCGAGGATACTTCGGTGCAATAGTACAAGAGGAGGGGGATATATGGAATCAGGATCACGGCTGCATATTGATCCCCTATTTTCTGGGTGTTATTTACACCTTTCCCAATACTCCGACATATACGCCGGGACCGACCTGGACCCCCTCTCAGACCCCGACCGACTGGCCTACTATGTTTCCAAGTATGACCCCGACCAGGACGCCGACGGGCACTACTACCCTGTTTCCGACCATTACTCCAACGGTAACCAAGACTCCCACCGTAACTGCTAGCTATACTCCATCCTTTACTCCAACCGGAACCTTTACCTTTACACCGTCCATAACGCCTACGAGCACTCAAACGCCCACAACATCGCCGACCTCGACCACAGTACCGACCATAACGCCGACCAGTACCCATACTCCGACTCCGAGCAGCACTCCATCGATGACGCCATCGAACACGGCAACCCCCTCGAACACGCCGACTGGCACCGAAACTCCCACGGTAACCTCAACGCCGACCAGCACTCCCTCAGGCTGGCCGACCTTCACTCCCACGGACACTCAGCCGACTCCCACAATGACTCCGACCATAACGCCCAGTCCCTCATCGACTCCTTCGATGACACCATCGATTACCCCAACGCCCTCGCATACGCAAACCCCGACCGAGATACCGACTGCAACCATGACCCCGACTGCCACTTTCACTCCGACAATTACTCCCACCAACACGATAACCTTAACCCCCACCAGGAGTCCGACCATAACGCCATCATTCACTCCGACTTTTACAGCAACGCTAATTCCGACCAACACTGCCACCATGACTCCGACCAGGAGTCCGACCTTGACGCCAACTTTCACAAGGACGCGCACGCCGACCCGCACGCCGAGTCTGACGCCGACGGTAACTAGTAGCCAGACACCGACCAATACGCCGACCTATACTGATACGAGAACGCCGACCTTCACAGCCACGCCTACGAGGACACCGACCCGAACCCCGACTTCAACCATGACCCCGAGCGCGACATACACCGGCACTCCCACTCCGACGGCGAGCAGCACACCCACCCACTGGCCTTCCTGGACGCCGAGCAATACTCCCACCTTCATACCGACCAGGACGCCAACGCCGACCGATACACGCACGCCGCTACCGACCTCTACATATACAATGGTGCCGACCATCACGCCGACCAATACCATGACGCTTACGCCGACCCCGACAGCAACCGCATCGCCATCCTCAACGCCAAGCCAGACCCCGACTGCCAGGCTCACCTCCACACCGACTTTGACCTATACCGGGGTTCCCACCTCGACTCCATCTCCAACCCCCTCGGTTACTCCAACCTTCACGCCGAGCTTCACTCCCACGCCGACCGGTACGATGACCCAACTGCCCACCCAAACCCCATCGAATACACCTACAGTAACTAATACCCATACTCCGACCCATACTCCAACGGTTACGCCGAGCTACACATTCACTCAGACGCCGTCGTTCACGCCGACCAATACAGCTCCCTCAGCGACCCCGACGCATAGCCCGACGGTAACCAGCACCCCGTCGGTTACGCCGACAGCGACGCTGACGCCGACCGGCTGGGCTTCCTTTACCCCCTCCAACACGCCAACCAACACGACCATACCCAGCGCTACCCCAACGAGCTCTTCCACTGCCAGCCCGACCAATACCAATACACCTACGTTAACGCCGACCAGCACCGAGACCGACCTGCCAACAGCAACCCCGAGCCTGACTCCCACGGTTACCAGCACGCCTACTCAAAGCCCCACCGGCAGTCCAACCCCGACCTGGACGCCTAGCGCAACTTACACGGCTCGCCTGACCAGCACTCCTACCTCGACTCCATCAATAACTCCCACCTGGACCGAGTCTCCCACCCCCACCTCGACAATGACATTCACGCCATCCTCAACGCCGAGCCAGACTGATGTACCGACCATAACTCCCACCAATACTCCCTTGCCCAGTCATACTCCAACCCACTCCTTCACGGCGACTCCAAGTGCCAGCCCGACTATTACTGCCTCCAGTTCCCCGACAATGACGCCAACCGTTACTCAAACGCCGACCCATACATGGACAATAACCCTTACTCCTACGGTAACGCCCACACCGGGTCCGCCGGTGCCGACGATAATCGTGGAGCCTGAATACTCGGCAGGCACCTGTAACTTTGTAAAATGGTCAGTTCCGCAAGGCTCAACAGCGGTAGAATTCAAGGCGCATAGCTCCATATACGAGGATTTTCGGACTTATGTCAGCTCACCGTGGGTTGAGGATCTCCAGTTCCAGTTTTGCGGTCTGATTCATAACCAATTATACTTCTACCGCGTCAAGGCGAGGGATGCCTCCACGCCGGCTCCAATTGAGAGCGACTGGTCGGAAATTACCTGGTCGATCCAGGACGCACAGCCACCCGGCAGCGCGCTGGACTCAATGCCGCCCGAGATCTTCGGTCGCTATTATGCGATCACCTTCACAGCCCAAGATGCGCTAAGCGGTTTTGACTATGCTGAGCTTCATTATCAGTACGAGGATCAGCCGTGGGCTTTATACCCATTTTATAGTCAGGGCTTCCAGTTCGACTTCAATCTAAGTTACACGCCGGGCTACGGTTTTTACCAGTTTTACTCCATCGCATACGATGCAGCGGGGAATAGGGAGGATGCGCCGGGTTTCGCGGATGCGATGGCGAACTTCAAGCCGAATATCCCGACCGCGACCCCGAGTATAACTGCAACAAGGACTCCCACTCCAACCGGCACAGCGACCGCAACCTATACCTATCTGCCTACTATTACGCCAACCGCTACCATGACCATTTTGCCAACAGCTACCCCAAGTAACACTGCGACTCCGTCAAATACCCCCTCGGCGACTCCTACCCAGCGTCCCCTTATTATGGCTGCCGGCTACATGGATACAAAAATATCATCGGTACTGGGGGGCAATCTGACCATCCTTTCTTATGCGGTGAAGCCGGATCTTAGCGCCGCTTCGAGGGTCGAGCTTTATATAAATGATAATCCAACCGGCGTGGAGCTGCCCATGGTAGATCCTGCGGGTGTTTTTTCGATGTCCACAATAGTGCAGGGAGGATTGGCTCCCCGTAATATCCTCTTGCAGATGGCAGCCGGGGGCGAAGGTAGCATACTTAGCCACCTTTGGCCATATCTCGTCGTCGAGGAATGATGAAGGTCAGATCCCTTGCGAGAAATATCGCCTCTTGACCAGAGTGAGAAAATGAACTATCTAAGCATTGGCTTGAGGATATTATCTTCTGACGATGCTTTTAGTTCATCCACATCACCTGGAGCCTTATACCATGCCTTCAATGGGCTTAGGCTACCTTGCCGCGTGCCTGGAGCGCGTCGGGCATCCTGTGGAGATCCTCGACTGCCAGGTGGTGCCTCGTCACCTGGAACGGTTGCTTGAAAAGGCTGCTACCCATGATCAAATAGGCTTTCATGTCAATATCTCCACCGCAGCCTCAGCGGTGGCTCAAGCCGAGCTTATCAGACATAATTATCCGCATAAGCGGATCCTGATGGGTGGACCTTATGCCTCAGCGATAGCCGCACGGCTGATCCCCAGGTGGGCTGATATCGTTGCCATTGGACAAGCAGAGAGGACCATTGCTGAGATCGTGCAAGGCAAAAACCTTAGCGAGATAGATGGTATCGCATTTTGGGAGAACGACAGGGTTGTTCAAACCAAGCCGAGAGAGCATATAGAAGACCTCGATTCGCTTCCATTTCCTGCTTACCACCTGGTGGATCTGCCCAAGTATAGGTTCTTTACGACAAAACGGATCATAGCCACCATGATCACCAGCCGTGGATGTCCCTTCAAATGCATAAACTGCACCAAGTTCATTCACGGCGATATCATAAGGTATCGAAGCCCCGATAATGTCATGGCTGAGATAGATCGGCTCTACCACCAGTTCGATGTTCGCGAGATCCAATTCTGGGATGACAACTTCACGCTTAAAGTAGATAGAGTCAAGGATCTATGCGAGCGCATAATAAAAAGAGGCTATGACTTGAGGTTTGATCTGCTAAACGGAATTCGTGCTGATATAAATGATTGGGAGATGCTCCAATTGATGGCAAAGGCTGGCTTCAATCAAATTGCCGTGGCAGTTGAGTCAGGATCCCAGGAGGTTATAGATAAGCTGGGCAAGAAGCTCGATCTCAGCAAGGTTCAGGATACCTGCCGCCGGATATACAAACTGGGCATGAAGGTCATACTTTATTTCATGATCGGACTGCCCTTCGAGACCAGGGAAACCTTGCAGCAGACGATCGATTTTTCGCTTAAACTGCCGGCTCACCAGGTTCACTTTTTCATGGTGCAACCTTTCCCCGGCACCAAGCTGTTTGACATGGTAAACCAGGGCGGGGGAAGGCTATTTAAGGACCTGGTCTTCGGACTGGGGAGCTATCATCGCAAGACCCCGCCCTACGAGATGCCCCACCTGAGCGCAGAGGAGGTCAGCAAGCTATACGCCAAGGCGAATCGAAGATTCTATTTAAGACCGATCCAGTTCTATCGCACCTCTCAGATGACACTTCAGGACTTATCCATAAGAACCATCCTTGCCGCAGGGATTACACTGACCAACATAATCCTCAAGGGAACCAGGATAACCTAGGGATCCTGCCGATGGTGATTTAAATCCCCTTTATGCAGGCGATGACATAGTATTGTAGCCAATCCAAGGCTACTACTTCCGCAAAATCGAGGCTTCGATGAAGATCTGCCGCTTCTCTGATGGTAAGACTAATCCGGTGGGCTTGCCTAAGATCGTTGGCTGCGTCCCTGCCAAGTGATATGTAATACCAGATCCATGATGGGACCAGCTTGAGAAACGGATAGGCTGCATTGAGCTCCACGGTGATCAGGGTACCTGCTGAGCGTAGAATTCGATGTCCCTCGGCAAGGAAGCGGTATTTATCGCTTATGCTGTTAAGTACCCCCTTGCTGATAGCCACATCGACACAGTTATCGGGCAGATCTAAGGCATGCAGATCCGATATAACTGTCTCAAGTTTTATGCTTCTTTCTACAGCATACTGGCGGGCATAATCAAGTAATTCAGCAGAATCATCCACTAATATTACCTTGCAGTTGGGCAACCTTTTAGCAATCTCCATTGCCAAAAAGCCAGCTTTTCCACCTAAATCGGCAATAACTAGGTCTTCCTTTTTTACGGGGAAATAATCAGAGATCAAGAGCTTTACAAGGGGTTCGATATCATACTTGACAGACTTTCTAGCGTTTTGAACATATTTTAGGATCTTTTTATTATCAAAATTATAATTCGTTTTGTTCATATTATTAAAGAAGCTGAGTTTATGAGTTATCTGCTAATCCCACATAAACAACTTGCCTTTTCCGTTTGTATCATGGCAATTCATAGCCATTCATAATCTAAAGATTATCCCTTATCCTGCAAGCAGCCTCCTCGACCTGTTTCAGTGTAGGCACCAGTGCAAAGCGAACGAAGCCTTCGCCAGGATTGACACCACCCTCGCAGACATCCGATATCCATGAGCCAGGGGTAACCACTATAGCAATCTTGTCTGCAAGAAGCGCCCTGGCAAAGTCTTGGGAGCTAAGGTTATTGGGTGTTTTCTGCCATAGATAGAATGTAGCCGCCGGCGGGTTTGATTCCATGCCAACCTCTCGCAAGGCAGATACGATAATATCCCTCTTTAGTCCGTAAATTGTCCGCATCTGCTCGATGTGCTCATCATCGTTCAGTGCCGCGATAGCTGCTGCCTGGATGAAGTTGGGAGTGCCAGAGTCTATATTGGTCTTAAGCTGCTTGAATGCGCTCACTATCCTTTTATCGCCGGCTACGAAGCCGACCCGATAGCCAGTCATGTTGTTCCGTTTGCTAAGCGAGTAGAAGGTTATGATCCCCTCGCTTTCCACTTCCAGTATGGAATGGGGTTTCTCATCGAAGTATATATCAATATAGCAGCCTTCATCCGCGGCGATGATGATATCATGCTTGTGCGCCCATTTGACAAGTTCGCGGTAATATTTCTTGCTGGCAACCACGCCGGTAGGGGAGTTAGGGTAGTTCAGCCAGATAATTTTTGCTTCCTTTGCTACCTGCTCAGGAATGCTCTCAAAATCGATCAGAAAGCCATTTTCCTCAAGCAGTGGAACGAAATAGGCTTTGCCCCCGGCAAATAGGGTGCCAGTCTTCATCGGCGGATAGCCAGGGGAGGGGATTATCACTGTATCGCCAGGATCGATGAATGCCTTGGGGAAGTTGAAGATGGCTTCCTTGGAGCCGATAGTGGAGCAGATCTCTTGGTCCGCATCCAGCGATATGCCGAACCTTCTCTTCATCCATTCAGCACAGGCGGTTCGATACTCCTCGCTTCCAATGTAGCTCGGATAGCCTGCGGTTGCGAAGTCATCGACCGCGGTTTTGACTTTGTTACGAACCAATTCAGGTGTGGGATCGAGCGGATCGCCCACGCCGAAGTCGATCACCTCGATACATCGTTTCTTGAGTTCAGCCACCAGTTTATCTACCTCTGCAAAGGCGTATCCCCTCAGGCTGTTTAATCTTTTGGAAGTTCTGATCTCCATGTCAAATTCGTTCCTTGTTTTTCATTATGCGTTGTAGTGTATTGCTCAAGCCTTGCGCTGTCAATTATTTAGGTCTGAGGCTTGAGGGTTATTTAATCCCGACAGAGTCGGGACGAAGAGGAGAAAAAGAATCACGCAAAGCCTCAAATATGCAAAGCGGAAAGAAAGAATAGAAAGTGGCTCATTCCTTCCTCTCCTTATTCCTTTTCTGAAGATGCACAAGCAGCACGCTGATGGTTGATGGATTTATGCCCGGAATGCGCCTTGCCTGACCTAGAGTACGAGGCTTGATGCGAGTCAGCTTCTCGATTGCCTCTTGCCTCAAGCCTGCTAGCCCTTCATACCTGAAGTCATCGGGGATCGCAATCTTATCCATCCGCTCCATTCGCTCCACCTCCTCCTGTTGCCGTCTTATGTATCCCTCGTACTTGACCTCGATCTCCAACTGCTTAATAGCAACCTCAGAGCTTACATCTGGTGTATTAGTCAATCGCCTAATCTTGGAAAAATCGATCTCCGGTCGCTGAAGCAGCTCCTTTAGGCTTAATGGTTTGCTTATCGGTGAGCTGCCTAGCTCCTTAAGTCCTTTTTGAGTCTCAGCAGTCGGATTCAGCTTGGTATTCTCGATGAATACCCGCAGCGTCTCCAGCTCTTTAACTTTTCTCTCAAAGCGTTCCTTTCGCTCTTCGCTGACTAGACCCTTTTCTAGCGATATCGACATCAGCCTCAGATGCGCATTATCCTCCCTGAGCAACAAACGGTACTCCGCGCGCGAGGGGAACATCCGGTAGGGTTCATCAACACCCTTGGTTACCAGATCATCGATCAGTACACCGATATAAGACTCCGACCTTTTCAGCACCAGAGGATCATCGCCCCGCAGACTAAGCCCAGCGTTCAAACCTGCCATCAATCCCTGCGCCGCTGCCTCCTCGTACCCGGAGGTACCGTTGATTTGACCTGCCAGGTACAAGCCTTTAACCAGCTTGGTTTCCAGCGTCGGATACAACTGGGTCGGGTCAACATAGTCGTACTCAATACCGTACCCAGGACGGATAATCTGAGCCTCTTCCAAGCCCTCGATTGTGCGAAGGTACTCGTACTGAACATCCAGCGGAAGGCTGGTCGATAGACCGTTGGGATAATACTCCAGGGTATCAACACCCTCAGGTTCCAGGAAAATATGGTGTCTCTCCCTTCCCGCAAACTTCACCACCTTGTCCTCGATAGAGGGGCAATACCTGGCGCCGATGCCGCATATCTTGCCGCTGTATAGCGGGCTTCTGTCAAGGTTGGCACGGATGACCTCATGGGTGCGCTGATTGGTATAGCCATAGTAGCAAGGTAACTGGGGCAGCTTTACCTCCATTGTATCCAGCGAGAAGAACCATGGCTCATCGTCGCCTGGCTGAGCGGTAAACCTGTCGAAGTCGATGGTCTTTGCGTCCAGACGGGGTGTGGTGCCGGTCTTTAGCCGCCCCATCTTGAAACCTAGCTTGAGCATCGAATCGGTCAGCTTATTCGAGGGCGGGTCGCCGAACCTCCCAGCAGGGAAGCTGGTCAAACCTATATGGATCAGCCCGCGCAGGAAGGTGCCGGTGGTGATTATTAGCCTGCGACAGCGATATTCCATATCCGATGAGGTGATCACCGAGTCAATGCTTCCATCTTTCACATTCATCCTAATCGCCTCATCCTGCTTCACATCTATATTTTCGCTGCACTCGATCGCCCGGCGCTGATGTGAGGCATACTGGTGCATATCGTTCTGCGTGCGAGTACCACGAACCGCTGGTCCCTTGCTGCGGTTGAGCACACGAAACTGAATGGCCGTGGCATCGGCTGCCCTCCCCATCTCACCCCCAAGCGCATCTATCTCACGCACCAGGCAGCCCTTGCCAAGCCCTCCAACAGCCGGATTACACGACATCTTGCCCATGGTATCGATATTCTGTGTGAGCAGCAGAACCTCCATTCCCAGGCGAGCGCCAGCCAGGGCAGCTTCCACACCAGCATGTCCCCCGCCTATTACAATGATATCGTATATTTTATCAAAGGTTATTGGCATAGCAGCAATACTTCCTTATGCTTGATTATTTATTGAATAATAAAGCCATTTTCAAATCCGGGAATAAAATTTTCCAGCAATCCTCGATGAGTCAATCTCCTAATGTCAGAAAAACTATGCAAATTGTCATTTCGAGTTCATCATCGGTTTGCGCCAAGCGCAAAAGGTAATGGCATATTACAAAATCGGAGACTACAAGCGTGGCATCTGATACTATGCAACAAATGAGTTCGACCATGCAAAAATTCTTCATTCTAATAAATATCCTAAAACGGAGGAACAACGAGGTACACGGATGATGAGAAAACAAGCACTAATTTCAACCACTATCATCTGTAGAGGTTAAGCGAAGCCTAGTAATGATCCCCGTGCTCCCTTTTTAACCAGATGCCTCACCCCTAAGGGTTCACTATCATTTCCCCAGCCTTTGCCACCCGCTTTCTTCTCCTCGCCAGAGCCACAGATCACATAGGTAGCGCTTATCTTCCGTCCTACCCCCAAAAAAGGTTGCCCCACGACCGGGCAGATAACAGGCTGAATGCCCGTTGCGAGCCTTCGCGCCTGGCTTGGTTACACGCTTCCAGACCATATCATCGAGAGCCAACTCAAAGACATCATCGAATACCTCGCCATCTTTTACACCACCGAATATGACCAGGCAATCCCGCTTTTCGTCTATGGCACCGGCAGCAAATGACATCGCCGGGGGTGGCGTTCCTTTGTTAGAAAGCCTGCGCCAATGCCAGTTATCGAGATCGAAAACCCATAGATCATCCAAGAATCCCAGCCAGTTATACCCTCCCCACAGAACTACTCTATTTCTCTTTTTATCATAGATTGCAACCTGCCCGTATCTTGCAGATGGCTTCTTACCGGTAAATAATATCCTCCAATTGTCGGGTGTTCTTTGTTTTAAATACCAATCACCCAAATATCTCCCCTGAAAATTGAAGCCCAAGCCGACAAGATAGCGCTGATTGCCCAGACATAGTAGCGATGCATTGCTTCGAGTGGAGGGCAAGAAGCCTACCGAGAGGTTGAAGTTGATATCTACCTGCCAGCGCTTGATCGAAAGATCGTACTCCACCCAGTCGTTGAGGTGAACATAACCCCTGCATCCACCGAATATACAAAGCACTCGCTTCTGTTCATCATAGCAAAATGCCATGCCCTCACGAGGGGACGGTCTATATCCCTCAGGAGAAATCCCTTGCCAGTGTTCGGTTAAGATATCGAACCTCCAGACATCATCAAACCATCGTTGCCTGTCCCACCCCATGCTGATATACACTGTATTTCTGTCCGGAGCGAAAATAGCGCTAAAAGCGCGTGGAGAAGGATGCGGCTGCTCGCAGTAAACACTCGAGGCAATAAAAAATAACAGCGCTGTGATAACCCTTCCCATTCCTACTTAAATTTGACGCTTGAGTTAATTGTAATAATAGAAGATTTTATCTATTACCCTTTTGAGTCGATAGGAATGCATGTTTTTTTAAAAAAGTTCCCTTGCAAAATCCAAGTCTTCTAACTTGGGAGATTACCCGGTGCTTGTAAAACCGCTACAAAGATAATAAGCTCATCTTCAGGTTAGGAAACGAAGATCTATGGACAGTTTCAAGAAAATCCTAGTATTAGCGCCTCATACCGATGATGGCGAGCTTGGCTGCGGGGGCACAATGGCACGCTTCATCGAGGAGGGCAAGGATGTGCATTATGCAGCCTTCTCATGGTGCCAGACCTCGGTTCCTGAGGGATACCCCAAGGACATCCTAAAGCATGAATGGCGCAAGGCAATGGATGTTCTAGGCATCCCTGAATCGAATCGGCACCTGTTCAACTACCAGGTGCGCAAGTTTCCCATTACCCGTCAGGAGATACTCGAGGACATGATCCGCTTCCGTGATGATCTGAAACCAGATCTGGTGATCATGCCATCGATGGGGGATCTGCACCAGGATCACCGCACCATAGCAGCCGAAGGGCTAAGAGCCTTCAAGGGAACAAGCATTCTTGGATACGAGATCCCCTGGAATAACATCACCTTCTCCACCCTCTCCTTCGTTTACCTTGAGAAGCGGCATGTTGAAAAGAAGATGGAGGCGCTGGCTTGCTATGCATCGCAGAGCTTTCGCGGCTATGCCAAGCCGGAGTTCGTCTTCTCCCTGGCACGAACCAGGGGAGTGCAGATCGAGGTAGATTACGCCGAGGTCTTCGAGGTTATCCGTTTCATCATCAAGTAATCACCAATTCGGGAAATAGCGCGTCTCCTTCCTTGACAAAAAGCCTGCGGGGACTTAATTTAATTATAGAGACCCTGTAACCGATGGAAGAACCCAAGCAAAAATCCCTGATCGATAGAATATCCAAGCTCACCGAGGACACGCCCCTCGAAGAGCTGGAGCGCATCGATATCTCTGAGGCTGCCAACCTGACTCGAACCCTGACCTCTATCGCGCTCGGATTGTGCCTGAACCATTATCGTATCTTCAACCTGAACGATAGCAGGCTCAATAACAAGGTTAAAAAGCTCTTGAGCGCATCGAGCCTGCTGGATGCACATCGCTTCATTCTCGACTTTCTGAGACATGTAAGCCGGCACAATCTGCCACTGCGCATCCCGGAGCTGCGCCGGCTTTACCTGGATAGGGATGCTGCCAGCGATTATCCGAAGGCAATTCAGCATATACTTCAAACCATAGATGATGAAAGCAATGAACAAGAGGCGAACGAGGGGATCGATACGGATGCTTTTCGAGGCATTCTTCCCCTATTGAGGGAGGGACTAGCCCTCTACTCGCAGTACCAGCTAGTCAGGCTTCATACTTCCCCCTCAAGCAAGGGAAGCTGCCAGGTCATACCGATTCAGTTGGGAGAACCGCAGGGAAATAAGGAGCCGCTTTATACTTTGGAGCTTAAGAAATCGCTAGGCTTGAACAATGTTTATGTTCTTTGCGCGGGCAGAAAGCTGATCTCGTTGTTTCCCATCATCATCTTTAGCAGATGCCCTACTTGCAAGCAGGAGCATCTATTCATATTCAACAAGCGCACCTTTGAGCATATCGAGTATAAAGGCTGGCATCCGGATCATAATCTGAAGACCGAGACTGGCGACTTCTACGCATACCTTGGCAAATACTACCTGAAGAAACAGCTTTACAATGAGGCAAAACAGGAACTTCAGCGAGTGCTGCATCGAGGAGGCTGCGATGATCGCGTAAAGGACGAACTATTCAATATATATATGAAGCTGGGCAACAGATACTACGAACAAAAGGACTACAAGGAAGCGCTCAAGGAATATCAAAGAGCCTACATGCTCAACTCGGACGAGATCTCGCTTTTATTCCATCTAGGCTATTGCAGCTTCAAGATCGGTCGCTATCCGGATGCGGTCGATTTTATGGAGAAGTTTCTTAAACACGAGAACAAATCGGTCCGGGCGCATGTGATCGCAGCTCGCTCCTATAGCGAGATCGATGACTATGCATGCGCAGCGGATCACTTCCAGGAGGCTCACCGGCTGGAGCCATCGGTTAAGCAGTACAAGGAGGAATGGAAGAAATACCAGGATAAGGCCAAAAGACATCGAGATAAGGCAAGCGATGGCGCTGAGGTTGTAAAGCCGATCACGAAATTCCTCGTTGACCTTAACTTAAAGGCTCTAAAAGGAGAAATATCGCCCATCGTAGGCAGGGAATCCGAGCTGCAAAGCCTGGTCGAGATCCTAAACTGCATGGAGAAGAAGAACGCCCTGGTGCTTGGGGAATCCGGGGTCGGAAAGACCGCGCTGGTGTATGAGCTAGCCCTGCGCATCGTCAGCGGTTACTTTGGCGGAATCCTGGCTGATAAGAAGGTGTATGCATTGAATATTCCAGCCATCATAGCAGGCGCCAGGTATCGTGGCCAGTTGGAGGAACGGCTTGTGGAGCTAATCAAGGAACTCAAGCGCATGGATGATGTGATCCTGTTCATAGACGATATTCACGGAATCATGGCGTCTGGTAATGCAAGAAATGTCAATGTTGATGCAGCCTTCATCCTGCGCCCGGCAATAGCCGAGGGCGATATCCAGGTCATCGGCGCTGCCTCATTCGAGCACTATAGGCTCAACATGGAGAATGATCCCTCCATAACCCGCAACTTCCAGATCATCAAGCTGCGAGAGCCTAATATGGAGGAAAACATCGCTATCTTGCAGCACTACAAGCAGCGCTTCGAGAAGTTCCACAAGGTCAAGGTGCTTGATGAAACGCTGCCACTTATCATCGAGCTTTCCGATATCTTCATCAGGGAGCGAAGCAACCCGGATAAGTCGATAGCGATCCTGGATAGAGCCTGCGCAATAGCCAAAGAACAGGAAGCCATGATCTCAAGCCAGGAACTGCCCCTGGTCGATAGACAGAAGATAATCCTCACCGTTTCGCGAAGAACCGGCATCCCCGAGGAGAAGCTAACCACCCAAGGCTCCGAGAAGTTCCTTGGCATCGAGGAGCGACTGAAAAAGCGCATAGTGGGGCAAGATGAGGCAATTGAGAAGGTCGCCAGGGTGCTTAGAGTGTCCAAGATGAAACTTAGACTGAAGCCCTACCAGCCTGATGGCGTATTTCTGTTTCTAGGACCGACCGGGGTTGGAAAGACCGAGCTTGCGCTCGCCTTGACAGAGTTTCTCTTCGGCGACCCTAAGAAGATGATAAGGCTCGATATGTCCGAGTACATGGAATCTATCTCCACATCGAAGCTTATCGGGATCGCACCTGGCTATGTCGGATACCATGACAAGAACCAACTCACCGACCGGGTCAAGGAAGATCCTTATTGCCTGGTGTTGCTCGATGAGATAGAAAAGGCGAGCCAGCAGGTGCTGAACCTGTTCTTGCAGGTCTTCGACACCGGGCGACTCACCGACAGCAAAGGCTGCGAGGTTTACTTCGATAATGTAACCTTCGTGATGACCAGCAACATAGGCACCAGCCTGTATGGACAGACGCAGCTCGGCTTTGCCAGGGAAACATCGCCGGGGAGCATTTACGCCAAACCGCAGGTAACCAAGAGCGAGATGCTCAAGGAGATAAAGAAAGCGCTCCCGCCTGAGTTCATCAACCGTATCGATGAGATCATCTATTTCAACGCCCTAGGACCGGCGCAGATGTACGGGATATTGGAGCTAAACCTGGCGGTAATCGTTGAGCGGCTGCAAAACCAAAGAGCAATAAGGCTCGATGTGTCCCAGGAGGCAAAGGATCTTTTGGTCAAGGAGGGCTTCAGTCCCGAATTCGGCGCCAGAAACCTGGCAAGGACGCTGCGGAGCATGTTTCTTGATCCGCTATCGGTATTCCTGATCAAGAATGAAGGACTAAGGCAGACATCTCTCTGTGTAGATGTATCTGGCAAGGGATTGACCTTTAACCTTGCCGACGATATCAACTAGTCCTTCATCAATTATCGAATGATATTCCCCTCGAAAGGGGCTTAACAAAGATTAGCAGTACTCGCCTCTATCAATGGCGCGGTTAAACATGGATAGCCTATTCTTTTGATCTACACCACGATATCCCTTTCCCCCAGATTCTCCGGAATCGCTGCCTTAGCAGCAGCCCAAAAAAGATCGGGTCTTGAATTAGGTATCGGCGCCAGAGCCTTTTAGGCTCCTTTGCCAGGCGATGCAGCCACTCCAGCCCGCTTTTTTGCATCCACAAAGGCGCTCGCTTCACCACGCCTGCCAGGTAATCGATGGCAATGCCCACGCCGATGCCGACCTTGGCACCACTAGCCTCAAGATAAGCATCGAGCCATCTTTCCTGCTTCGGCGAGCCTAAGCCGACAAATAGAATATCAGCCTTGGATATGCGAATCTGGTCAGCCAAATGCTTGCACATTTGAACATCACTATCGAAGCCGACTGGCGGGCATTGGATGCCAGAGACCTTCAGCTTGGGATATTGTTTTACCAGGTTATGGGCGGCTTTTTCCGCTGCCCTCGGCGAGCCACCTAGTAAGTAGATCCCCCACTTTTTATCCGCCGCTAGCTGGCATAGCTGGGGCATCAAGTCGGAGCCGCTCAGCTTGGCTTTAAGTGGAGTCTTTAGGAACCTGGCAGCCCATAGCAAAGGCATCCCATCGGCAAGCACTAGATCTGCCCTGGAGTACAAATCCCGGAATTTTTCATCCTTTTGAAGCCTGACCAGGTGATCCACATTCGGGGTGAAGACCATGTGTGCTCCGCCTTTATCGATAAAAGCCTCGATCTTCATAAGTGCTTCACTCATGGTCAGGTTATCGATTTTTACGCCGAGTAATTCGATCTTTTCTGACATATTTTGCTTCAATAATTTATTACCAGTGATTTATATGGTATCTAGGCTAGTAACCGCAACTGGGTTACCGGTGATCCAGTTAACTTCACATCATGATAATCCATCCTCACTAGGGCTATTATCACTTGATGATATACTTGAGCAGCACGAAGCCGCCGATCAAAAGTATAACGAAAAGGATGGATAGAAGGTTAAAGTACTTATCGATGAATCTCTTTATCGGCTTGCCGAAGAGGTAAATCAAGCCGGCAACGATGAAAAACCTCGCCGACCTGCTTATTGCCGATGCGATGATGAAAACCAGGAAATTTATCTGGCACAGCCCGGCGGTGATGGTAAAGACCTTGTACGGTATCGGCGTGAAGCCAGCGATTCCCACAGCCCAGGCGGCATACTGCTGGTAGTAACCTTGTATCAACTCGAACTTGTCCATCAAGCCGTAAGCCTCGATGATAGGCTTTCCGATGCTGTCAAACAGAAACAAGCCGATGCCGTACCCCAATACACCGCCAATTACCGAGCCGATTGCACATACCAGAGCAAAGTATAAGGCTCTTTTGGGCAAGCCCATAGCCAATGCGATAAGCAAAACATCCGGCGGAATGGGAAAGAAACTCGATTCGGCGACCGCTAGTATGAAAAGCGCAGGCACACCGTAAGGGGTTTCAGCCCAGTGCAGAACCCAGTCATAGAGCCTTCTTGTAAGCCCTGCCTTTTTAGGGCTTTTTCCTTCAACATCATCGATAGCAGATATGATCACCAAAACACTCCCTTGATGTCCATGATACCTTGGTCAAAATCGAAGGGATATTAGCAGAATTACAACCCCTATTCCAGCAAAGCTTTCTTGCCATCAGGTATCCTCACGGTTTTGATTTCCGCTTATGCCTGATATAGTTATCCGTAAATCGAGCCCTTGAGGTTGCCAGCCGAGAGACCATCTCAATTAGATGATCATCGGTAATAGTTATGCCGGTTGCATAGCTGTAGTTCCACACCTTTATATATGCCGAGTTTTTCGGCTTGGTGCCGGAGTTTCGATTGACCACCTCCCCGATCTTGAGCAAACTGCCATCGGGGTTTTTCTGATAAAAGGACAGCTTGATTACATCAGGTCCCAGGTATCCCTTGTCTGTAACCATCAAGACTACCGGTATCTCTTGCAAGATATTTTGCATCGAATCGGTGATTAATGCTGTTGTAAGCTCGAAGTCGCTTTCTCTGCTGGTTTGCAGCGCCATATCAAGTGTCAATCCATTCAATACTTCGCCAACAGCAGGAGCAAAACAAAGCATGACATCTCCTTGCCGCTTTGCGTAGAAAGATTTAACATAACTATCCAGGAACTCCATAACCATCCAGGGAATGAAGCTGCCTGCATAGCCGGTGATGTTGCCGTTATCATCCCAAAGCCGAAGGAGTCTTTTCTCTTTAAGGGTGATTCCGCCATCCGCGAAAGCATCCGGTTTCCTGGCGCAAAACACCTCTGCAATCCTTGCATCGAGGCGCCGGATCGCCTCATCGAGCGAGAGCCCGACATCCGCCAATAACCTCAAGACCCTAAGATAGGTGTAAACCGGGCTGTCTATTATGCGCAAAAAGTTAAGGCGACCCCCTTGTGTAAAGATGATATGTCCGGATGGCTCGGCGCCGACCGCGGCATCGGCTTGATTATCCTTTAGATATTCCATAAGACTCCTATCTCCGATCTTTACCGCCTGGTATTGCAATGGAGTCTTGCCGGCTTTTGATCTTCGAGCATTTTCCGCCTCGCAGGCTTTCTCCAGGGAGAGACCGCTCTCGTAAGTATAAACAGCATGGCTCAAATCATCGGCAGCACAGTAACTCACCAGCAGCTTGAGGATCGCATCGCCATCGATAACCGGGACCGGCCGCTGGCAAAGCATAGGCGAGGTTATGATCAACCGATCCGCATCGCCATCGAAGGCAACCGCTGGCAGAAGCTCAAGCTTGGAGAGCTTTTGAGTGATCATGTCTCTTAGCTCATCGTTCGCTTCCATCTGTCCCTCAGTGAACCCAATGGAAGATTGCCCCTTGCAAGGCTCGATAGTTAAACATGTACCAGCGGGATACTTGGCAAGATCGCCATCAGGGGGGAATATCACTATCCTGCCTTGCTTGGAATATCCGGCTACGCCGCGACTGAAGGCAAATATCTCCTCGCCGCTTAACTCGTGCTCGCTCTCGCCGTATAGATAAGCAGCCCCGCAGCAGTAATTGACCATGGCTGGATCGATGATGCCCCCGTAAACGACAAGGGTGGCGCCCGCCTCCAGAAATAAACTTACAACGGGCATAGCATCGATGACCGACCCATTATCGCTTGCCCTCATAGCAGCAGAGCCGCAGGACAGATCCATTGGTATCAGCTTGCCGGCAAACGGCCTGTCATCATCTGGAAACAGCTCGACAAGATACCCCTTGAGTTCCTGGTTGTATCTTTCCTTGGCATCCTGTGCATTTATCTTTATCTCATCGAGAGCTATTTCATCGATTTCCCTTCCTGCCGATAGGCGTTTTCCCTGGCGAGCCAACTCGATATGCGCCAAGACTTGTTGGTCGATCTCTCTCTCCAGGCTCACCGAGATGGGCTGGTTCCCGATGAAGACCTTGATTCCATTGTATCTCGCAGGATTATGCGAGGCGGTAATAACGATATTCAGCTCTCCTGGATAGATGCCTACCGCGGTAGTGGGCAGTATCCCGCAATAGTGCGCCTCAGCTCCCTGTTGGATGAGACCTAGAGCTAATGAAAGCAGTATGGGCGGTGCGGATTCCCTGGGGTCGTGGAATAGATTGACCTTCCTGCCAGTCGATCTATCGAGGATTATTTTAGCTAAACTGCGTGCGATAAAATAAGCCAGCGGGATGCTGAGAATGTTACGCTCATAAAAAAAACGCAGCGCCTGGTCGAATGGTATTGGCTGCTCAGGGAATACCCCCCTCACCCCGGAGGTGCCGAAGAGACTGGGATCATCTTCGTAAGCTTTGATCGCTATTTGTTCATCATTCTCCTTCTCAATCTTTTTTGCAAGGTATTCCTTGATAAAGGAATCGATCATATCGATATGGATGCCTTTATTGCCTGTAATGCTCGTTGCAGTGCCGAATATATCCAACCAGGCTGCAATTTTATCTTTATGCATAGTATTATCCGATCGCTCAAGATTGTTATCGCTGCTATTATACATAAGGGCAATGGCATTGAAACCCGCAGGTTTGAACATCCATGATTATTCTGCTAACAATCGATGAGTAAATCTGCCAACTCACGGGAATTGATGATGAGCAAGCCTGTCGTATGCAAGATTGCTTTTATAATTCTAATATTTATATTTACCATCCTTACTCCCTTCACTAGCGTGCTCCCGCCACCATCTCAAAAGGGGGATAAGAAGATAATCTTCCTGGGAGTTGACTCGGCGACCTGGTCAGTGGCGCTTCCCATGATCAAGATGGGAAAGCTGCCTACTTTACAAGCTCTCATGGCGCAAGGGGTAAGCTCTAAGTTGGAAACCTTCAAGCCGACCACCTCCCTTCTCGTCTGGACGAGCATCTTAACTGGCAAGAGCTATCATAAGCACGGCATGGTCGATTGGCTCACCGAGGATCGAACGGATCTCGCCATATCAAGCAATCTCAGGAAGTGCGAGATCCTTTGGACCATCCTCACCTCTAAGGGGATTCGCTCCAACTTCGTCGGCTTTTGGGGGAGCTGGCCAGCCGAGGATATCCTGGGCAACAATGTCGCCTTCAACTTCTACTTTCCACAGCTTAAGGGGAGATCTCAGCCACCAACGCTCACCGAGTGGATTGATCCCATGATCGAATTCCCCTTGTTCAGCGGTTTCGTCTTTCCGGATCTGCTAACAAGATTCATGCGAGAGGGATCGGTGGACTTCAATTATCGCGCTTTATCCAGGCTGTACCAGGACAACCTGGTGATGCTGACCAACTGGAGCGAGGCGGATCGCATATCCGCACAGGTCGGCATGAGGCTTTTGCTGGACGATCCCGGGCAACTTAATGCTGTCTTTTTACGCGGGCTGGACCTGATACAACATATATTCTGGCAGACGCTGGAGCCAAAAGGATTCGCCGTTGAAGATGAGGATCTGCATCGCTTCGCTTGCGTGATACCCAAGTACTATCGGTTTTATGCTGAGCTGATCGATAACTACATCAATGCAATGGATGCGCAGGATAGTCTTGTTATCCTATCTGATCACGGCATGGAATCGAGGGCAAAGGTTCATCCATCGAGATTCAGGGATGACCAGAGGGTAACCGGAAACATGCAGTTTGCTCGAAAGGGCGATAATAATTTAGGTCTAGTGAAGAACTTCGGCATCCATGATGAAGCGCCACCAGGTTTGATCATCTTCGCGGGAAAGCCCTATAAACAGCATGTAATCGCAGATCCTATCAGCGCGATGGATATAACTCCAACCTTGCTATACCAGCTCGGCTTGCCAGTGGGGGAGGATATGGATGGCAAGGCGATCCTTGACATCTTCGACCCGGACTTTACTACCAGCCACAGGCTGACTACCATTCCCAGCTATGACCAGCCCAAACAGCGAGAGACTACCGCAAAGCCAATAAGCTCCGAGGTCGATGAGCAACTCAAAGAGGAACTCCGCTCCATAGGATACATACGCTAAAAAAAAGAGGGAGATGCACTACTACACCTCCCCTCTCCTTTTTCCGTTGAATAGCAGTCTGTTACCGAAGCTGCCTATACAGCGCCCCAGAAGTCGATCCTGGCGCCAGGTTCGGTCTTGCCGGCGGCAGCATCAATGATGGAGCTTAGCTGCACGCAAAAACAAATATACCCGAAGATACACTCGCCTAGCGGGAAGCTACCCTGGAAGCCGGAGTTGTACCACTCGCCGACTCCCGGCATCATTGCTGAAAGCATAATAGCCGCAACAACATTAGGCTCCTGGGCGAACAGGTTGCTCGGTATCATCGAAGATACAAGCATTACAAGTGCTAGAATAATTGCTGTCCTCTTCAACTAGATCACCTCCTTTTCTTCAGACATTTTCATTTCTCTATGATCTTTACATCGGGATGAAGCTGCAATTTGAACTTTTCCTGGTCAATTCCCTTGTTCAGTCGCACATCCTCGATGGTATAGGTTGCTTCTGCCAGCCCTTGTTTCATTGGAGATTTTACCACCGATTTGAATGGGAAGTAAAACTCATCGCCCACTTCTCTTATATCATCAGTCTTTGTATGTATGTTGAGTTTTCCGGCCGGGTCGTACATGGCGCTTTCCAGCACCACCAGCTTTGTGAAATTCAGCCCAAGCTCAATGCGACTCTTGCTTGATTTATCCTTTGCCTTGCCCTCGATATTATAGATTACTCCCCGCTCAGTGGTCTTTTTGCTCTTAATGGAGAAATCATAGATCCCAGCCAGGGAGCTATCCATGCCCAGCCTCAGTCCCGGCATGGTTACCCTTCCCAGCGCAGCCTGGAGCACCCCAGCTCGCTTCTCCAAGCTCATCTTGTCGAGGTCTCGCTTAAGGCACTTCTGAGCATCGGGTATGTATTCCCAGTAGGTATGCCCATCGCAGACGATTATCCTCTTGGGCGGAGGGCTAAGAAACTCGATACGAAACTTTCCGCTTTTGTCATAGTATTGCAGCCACTGCTCGGTTATCTTGGTCTTTTCGAGCCTGCTTTCCTTGCGCACTTTAAGAACCAGATCCTCGATCTGTTGGTAGCTGTTATCAAAGGTGTTGAAGATCTGCCACGGAGTAGGATCTTCTTCGCTAAAGGCAGCCGAAAAGAGAAACAATACAACAACAGTAGCCTGCCAAATTGGACTCGATCTCATGGAACCTGCCTCATTTCTCATATCACCAGGCACATATTATGTCTTTTATCGCAATTAGTCAAACGGTTTGTCAATCGATATCCGATTATCTACAATAGAATTCAAGAATAGATATGCTAAAGGAGCAAAACATGTATCAACAAGGCTTATCGAAAGCGGTAATCATTGTCCTGATGTTAGCCATCCCTTTTGTCGTTCAGGCAAATGACCAAAACGACCTGTATCGGCTTAAGGGAACATCGACCCTGCAAAGAGGGGACCTGGATCCGATGACCTATAACATGAAGTCCATCGAATCTGCGCAGAAAAATGCGCTGAAAGACCTGGTTACAATGCTCATTAGTCAGGGTGTCTTCCAGGCTCACCAGCAGGAGATTACCGCTGAGATCATCGAGAATTACACGCAGCTTGTGCCCCGATTCTACATGCCTACCATGCATAATCCCGCTGAACCGTTGACCATAACCTGCGAGGTCGTGTTGCACTACCTTATAATGAAGCTAAATGAAATAGGTATCAAAGTCGATGGCAAGCTGCTTCGAAAGACCGGCTTGCTTGTAAGAACAACCATCGAAGGAAAAAGCACATTTCAGATTCCGGATGCGAAAAAGTCGAACATTGCCAATGCAATCAAAGAAAACCTGGGATCGTTGGGACAGGAGATAATCGGCTCCGATAAGGAAAATCAGCTTAAGGAAAAAGGGCTTCGCGAAAAGCTATTCAGCGATAAAGCGACCATATCCAAAGACTCGCTAGCCTCGCTGGGTGCGCGGATCATCTTCCTGGGCGATATCATAATCAAGGTCGATAAGAAACTCGCAAAGAACATGAATGCCTATACCCTCGATTTCAAGATGATCATGCTGGATGCAAGATCCGGTAACCGGCGCTTCGAGAAGACATACCAGCTTCAGCGGGTCGATATCACCAAGGAAAATGCGATCAAGGAACTGACCAAGGACCTGATCGAGCAGGTCATACCCAAAGCCACTGCCTACTATGCAGCAATGACCGTTAAGCGGAATCTGCCCCCGTCTATCGAGGTTCCCCAGGAGCTGATAAATGCCATGCCCCCGGTCAAAAAATGAAAAGAAAGATTGCCATTTTATCAATTTTTCTTTTTATTTTTACACTCCTTGCGAGCTGCCTTGCAAACGATGATCGCCTGGTAATACTGTACACCGCCGAGACCCATGCGAGATTAAAGCCATGTGATTGCCCAATAAGGGAATACGGCGGAATTGCGCGAAGGAAAAGCCTAATCGATAATCTGCGCCAGGAATGCAAGAACCTGATCTTACTCGATGCTGGAGCAGCCGTCGCTGGGGGGGAATTCGACGAGGATAGAATAAACGATACCCTCGATTTTAAGCGAAGTGAGATATACCTGAAAGCCATGGCGCTAATGGGATACGATGCTTTAGCCCTCGGCGATGAGGAGCTTAGCCTGGGGATCGATAAACTTGGCATCCTATCCGATATCGGAATTCCCTTGCTCGCGGCAAATGCAAGGGTCAAGACAAGAGAAGATTTCATTCATCCATACATTACCAAAAGGATTGCAGGGCAAAATATATGCATCATCGGCATCTCTCCACCAACCGCGGATATAAAGGCAAAAGGGCATCAAAAGGATATTGATATTGTTGATCCCGTTGAATCCCTGGTATCAATAGTCAAACAAAAGCCGAACCATCTTATCATCGTGCTGAGCCACCTCGACGAGCAGGCTTCTAAAGGATTGATCGAGCAATGCCCCGAAGTAGATCTTCTCATAAATGCAAACGGTAAAATGAATCCGGCACCATTTGAGCATTTTAACCATACCCTTATCGCAAGGGATACATACCAGGGCAGAAATATTGGAATGGTCTCGGTAAGGTTGGTGGATAATAAGCCTGTTATCGAGGATTACAGGCTGATACCAGTGGATGCCTTACTGCCCGATGATGCAATGATGCTCAGCCTGGTAAAGCAGTATGAAGACCTGTTATCGAGTGAGGCTGGTAAGGCACTCAAGGTCGAGATATTTGTTCGTGCATTTCATCAACCGAGCCTGCAAGCCCTCAAGGAGACCATCAAGGCGACCTCGATGTTCGATGATTCAGTAGTTACCCTTGAGCCGCGACCTTTTGGGGGCATGAATGCAGATGATAGCCTCGAATACGCTGATCAGAATGAGATCCTCAGGATCGGCATCATAGCCCAACGATATCCGGATAAGCTGGAAAGCTACATCGATTGCCTTTTGACCCAGGTTCGCGGGGAGCCTTGGCAGGACTGCGCAGTCAAAGCAGACCTGGAGCCAGGGATGCTCCTGGTCGATCTCAATCGTGCTAAGGGAGATGAACTCACCGCGCATAGCCCCAGGCGGGCAGGATTACAAGCTGCCCCGGCTCTTATTATCGGCAATCAGCGATATAATGGCAGGCTAAGCAAGTTCGATATCCTGGCTGCTATATGCAACCGCCTTGGTGATGCTGCTGCAAGATATGCCCCCTGCCGCCAGATCCCGCAATGCTTCAGCGATCAGGACTGCATCAAGCCGGGCTTCAAGGGTAAATGCAACCTGCCGGGCACTCCACAGGCAGCCTGTCAATACACCGAGGCGGTCAAGATCAAGCTTGATATCATCAGCGATCCCCGCGCTCGATTCTCCAACCTACAACGCATACTTTCAACCACCATGTTCTTGTTTCCAGGGGCAACCGTTAGAACCATCGATTGCAAGACAAGCCAGGGAAAAGCCTTAATTGAAAGCCTGGGAGTGGAGCTTGCACCGGTGCTGATCTTTGGCGCCGAGGTGAAGGATGCAGAATCGTTTCAGCGAATGAAGCAAGGATTCCGCTATCATAATGGCAAATATATCCTGGAGCCAAAGGCAACCTCGGCGAATATATACCTGCGACGCCCACGAATACCTGGAAAACTGGATATTTTCTTCGATCCCATCTCGCCTGGCGCGCTCGATTTTCTTAACTCATACCTGCCAGCCATACTATCAGCCTTTGACAGGGTCGATTTTCACCCCCTGGTCACGGCTAGCGATCTGCAAGGCAAAGGAAATAAAATACGCCTGGAGCAGGCGAAGATACTTGCCGCAATTGATAATAACCACAAGGAAAGGGAGTTAGAATATCTAAGGAAACTAGCCAAACATGGAGCTACATTGTTCTGGGATGAGATAGCAACCAGCGCCGGTATCGATACCAATACCATTTATAAAAAGATAAAATCAAAAGAAGCGATCGACCATGTACGAAGGGAGCATGCATTCATAGAGGATTTGGGAATAAATCAGGAGCTGGTCATATTGTATGAGAATCGCGAGCGGATAGGAATCAATGATCCCTTGCAGCTTGTGGCATTTATCGACTACATTTTCCAGAGGCGACCATCGGAGAAATGAGATGCGCCATCTTATTCTTGACTATTTCTTTGACTAACATGACCACACCCTAATATAAGGATGCCAATGAGCAGAAGCATGATTTGAAACATGGCAAGAATGGATGCAATGAAATGGGTAAGAAAATACTGATAGGCATCTGGGGACCGAGGTTTCATGGATATCTACCGCCACTTGGGTATTTGCAGCTTGCCAGTTACCTTTACCAAAAGGGTCATGCCGTCGAGATAGTCGATGTAAACCGATCCCCTAGTCCACTCGAAGAATTTACCAAGGCAATAAAATCGAGGGATTTCGATGTTTTTATCGCCGGCACTAGCTACAAATGGCACAATAACTGCCCCTCGAACACGGTGAATGGTGCCTTGCAGCTTTGCCAGGCTGTCAAGCAGCATAAACCCACGGTATCGACCATCCTGGTCGGACCGCTAAACAGCATCATCGGCAGCCAACTGGTTACCCAGCCACAGGTCGATGTGGTCATCAACGGAGAACCGGAGCTGATTGCCGAACGATTGCTAAGCACGGGATCTCATAAGGTCGAGGGCATAACCTACCTTGCAGATGGAAAGGCGGTTAACACTGGTCGCTCTGCATTCCCTGACCTCAGGCGCCTGCCGCCTACCAGGTATGACTTGATCGATATTGAGAAATATATCTTCGACTCCTATTTCGCGCCTAGGGTCGGTGGGATACTAAATTCCAGGGGCTGTCGATACAACTGCTCCTTTTGCTTCTCGGCTGTATCATCCCTGAGAAACGCAGCTCATACGGGAAGCTATTTCAGGGTTCGCCAGCCCGGGATCGTGGTCGAGGAGATGGAGATCCTGGTGAGAAAATATGGTGCCAGGGGTATCCGCTTCGAGGATAACGATCTCTGCGGGGACAGGAAAAACCTGGTAGCTATCTGCGAGCTGATCATCAAAAAGGGATTGCACCGCATCCCTTGGCGTTGTGCTGCCCGAGCCGACTCGGTCGATGAAGAGCTTCTCGGACTGATGGCATCCGCTGGCTGCGTCGATATCATCTATGGGGTTGAGTTCGGCGACCAGGAGATCCTTAAAAGATCATGCAAAGGGCTGGATAAAGCCAAGATAAAGGAGATCTTCGAGCTTACCCGTCGCCTGGGGATACAGGCTGATGCTTCCTTCATTCTCGGTCTCCCCGGCGAGACGCGTAGGAGCATCGAAAACACGATAGATTTCGCCATCGAGCTTAAATGCGGAGTTGCCACCTTTCACCCCCTCTGCCCCTTCCCCGGCGCGCCGATCAATAAAGATAGCCAGATTCCGCTTGATGGCATCGACCAGTTGAATATCTACACCGCGGACACGGCGTATTGCAGCATCAGCCCCTTTAGCACACAGGAGTTGGAGAAGCTAGCTGCTAAGGCTTCTAGGCGCTTCTACCTGAGACCGACTTACATCCTGAAGACAGCCGCCAAGCTGCGATACCCATGGTTTACCCGCTTTATCATCAATGCTGCACTCAACAGGAGCGAGGGGAGCCTGGTTCATACCCTGCTTTTGCGAAAAACAAGATAAAGGATACCCTCCCAAAGAATGGTATATACCTATAACCAACGCTGATGATTCCCGCTTTCACCTCTCTGTCATTCCCGCACCCCCCTCTCTGTCATTCCCGCGAATGCGGGAATCCACTAACCTTACAAAGTAATAGAGTGCCATGGTTACTGTTTCAGCGTTGAAATAGTCAGCCTTGCATCACCATCCTCTCTTCACGGT
>CAYUVA010000046.1:0-20729 GCA_964448115.1 uncultured bacterium
CATGGTCGGCGTGGCGGTTATCTCCGAGGTCGCAGTACTGGTCGGCGTCGAGGTCGGGGTATTTGTTGGAGTTGCCTCCGGACCAATTATTTCTATAAGATAATCTTCGGTCTCGCCATAGACATATTTACCCTGCGGAGCGCTCCCATCCCAGCCGAAGAAGACCGGCTTGCCCTGCCATGGGGGAAAATCATCTGTGCTAATAGGCTCTCTGGTGAGAGTAACCCGCATCCAAGCCTTTCCTATGAGGTTTCCGGGCATAATGTCGATGTTGAACTCATTACAGTACCCCGGCTCTATATTAACCTCGTAGTTGACCACGCACCATTCAGGGATAGCTCTCGTCTCGCAGTAAACGCCCTCGGACCATTGACCATCCATGTTCCAGTCGATTAGTATATTGATGTATCTTGGACCTGGAGGTGCTGTCGGGCTTATCCCGACCACCACAAGTACATATCCTGGATTGTCATCGCAGACCCAAAAGAAGTAATCCTTTAAGCCATCATCATTGCCATCCCGATTGGAGTAGCAGATATTATAGTCTATGTTTGTCTGTCCATCCTCATCGGGCAGCATATCCGCATCTCGCTCGTAGCTCACCGAGACTGGACAGTAAAATGGCATCCAGTCGAGCGGACCGAGCCACTCCATCTTGTCGTTACGATGGTTTATGCCGTGATTGCCTGGATACAAGCTGTTGGTGGTGTTGTAATCTGTAGGGAATGTACCCACTACCGTGTCGTAAGGGGGGCTGTATCCGCTGTACAAGATGCACGGTCTGTATGCTGGATTATCGTCCGGCGCATCGCCGAAATCACCGTCAAGATAAGGCTCATAATCAGCATGAGCCAGCGCGCTCGCAAACAAAAGTAAAAATAAGCAATAAAGATATCTTGGTCCTCTCATGTTAATTATCCTAATCCCTCGAGAAAGGTTGCTGATTGTTATCTCATATTAACCTGCCTATTATTTTGCCTAACCTTATGTTAAATAGGATAAAAAATAAAAGTTGCCTTGTCAAATTTTTTCAAGAATGATCTTCAGCCTAACTTATGAGATTTTATAATAAAACTTGGTTTGACTATCTTATCAAACATGACCTATTATAATTGAGATGGAAATGTATTTTTCATTGGAGTATGATTGGATAAAGTCCTTCAGAGATACACAAGGGCTTGTAGTTGATTAAAAAAGGGGGATGAAATGAACCCAGGCACTAAAAGGATACTTTACGGTAATCTAAGTCATAACATTTCGCTTGGATATAATGCCAAGTATGCACTTTGTAGCGTCTCGCTTTTGGCGCTTGGCGCGACCTTTGAGCTAACCAGCAGATATGTTAAGGAGATGCAAGATGAGATCGCTGATTGGGAGGATGGCAGGAGAGTCGGCATTGGAGTTCTACCAAGGGGACCTTATGTTACAGTAGAAAAGAAGGGTAACCGTTTTCATTATCTTGGACGGGGGCTGAAAGATCCACACCTGTCATTATTATTCAAGAACCTCGAATCAGCAGTGCTCATCTTCACCGGTCAGCTCGGCGCAGCGCAGGCAGTCGCTGAAAACAGGGTCTGCGTGCACGGCGACAACTACCAGGCTATGCAGGTAACCAGGGCAATGGCTATCGTACAGACCTACCTGTTCCCTGGCATCATACTTAACAAGACCTTCAAGCGCCCACCTAAACTGAAAGCGGCTCAATTGGCTGTCAAGGCTAAGATCTATGCATTGCTTACGCCGATTATGGCATCCTTTTGGCTGCGAAAATGAAAGTACAGATCGCTTTCATAAATAGATTATTATGATGGAAAAACAAAAACAATCGAAAAGGAGCATTGAGATGGAACCAGCGTACTTCGAGTTTTTCTGCCCAGTTAAAATCCTGTGTGGTCGCAAGGCGCTACCCAATCTTCCTTATGAGCTGAAGCAGCTCGGCAGCAGCAAACCTATGGTCATCACCGATAAGGGCGTATTTGATGCAGGGCTGCTCGATAAGGTCAAGGCCGTCTTCGAGGATTCGGATATCGAGATCGCAAGCATCTATGCAGAGACGCCAGTAGATTCGAGCAATAAAGTGGTGAACGAGATCGCCAGGCTGTATAAAAAGGTCGGCTGCGATGGACTGGTTGCTCTCGGCGGTGGCAGCGTTATCGATACCGCAAAAGGCGCCAACATGGTCATCTCCGAGGATACCGATGACCTGCTTAACCTCCAGGGTGTGGATCGCATCACCGCCAAGATGCAGCCCTTCATTGTTATACCGACCACGGCTGGAACCGGCTCCGAGGTTACGGCAGCAGCGGTGATCTACAACGAGGATAAAGGGTTAAAAATGGTTTTCACCTCCAACCGGCTGTATCCTAATGTAGCCATCATTGACCCGGTAATGACTATGACCATGCCTCCCTTGATTACCGCTGCCAGCGGCATGGATGCAATGACCCACGCCATCGAAGCGATGTATTCGCTGCAACGCAACCCCGTATCGGATGCGTATGCAACCGCTGCCATCAGGCTGGTGAACCGATACATAGAAAGAGCTGTAACCAAGAAGGATGATAAGGATGCAAGGCTTGGCATGGCTACCGCAGCGCTTCTAGCTGGCATGGCTTTCTCGAACTCCATGGTGTGCATCGTGCACGCAGTGGCGCATGCACTCGGCGGTATCGCGCATGTACCGCATGGGATTGGAAATGCGATAATGCTTCCGTTTGGCATGGAGTACAACATGGATAAGGCTGCTAGTGTATTCGCAGAGATAGCGGGTTTACTTGGCGAGGATATCAAGGGACTAACAGCAAAGGATGCAGGGATAAAGGCAGTAGAGAGGGTTCGCAAGCTCAATAAGTCTCTGAATAAAGCGTGTGGTATGCCGATTACGCTCAAAGAAGCCGGGGTCCAGGAAGATATGCTCCCCAAGATCGCCAAAGTGGCATACAACGATGGACCACTTACCTATAATCCAACCGAAGCGACCGAAGAGGAGATCCTGGCTCTGGTTAAGAGAGCTTATTAGCCATTAGATTTCTGTGATTCAGACAGTAATTTTATGATTGCTTAGATACTGATTATTAAGAATTTCTAAGCGTCATAAAAAAACCTAAATATTTCTGGCTACAGGCAATTTTTTCTATTGCAATATGAGCAGCGTTCTCAACGGTGATTTAGGTAGCCTCATGTACTACAAGCGAACCAAACATCATCGTTTTGTTACTTCTACAAGGTAGATTTATTAAATTATCAAATTATTCTAATATAAATGGAATGATACCCCATTTTGGATGGATATTTATTACAATAGGGCTTATGAACCACCCCTTCAAGCCAATATTCATAGGGGTATAATTTGAGGATCCAAGTGCCACTGCCATTTTTAAAAGCTCGATCTCGCAAATAAAGGCTTTGTCAAAAAAAGAATTAATGTTCCATGTGGAACATATGACTTAAATATTTGATTTTTTAGGTCGATTTTCTCCAAATCTACATCAACGGACTCAAGTTTAAAAGCCCAAAACGAGGGGTGCTAATTGATCTATTTAGATTAACTCGTTGATATTAAAGAATAATTTTTTTGAAATTTCCTTCCGAGGATCCTCGTGCCTCCATTTTTGCCCCCCAAATATCGTGCCAAAATGGCACGCAGAGGGGATAACTCGTTGATTTAATTGAAGTTTTGGAATGGATAATAATATATAATATTGCTTATAACATGGCTTTCGGGGGGTGCCGCCTTAAATAATCTGCGCCATACGCCGAAGATCTCACGCAAAGACGCTCACGCAAAGACGCAGGAAAGAAAGAGTTGATCACGCAAAGACGCAAAGACGCAAAGAGGAAGTGATACCGTGATACCGTGATAAGGTGATACCGTGTAGGAGCGCTGTTTAATTGTCATGCCCACGAAAGAGGGAATCCAGTAATCACGGGAAGTGATAGAGTAATAGAGACATATTGAACCACAAAGGCACAAAGGCACAAAGAAGAAGTGATACCGTGATAATGTGATAGAGGAAAGAAAGACCCTCAACCCAGCCCCCTCCCAGCGGAGTTTGTATCAAAATGTCCAAGAAATCCCATACCCTGTCATTCCGAGCGAGTGAGCGTAAGCGAGCGAGTCGAGGAATCTCTCCCCCCTTCTCCCTCCAAACTTGGGGAAAAGAGGTCGAGGCATGGGGCTTCTTATCCCCTCTCTCATGCTTTCTTTGCGTTTTTGCGTGCTCCCCTTTCTTTCCTTCTTTCTTTGCATCTTTGCGTGATCAAATCTTTCTTTTCTGCGTCTTTGCGTGTCATTCTTTGTAAAGATCGTAACTAGAATTGAAATCAATACCAGTGTGTGTTCTAAATAGGATCATGGAAGGGAAGAATAGAAGTCAAATTGATGCAATATGGCTTCTAGGTTTGATGCTTTTCGGATTATTTGCCTGCTGTCAATTATACAGCAGAAACACAAAAAAATACGATGTTACCATTGATGATTCTTACATCACTCTAAGGTACGCACGCAATCTGGCAGATGGCAAGGGCTTGACCTTCAATCCCCCCGAAAAGGTGGAGGGATACACTAATTTCTTAATGGTAATTTTTCTTGCCATATTAGATCCGGCACTGGATCAAGGTATTACCATAGCCAAGCAGCTATCATACATTTTTGGATTAGTGGCATTGCTGATGGCTGTTATGTTCGCCATTGCTTGTCCTGGCATCAATGGACGACTATGGATGATAGTTGCTGCCCTTTTTTTCGCCTCAAGTCCATACCTTGCCTACTGGTCGAGCAGCGGGATGGAGACTAGTTTATTCGCTGCCTTATTGATTACCGGGGCTTTATTTACCGCTTTTTACCTGGAATTCAACAGGAGTTGGATGTTGATTATTTCAGGATTTGCTTGGACGCTTTGTGCTATGACCAGACCAGAGGGCTATCTGCCTTTTGTGCTGCTGATGATTTTTATTATTGGAAAGAGGAAAGTGATGAAACCGAGATTTTGGCATTGGGTAGCTATTGTATTGCCAACTATTATCTATCAGGCTTTCAGGATCATTTACTTCGGTTCCTTGTTGCCCAATACCTTTATTGCTAAGACCAGGTTCGATATCGAGCAGGTGATTGCAGGACTGAAATACAGCGCAGAATTCATCAACAACACAGGATTGGTTGGTATCATGTTGTTACTTGCTGTTGTAGGATCATTGATAGTTAACCGAGTATGGGTCAGATATCTAGGGCTGTTTACCTTTCTATACTGGTTTTATGTGATCCTCATAGGCGGTGATGTGATGAGGGGTGGTCGCTTCTTTGTGCCCATCTTGTTTCCCTTGTATCTGTTGGCAATGCTGGCGGTTGAGCGGATTATTTCTGTAATATCTTATAGATTTCTTGCCTTTTGGAGACAATATCCTAAAGATGTTATTGCTATTATCGTATTCATCGTACTTCTTGCAGGTGGTTCAATTTTTCAAAAAGGCAGTGATGCTTACTTGACGGAATGTCTTGTCAATGAAAACGATCTAGTCGGTTACTGGAGCAGCATAGGACGATGGCTCAAGGATAATGCTAGGGCTGACTCCCTAATCGCTTGTACTGTCATAGGCGCCATACCTTACTACAGCGGATTGAGGACTATTGATATGATAGGGCTGACAGAGCCATATATTGCGAGGTATCCGAATCCAATCCAGGGCATCGAATCGAGCTGGCGAGAACGCAAGTATAATGCGGAATATGTGCTCGACCAGAAGCCTGATTTCATCATCTTTGCGCTTGGTTTCAAGATCAGCGCTGCCTGTGAGAAGGCGCTATACACCGATTGGCGCTTCAGAAACCTCTATTATCGCTATCTTGTCGAGTTGCCAGGTGACTATCTGGTGTTTTACAGACGGAAACCTCCGCCTGTATGTGCTGAGATCAGCCAACGATTATCGGCGACGGAGGCTAGCAATGTATCGTTTATCCATCACTATGATCGCGCTTATCGAGCCTTTGCCACGCAAGATTATCGGGTAGCTATTAAGCACGCTCAAAAGGCAGAAGCTATGCTTCCAGAAGATGGTCTGAGCGAGTTTTTCGTGCTCAAGGGGCTTATTTTAAGGCAGCTTGGTAGATATGATAAATCAAGGGATGCTTTTGCGGTCGCGCTTGAGCAGAATTCTTTTTCCATCGAGGCGCTTTACAACCTTGGAGAATATTATCTGCGTAGCGATGAACAAAAGGCACGAGATTATTATTCTCGTGCGCTTAAGCTTGACCCCGAGCTTGGCTTTGTAAGATCGAGACTGGAAATGCTGGAATAATCTTGGAGCGGCGAGTTACCTACCACAACCTTGGGTGAGTGGAGGTAGATTGGCGTCTATTATGTGGGATTTGCCAGGCTTTATATAAAAGCGTTCAGTTTCAGTGAAAGGGCGATGTTTCCGGTGATCTTCAGTTTGCCCTGGAAGAATGCCATCTGGCTGTTTAGTTCGCCTCTTACAACCGATAACCAATCCTCTTCGCTCGCCTCTATGGTGCAGTCTGGATTATCGATCTCTCCCTCGGTCAGTTCGCCCTTACCATCCTTGATTACTAAGCTCCATACGCCATCGCCGACCTTAAACAGATAAGAGGCTGAGAAGTCCTCCATCATATCCTTGTTTTCCTTGATCTTGGCGGGCACGACTTCATCGAAGTATTGTTTTACCGAACTTATCTCCATTTTGTACTCCCTTGTTCATAAGCGTTGATTGATTCCGTTCTCTTCTCGTTAGTTCATCCGTAATGTTTATATTAACGGAAAGGAAGAGGCTTAAGCTTTTTTCAACCCTTCTAAAGCCCCTACATATCTAGTGAGTTCAACTCGGAATAACGGTTTCATCTTAACAACAACTCCAGAGTCAATCAAGAGGTTCAGCTTGCAGCTTCAACATCCGCATCATCTTTTCTGCAGCTAGATTCTATCCTTAATTCGGTTGGTGTTTGGATCTTGAGGTTCAGCATCTACTAGTTCATGCCAGTTTCCACTTCGACTTCACCATCAGCTCTTTGTTGTCCATCTCAGCCTCTTAAAGCGTTTCTATCAAGACATCCCAGCTTGGTTTCTCAGCGTTCGCTCGAATTATCAGTTTCAGGACCTAGATCATCGAGGTCGCATCAGCCATCATTTTCAGTCGCAGCTTAGCATCTCAATCTCAGGCTCCGCCTTATCATCCCATCTCAGTCTCAGCTATTCAGTATGGAACTGGTTTTTGAGCAGTCGCATGTTCAGTGATTTCTATGAGCCTCTTCCTTGCCCGTTTTTTCTCTTTTTCTTCGCCTTTGCAGACGAAGTTCAAGCTTTTCTCTCAAGGAACAATACCAGGAGCTTCTTATCTTGATCTCCATCTGGTATTTTTCCTTAAGAGCTGCCAGGTTAAAGGGCCATCTAACCTGGTACTTTCTCTCCAGACTGTCAATGATCGAACTTTTATGTTCAAGCTCTTTGAGCTTCTTATCGATTGCCTCGATGACGATCTCGTAATTGATGTAGTTTACGAAGTATAACCCAACATCGAAGACGCTGTTAAAATCGTCATTCTCCAAGAAGGAGCACTTCAGCAGTTCCAAGAAGCGCTGTTCCCCTTGGGGCGAGATGTGATAGACATTGCGCTCAGGGCGATCTCCGTCCTTCTCTTTTGTCTTGGTTACGAAGCCCTGCTTTTCAAGTTTCTTCAGCGTGTAGTAAACTGTGCCTGAGGTTATGTGAGTTATGTATTGTAATCGCTCATCGATCAGGCTTTTCAGGTCGTAGCCGTGTTTTGGCGATTCCTTTAGCAGTCCAAGAAGGATCAGATCCTGCACCATTAATCCGCTCATCAATCATATCCGCCTTTGCTTTCTTTGCGGCTTTTAAAGAACCTTTGATTACTCAGATTAAAATGGTCAAATCTGAATAATCAATTTTAAGGATAGCAGTCTTCTATGATCTGTCAAGGGGTAAATGTAGAAGAAATTAACATTGTTCTTGTTACCTGAAGTCGTGCTAAGTCATTGATATTAAGTAAATACCTGACATTTTTTAAGGTTTACAAAGACAAAAAAGGACTTGCCTGCTTTAAAAAGATCTCCTTTCAAGTTACCTGTATCAAGCATCGGCTGCCGGGTACGAAGATGAAGCCTTCCGTATCCTGGCAGGAGTGAATGTAGTCAATACAAGCCTGGCGGTTGAACGTTCCTGCTCCCTGGGCATTGAAATGTCTGGATCATCAAACTAAAAAGCACAAGACATCTTGCTGGTTTTGGCATTTTATTGTAAAAAGAATTTTGAATCTAAGATAACCTCAATATGGATTAGAGAGGAGAAAATGAAGGACTCTAAGGGCTGTAAATATACCATACCTAAATTCGCTACTGATAAAACTGCTGGAATTACCTTGGATGGGCTCAAAGGATGGACTAACGCCTTCCTGAGCGATCCCAAGTACACCATGCTTCAGAATGCGATTACACAGAACAGTCTGGATGATGTTGCACTGAACAGGCAAGTAGTAAACAGCTCGCAGACGACATTTTCCCACCTTCTGGATCACTGGAAGGTTACCGATCAGAAACAGTCCGGTAGGTGCTGGATCTTCGCAGGCTTGAATCTGATACGGGCAGGCACAATGGAGATGCTGGACCTTGAGGACTTCGAGTTTTCAGGCAACTTCGTGATGTTCTGGGATAAATTCGAGCGCGCTAATTACTTTCTTGAGTCAATTATCGAGACCGCTGATAAAGACCTCGATGACCGAACAGTGCATTGGCTACTTAGCCATCCGGTGGATGATGGCGGACAGTGGAACATGTTCGTTAACATAATAAAGAAGTACGGCTTGGTGCCTAAATCGGTGATGCCAGAGACCGAAAGCTCCTCCAATACCAGGCGAATGAATAGCATCTTAGCCTATAAACTCTGCGAGGGAGCAAAGAGGCTCAGAGACTTATATGCCGAAAATGCAGGGAAGGATAGACTCAAGCAAGCCAAAACAGAGATCCTCGAGGTCATATTTCGCATTCTTTGCATACACCTCGGCATCCCACCAAACAGCTTCCTCTGGCAGTGGAACGACAAGGATCGCGAGTTTCATAGAGACGGCGTTCTTACTCCGCTGAAGTTTGCTGAAAAGTATATCACTATTCCCTTGAGCGAATATATATGTCTTGTGCACGATCCCCGCAAATCCAGCCCTGTAGGCAGAACATTCACCGTGCAGTACCTGGGCAATATAGTGGGCGGGGAGATAGTCAAATATCTCAATGTCGATATCGAGGTGATGAAGAAAGCTGCCATGTTCACCATCCAAAACCGCGAGCCGGTCTGGTTCGGATGTGATGTCACAAAGATGTTCCACCTAAAGAGCGGCATCCTTGACCAAAGACTATATGACTATGATAACTTGTATGACTCGCCGTTTACATTGGATAAAGAGCAACGACTACTTTATCATCAGACCTCGATGACTCACGCCATGCTATTTACCGGGGTGGATATAGTAGATGATAAACCGAGGCGCTGGCGGGTGGAGAATAGTTGGGGCGAAAAAAGAACTGGCGAGAAGGGGTATCTGCTAATGAACGACAACTGGTTCAACGAGCATATATTTGAGGTAGCGGTTCGAAGCAGTTACATCTCCGATGAGCTTAAAAAAGCCTACGAGATGAAGCCGATTGTGCTTCCACCGTGGGATCCAATGGGATCACTAGCCAGGTAATAAAGGAGAATTGAGCAATGAGGATGGATAACAAGGATTTCGTTGATTACCCGCGAGAGCTTGTATATCAGACCTTCAGGGATAAGGTTTACGAACTTGCCGATTATCTCCCCAATGTGGATAAGATAGAAGTCGTTCAAAGGGAGTGGATGAATGAAGATCATCTGAGAATACTGGCACACTGGCACACATCAGCTCCCGTACCGCCGGTTGTAAAAAAGTTCATCAACCCTAAGGTCTTCTCCTACAAGGACTACGCCAACTGGTACAACAGCGAATTCAAGGTCGATTGGCGCATAGAGACATTTTGGCTCTCCAACCTATACACCTGTAGCGGTACCACATACTACATAGAGGTCTCTCCAGGGCGCACCCTGGTTCATCTTGTCGGCGACCTGACGGTAAATATCGATGCCATACCCCAAATACCGAGATTCCTTCGCAAGTCAATAGGACCTCAAGCAGAAAAATTCGTCATCGGCATAATCTCTCCCAATCTGAGCAAGGCAGCCCAGGCGGTGCAGAAATACCTTGATTCTATTAAAGCGAAGTAATTGGCAGATTACCCTCAATTTACTTGATGTAACCGAGATCCCGCAGCCGATCCAGCGCAGCGGGCGATAATCCCTTTAGCGACCCTGTTACAGAGGTCGCCTGCTGATAGAACAGCTCGATATCCGCAAGCAAACCATCATCGATATCAGCCCCTTCCAGCCCCTGAACCTCTTGGGCATCATATAAAAGATCATATACCTCGACTGTACGGTTCGGGCCCATGATAACCTTGATATTCCCATGTATGATGCCCACCTTCTGCCTGAACTCCAGTCCCCGGCGATACTTTTCGACCAGGCTGGTCTGTAGGTAAACTCTTGTTGGTTTCACTTGGGCATTTTCGATAAGGATATTCCTGCCGGCAAGCCCCAGGGATTCGATGTCTAATCCAATCAACCCAGACACAGTGGGGATTAGATCGATTATCGAGCATAATCCTTCACGAATCTGGGGCGAAATATCGCTATCCTCGGCAGGTATTATTAGCAGAGGGATACGAGTGGATGGCTCATAGAGGTGCTGACCGTGATCAAAGTAGTACTGGTGCTCTCCCAGGCTCTCCCCGTGATCGGAGATGAAGATGATTACAGTGTTGTCAAGCATCCCCCGCTCATCCAGTTCCTTTAAGAGCCTGCCCAACTGTACATCCAGGTAGGCGACCTCGCTATCATACAAGGCTCGTTGTCTGCCCGCATCCACCTTCATACCCATCTCGCTTACAAAAGGCTCCGGCTCATAATGGTATAGTGAATCGAGCGGAGCGGGGGGGCGGTACGGCGTGTGAGGATCAAAATAATGTACCCAGAGAAACCAGTTGCGCTCTTTCATGGCTTTGACCAAGTTGAGTGCCCTATCGGTAGTATTCTCTGCCCGGCTCTCCACCGTGTCCCAGTAACTGCCGGGCAGGATTCCCATGCGCATCAATAGCTTGCTGCAAAATAAGGTTAGACATTGGTCATTTGGATAGATCGCTGGCGAGAACTTCTCATCATATAGCTGAAAGCCAGCCTGAAGCCCTGATATATCCGAGTGAAGCGTCCAGGCGCTGATCACCGCCAGGCACAGATAACCTTTGCCTGATAGCATCCGAGCCAATGTGATCACATCCCGGTTTATCGGCTGTCCATTTGCAACGCTGCCGTGCTGGTAGGGCATGAGTCCGCTGAACATGCACCCATGAGATGGATTGGTGCGAGGGATATTGGAATAACAATTGCTTAGCTGGATCCCCTTATGACAGAGACGATCCATGACCGGGGTATGAATCCGCGGGTTACCATATCCACCCAGGCGATCCATCCGCAGCGTGTCGGCAGTTATCACAAGAAGATTGGTACTATCAGCCCCGGAGACCTCCAAGCTTGATAACCTGGATGCACTAAGGCTTGAGTTATTCTGATATGCATTTACCAGAGCCACGATAGCCACCAGGTAAAAAATGCCGCTTAGATAAAATAATAACCTAGTAAAACGACCTGCCCGTGATGATAAAAATATGATTAAAACAATTGCGGTCGGAATAAGCAAAAATGACCATACAATCAAGGAAAAGCTAATAAGCAAAAGGAATGTATCAAATGGAAACCCCTCGCCCGATCCCAGGTCGTGAATAAGCACGAAAATAGAGTCAAGCGCAGACGCTGCCAGCGCTAAACTAAACACTATTGCGATAAAATTCCTCACCCCGAACATAAACCTCTGGGAGCATAATGGCTTGATTTACATGTTATCCTTGGTTCCATATATCAGCTCCTTGTCGCCAAAGGGACCAAAATTCTCTATGCTATGGATAAGCTCATAGTTATTATCGATAATATTCCAGATCTCCTCGAAGTGCTCTTTCGCTATTGGCTTAAAGTCCGGGTAGCGGATGCGAAAGCTGGATTCTTTCAGCACCAGTATCTTAGCCTGGCGCTGTTTAAGGGTGCTTTTCAGCATATCCAGGTTCATTACCCTGTAAAGCTGCGCTTGCTCATAACTCATCGATGGATACAGAAAACACCCCTCGCTTCCGGGAATCACATCGCGATCCGCCTCGACAGCGATGTATGTATCCGGGGTAAGTATTTTGTCTGTAATGCTCGTATTTTGTTTTATTATTTTAGCAATCTCCTTTACATCTCTGATATGGTCGGGCGATATCTTGTTCCTGCCGAAGCTTATCATAGCAAGCACACATCCGACAGCAAATACGATCCAATACAGCCTTGTCAAATGCCTGGAGCGCAGGTGTTCAAGTAGCTTGATCGAATATCCGGTAGCCAATAGCAGGATTATCGGATAGATGGGCGCCAAGTAATGATGATCCCGATAACCAACCTGGGCTGGGAGGTGGCTTATTATCACCGAAAGGGCGGTCATCCATAACATACTCATTGCCGATATCGAGCTTTTTTCTTTTTTCATATCCTTAGGGGCAAACGGGTCATATTCCCTTTGATTTAATGAACTTTGTGCGATCAAGCCAATCGCTATCAACCCCCACAGCCAGTAAGTGTAGCAAAATGATGCTGCTAGGAAGGTCAGTTTCCCAAGCGCTATCTGAAAAATGCCGCCTATCTCCCTTGCCAGGTGGTAGGCGACCAGGTTGAAATAGGCTTGCTTGGGGTAAAGCATGAAGATAGAGCCTAGAAAACTGAATGAAAAAAGGATAAAGGAGCTGGTAATAATGAAGATACCCAGGAGATCTTTTTTTGATTGCCAGAGCAAGACTGCAAGCACGGTAAGCGCATAGCCCCATAATGATAGCCTGGTACAACCTGCCATTACGGCGAACAGCACGCAAGCGACTGCCCGAAGATATCCAATCGACTTGTTCTCGAATCCCCTTGCTTCCACTATCAGAAAAAAAACGCTGCAAAGTATGAATAACGCCCCCTGCGGATAGGCTCGTATGGGGATGAGCTGATAGACCATGTTCGGCGATGATGCAAATAGCATCAGGCAGATCAAAACACCGCCCATATCCCATAGATAATACGATATAAAGACGACCAGGAGGAGGATTGTCATAACCATGCCCAAAGATACGATCCGTCCCTCAACTATGCCGAAATGATAAAACGATAATAAGAACGAATAAATGGTCAAGCTCATGGGGGCTTGGGTGAAGGAGAAATCCACATAGGGTCTTTGCCCGCGACTAAGAAGTTCAGCGCCAAGTAGATAATAGCCCTCATCAGGATTAAGCTCACCTGCCGTGGTATAGATAACGCCGTAAGCGCAGGCAATTACCAGGCAAATGCCGACCAAAAGGATAATCCCCGGTCTTCTTAGCTTTTCTTTCATCTATTCAATGATACTTGAGGTTTTAAGCTCTTGATATCTTAATCCAGTAGGCATCTTCCTTCCGATGATACCCCACAGGTCTCCATCCTGTCCGTAGCTGCTCCAGGCATGGACTCCGAATCCATCCTCGCTAAGTGCGACCATCGGATCAGTCTGGCTTGAGGATGTATATTGGTTCACTAACTCTTCATAGGGGGGATTCGGTGAGCCTACTCGAAAGAGGCGTCGATAGATCCCGTAGCTGTCGCCATCCTGGTTGTAGCTCGTCCACGATACCAGGAAATTGCCCTGGCTATCCATGCTGACCGCGGGCAGCTTCTGGCTGTTCGACCAGCGTACATTGACCTGGAACTCATCAGCCAATCTGTGTCCCTTATCATTCATCAACCTGCCGAAGATGCCCCATTGATCTCCATCCTGCCCGTTGCTCTGCCATACTATCACGAAATTCCCATCGCTGCATGAATCCAGGGCAGGGTAGAACTTGTTGTAACTGTTATTCTCGTTCACGATAAATTCATCGCTGGCATCTTCATAAGTCTCGTATATACGACAGTAAATAATATTGCTCACCGAGGACTCATCGGGACCGTCCCAGCAGATAGCGTATCCTCCATGGCTGAAGGAGGTGATGGCTGGATGTGCTTGATCCAGAATATCGAGTTGGTTGGTCATCATCCTTTGAGATAGGGGATCACCCGAGGCGTTGAACACTCTATGATAAATATCGCATCCTTCCAGGGCAGTGCAGTGCTGCCAGACCACGATTATATTGCCATCAGCCAACCAGGCTGCATCCGGGTTCAGTTGACTCTCGCTGCGGATTGGATCGACCATAAACTCACCAGTCGATGGAACACCGTTTTGATCGAAGATTCGTGCAACGCAGTCCGTATCATAGCTCGGATAGTCCTGCTGCCAGGCAACGATGCACCTGCCGCTTGAATCAGCAGCCAGCCTTGGATTAGCTGCTGTCGAGCTTTCAGATGCGTTGACCATGATCTCACCAGTTGTCGGGGCACAATGATCATCGAACAGGCGAAACTTGATGAAGCCCTCCTGGTCGCTCCAGGCGATGATAAAGCCACCACAGGGCATGACAGCCACATCAGGCTCCACCTGGCTCCCGGGTGTGTATGGGTTGGCGATGAACTCATCAGTATAGACGGTCGGAGTGCTGGTAGGGCTTGCGGTGGAGGTAACTGTCGAGGAGGGGGTGAAACTTGGCGTATTTGTGGGGATCGAAGTGGGGCTATTTGTAGGCGTCAAGGTTGCCTGGATGGTGCTTGTTTGGGTCGGAGTAGGAGTGTTACGAGGGGTGAATGTCGCTGTTGGAGTCGATGTGTGCCTTAGTAAAATGAGGGTCTGGGCAATAACTTCGCCTTGCTCTGGAACGCAAAGTTTATCGATCGCTGCGCTCGAAAAGCCGTGGTACCTGAACGCGCTTAGCCGGTATTCGCCGGCGGGAACATTGGTAAAACAGTAATAACCATTAAAATCGGTTAATGTGGTAAAAAGATGGTAACAGTATGCGGAAATCACCAAGAGGGACAGACATATAATGACCGCTGCGCCCAGGCTTTTATGCCCAAGCGAATATCTTAGAATAAGAGCTAATAAAATAGCGGTGATGCCGATGCCAATAAAGCCCAGCGATGGGATATACGATGCTTCACCGAGCACCACCTGGGTTGCGCTGAAATCATTCTCCCCCTGCAAGATGACCCGACCGATAACATCTGCGGCATGGACACCATGGCAAGAAAGCAAAATACAAAGTATGAATAAAAGGGTCATCCGCCATCTCCAGGTAGGTATATATGTGGCTTGCCGCTGAAGGGGTCATTGGCGACCTTAACCTCGCAGCCGAAGTACTGCTTTATTGTTTGCGAGGTTAGCACCCCTTCGGGGGTCCCGATCTCATAAGCCGTAGCTTGCTTGCCCAAAAGGAGCAGCCTTTCACAATACCTGGCAGCAAGGTTCAGGTCATGGGAGATGAAGACCATGGTCATTTTCTCCTTTTCATTGAGCTGCTCGAGCAAATCGCCTATCGCCTGCTGATAGTTGATGTCCAGGTGGCTGGCAGCCTCATCGAGCAGCAAACATGGTGCCTGCTGGGCCAATGCCCTGGCTATCTGCACCCTTTGCCTTTCTCCAGCGGATAGCTCATATAGGTACCTATTGGCAAAGCCCGAAATACCAAGCATATCCATGTATTTTTCAGCGATCTGGCGATCATTTTTTCCCTCGAATAATCGATTTTTCAAGTGCGGATATCTTCCCATCAATACGACCTCGCGCACCGTAAATGGAAATTGATAGTAAATATCCTGCGATACATAGGCTGTAAGCTTGGCTCGCTGAGAGAATCCGAGGTTATGCAGCTTGGTACCCATTATTTTAATGCTCCCCCGGCGAGGCTTTATGAGACCCAATAGTAGCCTTAAAAGCGTGGTCTTGCCGGCTCCATTGGGTCCGATCACTCCCCAAAACGAGCCTCTTTGTATGGTGAGATTCAAGCCATCCAAGATGAGATCCCCCCTGTCCATCGGTCTCTTACTATCATAACCGAAGCTGATATCGGTCAAGCTGAAGAAGCTATCGACGGTCAATCTTCACTTACCTCGTGGTTGTATTAAGATTGCGCACCAGAATGAAAAGAAAAAACGGTCCCCCTAAGATGGAGGTGATAACGCCGATCGGTATCTCCATGGGCGCGATGAGCACCCGGGCAAGCACATCGCATGATAAAAGAAAGATGCTTCCCCCAATAGCGCTAACCGGCAATAGCCAACGGTGATCCGGTCCAATGAGCAACCTCATGGTGTGAGGCACGATCAAGCCGACAAATGCAATGAGCCCGGCTGCGGAGACAACGGCGGCGGTGATGAATGAAGCCAAAAGAAAACTCACTCGCTTCAGGTGCTCTACATCAATGCCGCTCGATGATGCAAGATCCTCATCCATCACCAGGATATTGTATCCCTTGGAGTAGCTATACAAGATGCTGCATCCGACCAGGACAATAGCAGCAATTATCCATAGATTATGCTCCATCCCGCCCAGATCCCCCAATAGCCAGAACATGATACCCTTGACCTTTACCGGATTTGCAAACCAATAGATTAAAAGGATAACCGCATTGAAAAAGGAATTTAATATCACGCCTGCCAGGATCACACCGAATACCGATAGCCTTCCCCGCCGGTATCCGATGCCATAAGCGACGAAGATCGCAACCGAGCCGCCAAGAAAACTTAAGACCTGGATGGCTCCGTAGCCGAGCGCCATGCTGCCCAAGCCTAAAATGAAGCCGATGACCGCGCCCAGCGCTGCGCCGCCGGAGACGCCCAGGATGTATGGCTCTGCCAACGGATTGCGCAACAGGCACTGGAATACAGCGCCGACTACCGACAGCGCAGCCCCGGCGAGGATGGCTAGCAACATTCGAGGAATGCGAATATCGAACAGGATCTTTCTAATGATCTCAGCATCCTCGGAAACGCTCACCCCAAAGCCTAGGCTCTGGTATAATACAGAGACGATATCTGCCAGGGCAATGGGGCTGCCGCCGAAGGCAAGCGAAATACATGCCACCAGCGGAAGCAAAAATAGCAACAGGATAGTGAAACCCTTTCGTCTAGAACCTTGAAGCATATTTACGATCACTCCTGGGAAGGCTCAAAGCTCCACACTGGATGCTCATCAGCGGGCTTCGCTTCCAATCCTATCACCTCGAAGCTGTGCATGAGCCAGAGTTGATGCAGGATCTCGCCAGAGTTGCCATCCTTTATCACTGGGGACACATAGTATTTCCCGGAGCCTACTTGGCTAAAAGGGAGCCCCACATAAGCATAATATGCGCCGGTTGTGTTGCAGATACTAGCGGGGATATCATATTGGGTATATAAGGTCTCCATTAGCGCGCTATCATGAATGCTTACCCCGATAATTGCTTTATCTACCGGTTCTTTGAGCCTAAAATGAATCAATATGCGAATCGGCTGCTTCTCTTGGACTTTTTCTATAAAACTACCCTCGTTATCCAGTAAGCTTACCTTGTGGATGTGTGCCCTCATGTTGCCATAGGTGCCTGGAATCTTGGGGATATTTAGTTTTCCCTCCACATTAGCAAGCGTGATGTTTCTTACAAGCTCGTCTTTGTATTGCTCGAATCGATAACGCCACTTCCGTTCTGTCTCCCCCAGCATTTGATCGGTGCGTTTAATCTTCTCGGTAAGGGTTGACTCCCACTGTTTGAGTTCTTGCCTGATCTTATATAGATTGCCCTCTTTTTCCTGGTCGGAGAGCATGTTCAAGTAAACATCGAATGCATCTTCGGTAATGCCGTCATAAAGCAGCCTCCCCTCGGATAACACCAGGCACCGATTACAGATAGGGCGCAGGTCTTCCAATGAATGCGAGACCATTAATATCGTCTTTCCAGCATCGGCAAACTCCCTCAGCTTCTCCATGCAGCGCCTTTGGAAGGCTATATCGCCGACCATGAGAATCTCATCGACCAGCAGGATATCCGGATCAACGCTAACCGCCAGCGAGAAGCCGAGACGAAGCAGCATACCGGTGCTGTAGTTACGCAAGGGAACATCAATGAACTCCCCTAGTCCAGAGAAAGAGATTATACGATCCATCACCCTGGCAAGCTCGGCACGAGTAAGACCGAACAGGGTTCCATTAAGGAAGATATTCTCCTTGCCGGTCAGATTTTCGTGAAACCCGGCAACCAGATCCAGGATGCCCGATATCCTGCCATGGGTTTGAACATCCCCGCTGCTCGGCTTCAGGATGCCGAGAATAATCCGAAGCAGTGTGCTCTTGCCAGAGCCGTTTTTGCCGATGATCCCGACTAGTTCGCCTTGTTTGACTGTAAACGAGATATCCTTGAGCGCGTCTATCTTCGACTCATGGGAAGGTGTTCCCAAGATATGCCTCAGAAAGACACCTTTAATTGTATCTTGGCTCTGGTGTCTTAATATGAAGGTCTTGGTGATATTATTAAGCTCAACCGCGATCGCATTAGCATTATCCATGAGAATAAATTATGATACTTTTTGCACAACCGGGTTCTCGTAGGGAACGGTTATAATTAGCGATACTTTATGGGGATTCGGCAAGAAGAGTTACTTATCGAACTCAACCCTAAGCAGCACCATGCCGACTCGAATAAGGTCTTTATCATCCAGTGCAACCGGCTCATCCACCCTCAAGGCGGCGTTATTCAGGTAGGTCTTGTTCTTCCCCCCCAGATCAATGATGTAAACCGCCTCATCTTCGAGCCTTATCTCAGCGTGTCTCCTGGATACATAGCCTTCATCCTCGTTGCTTAGATCGATCTCTGGTACGATATTTCTCTCCTCATCTAGCCTACCGATCAGGTTCCTGGCTTTTATTAAAGTAAAGACCTTGCCTAATGACTCCCCTTCCTGTATCACAAGTTTAACCTTCCCAGCCAGTGCAGGGAGCTTTCCTCCACCCTCGAGGTCATCTCCCCCTAAAAGAAAATCAGGCTTCAGATTGTCGCTATCATTCTTGCTCATACCCGAATTAATCCTTGATTTATTCAACTATATTATATCTAACTATCTTGAGAATAACAACCCATCAAGTTCATTAGATCACTTGTCAGAATCCTTTTCACCACCCGCATATTTTCGTAACATCTCTCCAAGCCTTTGATTCGAATCCATGACCACATTGACGCATTTTTGACAATAAGATGGCATATTCCCAGCTAAAAAGGAGGATCTGACCGACTGAAAAGGAGCGCTGAACCATATCTCTTCAAGGGAATTATTCATGACACTACCACCAAAATTGTTTTCCTGGAAACCACAAATCATAGTCTGGCCATTAACCTGGATAGTAAGGTGGAGCCATGGCTCGTAGCAGGGCATGACTAAAAAGGAGATTGCCTGTTCTTTTTCATTGGAATGAGCCTTGTTTCTCGATTGAGAGACATTTTGCATCTGCTGCCTGTTAGCTTCCTCGATGATATGATCGAGATTATTTTGTATTCCTTTTTTCTGGCAGAATTGATAAGCCTTGCTCGCCTCCTTCACAAGCAGTTCTATATCATCATCTTCAATCTGCAATCGCCTACCCTTATCATCATAAACGGTAAGGCTCTGCGGTTTAAAGACATCAGCTCCCAGTCTATGTGCATGTTTTGCCATCCTTGATAAAAAGGGATAATTATCTTTTACTAGCACCGGACCCACCTCAAGAACGGGCTTGTTTTTGCCCAAGTGTCGCTTCAAACCGGCGAATTGTTTAATAGCAGCGGTAATGCGCTTGAAGGCTCCAGGGATCTGTGTCAGGTTGTCATGGATACTAGCCTTGTGCCCATAAAGGGAGAACTTGATGTAATCCCAGCCCATATACACCGTTTGGTTTATGATTTCAGTGTTGAAGTTTGTGCCATTGGTATTCAGGTACCCATAGATTCCATGAGATTTGATGGCTTCCATTAGCATCAGGGTATCATCGAGTCTCATCAAGGGTTCTCCACCGCCAATGATATGCCACTGTTGCACTCCCAATTTTGCTGATTCCTCTACTAGTTCCAGCATCCGTGTTATCGGGATCTCAGGGACTTGATAGCCCGGCGGTTCAATGCGCTTATGGCAGAATATGCAGCAAAGGTTACAGCGATTGGTAGGGAAATACTCGATTTTTATAGGATAGGCTCGCTTGCCATGCAGCCAAAGCATCAGCCTTTTAATCCGTTCGTCCATATAAATTCATTATAACCATTTGTTCCCCTGCATGAAAGCTCAGCCCCAGGGTATTTAAAAGGCGATTTCTAACACCATCATAGTGCGAATTAAATCAATTCTTCAGAGCTGCCCTTTGTTTTCCCACCCCTTTAATCCCCCCGTGTTCACGGTTGTCCCCTCTTCTTTTCCCCCCCTGTTCACGGTTGTCCCCTCTTCTTTTCCCCCCCGTTCACGGTTGTCCCCTCTTCTTTTCCCCCCCGTTCACGGGGGGGATTAAGGGGGGGGGAAACAGCCCCGAAAGACCGAATCTAATCACCCTCATTTTTACCTATGTCCCTTTTTCTTTTCCCCCCTGTTCACGGTTGTCCCCTCTTCTTTTCCCCCCCGTTCACGGTTGTCCCCTCTTCTTTTCCCCCCCGTTCACGGGGGGGATTAAGGGGG